>CALAUZ010000428.1 GCA_937892105.1 uncultured Fretibacterium sp. | reverse complement strand
TGAATCTCGCTGCCCTGCTCCGTTGGATGATAATATTCCCTGCCCTTTAAACCTTCCGGCAAACACTCCATAGCCGTAATTTTCTCGTCAAAATCATGCGCGTATTGATAGCCTTTTCCGTATTCAAGCTCACGCATTAACTTTGTGGGAGCATTCCGAATCTGTAACGGCACAGGCTCGGCCATGCTGTGAAGCGCGTCATTTCGGGCGGCATTGTAGGCGGTGTAAACGGCGTTTGATTTCGGGGATATGGACATGTGTATTACTGCTTGCGCTAAATGTACAGAGCATTCCGGCATTCCGAGAAAGTTGCAGGCCTGATACGCTGAAATCGCAACATGAATCGCTGAAGGCTCAGCAAGTCCGACATCCTCAGACGCAAAACGCACAATCCTCCGCGCAATATACAGAGGGTCTTCGCCAGCCTCTAACATTCTCGCAAGCCAATACAATGCCGCGTCAGGGTCAGAATTTCGCATTGACTTATGCAGCGCGGATATGATGTTGTAATGTTCCTCGCCGTTCTTGTCGTAAAGCAGGGATTTACGTGATGTGCATTGCTCCAGTATCTCAGAGGTTATGTTGCCGTTCTCAGAGTTAAGCGCAGTCATTTCCAGAAGCGATAATGCAGCTCTCGCGTCCCCGTCCGAAAAATTTGCTATTGCCCGAAGAATATTATCGTCCGCCGAAGCATGAAGGATATTCAGCCCGCGCCGCAAAAGCCCCATTATGTTGTCAACGCTTAATGCCTTCAGCACAAAAACTTTGCACCGTGATAACAACGCCCCGTTAATCTCGAATGACGGGTTCTCAGTTGTTGCGCCTATGAGGATAATGCTTCCCTTCTCGACGAACGGAAGGAATGCGTCCTGTTGAGCCTTGTTTAAGCGGTGAATTTCATCAACAAAAAGGATTGTTCGAGTCCCGAAATTGCGGTTTACATCTGCCTGCTTCATGACCTCTCGAATTTCCTTTATGCCTCCTGTTACAGCTGAGAACGTTATGAACTCGGCCTGAGTTTTACGGGCGATAATGCTTGCGAGGGTAGTCTTGCCAACACCGGGAGGCCCCCAGAATATCATTGAGGGTATGCGGTCGCTGTCTATTATGCGGCGGAGGATTTTTCCTGGCGCGATGAGATGTTCCTGACCGGCGAAGTCATCTAGGGATTGAGGTCGCATTCTTGCGGCTAAAGGTTCACAGCTTGGTGATAAGCCCAAAAATTTCTAGCCTCCTTAATGTTAAAATATAAAATGAGGTGATTATACATGAAGAAATTTGTTGCGGTAGTCTTTGTTCTGTTTCTGTTTGCGGCAATGGCAGGTGCTGAAACGATAAGCCTGACTATTGACGGCCATCACGGAAAGCTCTCGGCAATTATCCAGAAGCCAGAACTGAAACCTGGAGAGAAGTACCCGATGGTGATGATACTTCACGGCTTCACTGGCAGCAAGAACGAGAAACTTCTCACGACGCTTGCTGACACTCTCGAAGCCCAAGAAATCGCGTCAATACGCTTCGACTTCAACGGACATGGCCAGAGTGAAGGCAGGTTCGAGGATATGACGGTGCTGAATGAGATTGAGGACGCAAAGAGAGTGTTTGAGTACGTGAAGGGCTTGGAGTATGTTGAAGGCGTGTCGGTAGCCGGACATTCACAGGGCGGAGTCGTGTCCAGCATGATTGCGGGAGAGCTTGGTGCGGAAAATATACGGAGCGTTGTGCTTCTCGCTCCTGCGGCGGTGCTTAGAGATGACGCTATAAGGGGTAATGTGATGGGAGTGAACTATGATGCTGGCAATCCTCCTGAGACCGTTAAGATTTTCGGGAAGTTCGACTTGGGACGCGTGTATATGCTGACATCACAAACCCTGCCGATATACGAGACAGCCAAAAAATTCAACGGGCCAGTGTGCCTCATTCACGGTAATGCAGACAGGATTGTTCCCTACACCTACAGCCTACGATACGATGAAATGTATGCGGACAGTGAGCTTCATCTTCTTGACGGGGCAGATCATGGCTTCACTGGCTTCGAGAAAACCGCTGCTGGTATTGCCGTTCCTTTCCTGAAGTCCCACGCGAAGTAGCGCAAAATTTCTGCGGGTTGAGCATGACGACATGACAGTCCCGCAGTATTTTCATATAAGCTTCAAGCTCCCATGTAAAATGAAGAGAATTAGTGAACATACCCCCGCTTTAAGAAGCGGGGGCTTCCTGCTTCATCGAAGAAAGCACTATTTCCTTATATCGGTCATAGTGTCTTACACCCTCTCCACAGGCGTTACTTCCCGTATGACCTACGGTAGTTATAGTCAGCACATTTTGAAAGCAGTAAATATAGCGGAAGCCAAGTCAGAAGTA
>CALAUZ010000427.1 GCA_937892105.1 uncultured Fretibacterium sp. | reverse complement strand
ACAAAGAGGCCAATAATGATGACAAATTTCAGATGATTGTTGACGCGATCCACGGCGATAATGAGGACCGCATGAAAAAGTATGACGAGTCGCGTTATGCGACAATCAAGGGCAAAAGTATTAGGCCTGACAGCGACAAACAACATGTAGCAATTCATAAACCCAAATTTGTAGTAAAGAAAGATGATTTTGTCGATAAACTGAGTTGGCTTTTCTAAGGAGGTTAAAATGCAGGACATCAAGACGATTCTGGGAGGCAACGAACTGCTCGATATGGCAGTTGCACTCGAGCATCACAAGACCATCAATCAGGTCATCAAGAAAGTTGTCGGCTACTACACTTTTCCGGATGAGATGAAAGCGAGAATTGTCAATGTGATTCTGAGCATTGACGAAGAAAAAGAGGAGGATGATGAATAATGTCACCGAAGGAATGGAAGGCGATTGACACCGAGATGCGGGTAAGGGCTCGCTCCAAAGTTCACGGCAGGAGCGAGACGGAGACAGTTTACGAGAACAAAGATGGCCAGTTAGCACTTGTCAAAGCTGGCGCTGATGGACGGAAGTCCTTTGTTGCGGGGGTTTACCCTGGAATCAAGAAAATTGTGTTTAACACGAGAAAGAAAGGCCTGATTTTCACAACGGTCCTTTGGGCGGATGGCTCGAAGACCATTGTGAGATGCAAGCAGGAAGATTTCGTGGATTACTATACCGGCGTCAGCTGTGCCATCGCAAAGAAATTCATGGGCAGTAACCACGCCATCTGGAATGAGATTAAGGAGAAAGGTACGTTTCTGTGAATGATATACAGGTAGTTTTAACCGAACAGCTGGCATCACCCGCGATCGCGGATGCGCTGCCAAAGGAGTTCAATAAATTCCGGTTTGTTCAGAATTGCTTGACGCTGATTAATGACAGCCCGGACTTGAAGAAATACACACAAGCGCAGATTGTGTCAGGACTTTTGAAGGGCGCATATCTCGGCTTGGATTTCTATAACAAAGAATGCTATCTGATTCCCTACGGACAGATCCTCAAGTTTTCCATTGACTATAAGGGTTTGAAAAAGCTTGTTATGAAATACAGCGTCGTTCCCGTAAAGGATATTGGGGCCTGGATTGTCCGAGAGGGTGATGAATATGAATCAGGTCTTAATGGGAATGAGCCTTATGTAAACCTGAGACCGAAGCCCTTCAATGACGGGAAGATTTTAGGCGCTGTCGCAATCTGTTTCTATAAGGACGGGAGTATCAAATATGAGGAGATGAGCAAAGCCCAACTTGACGCCGCTAAACGGCTGAGTCAGGCGCAGACTGGGACAGCATGGAAGTTCTTTGACAGTGAAATGTACAAGAAAACTGCGCTGCGGAGACTCTGCAAAAACATTACGCTTGATTTTGAGAATCTGAATCAGATGACGCTCTTTAAGGAGGATGGCGAAACCATTAACGATAACCATGAGACAGTTATAGTTGAGGAGGAAAACCCGTTCACATGACAGATTATTACGGTCATGAGGCCAATCTGAAATATTTCAGCGTAAGCCAGCTGAAATCATTCCTCGGATGCCCGGCTAAACCTGGGTGTGAAGCCCGAGCAGTTGCTGAGCTATACGGAGAATACAAGAGGCCACAATCTGATGCCTTAACAATCGGAAGTTATATTGACATCAGCCTCACGGGGACGGATGAAGAACTTGAAACATTTATGGAAGAGCATCCGGAGATGTTTTCATCCAGAGGCCCAACAAAGGGACAACTCAAGGCGCAGTACAAACAGGCTGAATATATGGTTGAGCGTGTTCGCAAAGACCGGGATAATGGCGGTGTGTTCTTGCGGTATCTTGAAGGAGACAGGCAAGCCATATATACTGGCGAAATCTGCGGGTATGAGTTCAAGGCGAAGCTTGATGTTTTGGGCCATTCATGGATTACGGATCTGAAGACCACTGAATCTATCACAAAGCGTTATTATGCTGATGGATATTATAATTTCATCGATTATTGGGGATATGCGCTGCAGGGCGCAATTTATCAGGAGCTTGTTTATCAGAATACCGGGAAAAAATTGCCGTTTTATATCGCGGCTATCTCAAAAGAGGCTGAACCTGACTTAGGAGTCTTTAAGATTCCTCAGGAAAATCTTGATGCTGCCATCTCCGTAATTGATGAAGAGACGCTGAAACATATTGACCAGCTGAAAAAGCGCGAGATCGAGCCCGCGAGATGCGAGCATTGCGATTATTGCAGGTCCACGAAAATCATCAGGAAACCCATTAATTACA
This sequence comes from uncultured Fretibacterium sp., assembly GCA_937892105.1. Next base: position 613 of record CALAUZ010000427.1, on the reverse strand, counting down.
CATACATTTTAGGAGAATAAAATATGGAATTCGATATTACCAACTTGACACTTGATGACAATAGCTTTACTACAGTCCCGGAGGGGGATTATCACTTTAAGGTCGTTGATTATGACCTTGGCTATTCGACGTCGCCGAAGCTTCCGGAGAATACGCCAGTTGTCACTTTCCGCCTGGACGTTCCTTTTCTTCGGGATGGCGTTTACGATGTGGCGAAGGTGCGGACAAACTTGAATATCTGCGATAAGACAATGTTCGCGGTCAGGCAGTTTGCCCAGTGCGTCGGCCTTGTCCCCGAAAAGGGCAGAGTCAAAAATGTGGACTTGACGAAATGCGTTGGTCTTACTGGCGTTTGCAGACTGCTCGTCGGGGTCTCCGCTAAGGGCAATGAATACAATCAGGTTGACATAACTTATTCGCCATCCGACGTTCCGGCGTTCTGCGATAATGATGAGGCATGGAAGACTTACACAAGCGAGGGCAAGTTTAAGCTCATGACGGACGTCGCCGAAGAGGATGCGGAGGTGAATCCGTTCGTCTAATGATTCAATTACGGGACTATCAGAAAGCATCAATCAAGGCCATTAAGAAAGAATGGCGGGACGGTAACAGG
>CALAUZ010000426.1 GCA_937892105.1 uncultured Fretibacterium sp. | reverse complement strand
TAGAGTTAATGTTGGCTTTACCGCCTACGTTCTGGATGATGATACGTGAAAGGGCGTCATACTTGCTTGCCATAAAGATACCTCCCTAAATGAATTTGTATTAGCTGGGAAATGCTACTTTATACATACTATCATATTAAGGTGTGCTGAAATTGCTGTTTTTGTAGTCTGGTCTAGGTTCAGGCTCGTATCAGCGGGAGACTTCTTGCTCCGTTACATTAAGAGTCCCATACTTAACATGACATGCTTATAAAGACACTAGATTCTTCCGTTATCAATAACCATCTTCAAAAATTTATCCCATAATTTGTTATTTTATTCGTTGATAAATCTCTCATATAATATTCACAAAAGGAGCTGAGAAAATGTCATCAGTTGTAAGTGCAATTAAGAATACTGTACCTCTTTCACACTTTAATCGAGGGATGGCCGGAAAGATATTTTCAGAGGTCAAAGCTCACGGCTCGAAAGTAGTCATGAAGAATAATACTGCTGAAGCTGTCTTAGTATCGCCTGATGAATATTTAGAGATAACGGATGCGCTTAACGACTACCTTCTACTAACAATAGCAGTTAAGCGCATGGAACATTACGACCCTTCGAACGTTATTACTGAGGCAGAGATGGATCAACGTCTCGGCATAACTCAGGCAGATTTAGACAGCATTGGCGAGGTTGTGTTTGAATGAAGTGGGAGCTTGTATATCTTCCCGAAGTCGAGGATGACTACAACCAATTTCCCCGCCCCCAGCAACTAATAACAGATAAAGCGATAAAACGAGTGAAGGGAAATCCGCTACCCAATAGCGAAGGAGGGTACAGCAAGCCTCTAGGTCATAAACGTGGCAGAAATCTCACTGGTTATCTTAAAATCAAGCTGCTAGGCGAGGGAATAAGAATCTTTTACAAGCTCATTCGTACAGATGCTAAGTTACTAGTAATAGTAATCGGACTGCGAGAAGATGAGGAAGTTTACGAAATAGCGCATGAGCGTATCAAGAAATATGAACTGTGATGAGTGAAAATCAAGTAGTCAATTCTGAGACGATAACAGTAGCTATCCTTCCATACGCCGACAAGGTGCTTCGTCTTGTCGAGGCATGGGTAGCTCCTGAGACCAGATGAGCCTACACCTTGCGCCTCAAACGGTTCGCGAACTGGTGTCTGGATAAGGGGTTCAGTCCTTCGTATCCGGTCGAGCCGGAAATACTCGCGATGTACATCACTGACATGGGACGGATTATCCTATGCGACAATTGAGCAGACTATGGCGGCTATATCGGCTACACATAAGGCTCAAGAGTTACCATTGCCAACCGAAAGCCTGTTAGTGAAGAAGCTTCTGAAGAGCTGTAGGCGGGAATATGGGACAGCACACAAGAGGCCTGACGCAGCGACAGTAGAAATCGTGCGCTACCTGCTGAACACGATACCCGAAGACAATTCGCCCAAGAACGTCCGAGACAGGGCAATAATCGCGTTGGGGTTCGCTGGTGCTTTCAGACGTTCGGAGCTGTGCGCTATTGACATCGAGCATCTCAAATGGGTATTCAGAGGAACGCAGGAAGTTCTGTTGATTGAGGTCGAACGTTCAAAGACTGACCAAGAACGTCGTGGTATGACGAAAGCGATATTTCCGAGCAACGATAAGTCAGTCTCTCCGACCGAACTGTTGAAGAAGTGGCTCAACATTCGCGGCTCTGAGGGCGCACTCTTCACAAGGATACTGAAGGGCGACCATGTAACGGACGACCGACTGACACCGCAGAGTATTCGGTTGATAGTGAAACATACAGCGGCGAGAGCGGGTCTATCGTTAGACCTCACTGCTCACAGTCTGCGATCTGGGTTCGTAACTACAGCTATCCGTCAGGGCAAGAGTGAACGCTCTATAATGAACCAGACGGGGCACAAGTCAACTCGAGTCCTTCGAGAATACTTCATGCGCGAAGATGCTATCGAGGACAACGCCGCTGATAATATCATTTGAGATCAAAGGAGCTGATGTGATTGAAGAAGTTACCTATAGGTGTTCAGGACTTTGTGAAAATCAGGGAGCAGAATTACTTGTATGTGGACAAGACAGCGAAATTGCTTGAGCTTATTGAACAGGGTGAGCGGTATTTTCTCTCGCGACCTCGCAGGTTCGGCAAGTCGTTAATGCTTTCGACTCTTGGCGCGATGTTCAGCGGGCGCAAAGAACTATTCGATGGTCTTGCGGCTGAACAGTGGGTAACGAGGCAGTCGGAGCACCCTTCACCTGTATTGAGGTTAGATATGAGTTCACTGGGAAGTTACAGCAATACTGATGAACTCAATCAGAATTTAATCCAGCGATTGGAAGAAATAGCGCAAGATAACGAATTGGAGTTAAGCACCGAGACAAACTGCGATGTAATGTTACGGCGACTTATACGCGCTATTTTTAGGAAGGCTGGTCGTGTAACGGTACTTATAGACGAATACGACAAGCCGATACTCGACAACCTCGCGAACCTCAAGAGAGCTAATGAGATGCGAGAAGTCCTGCGCTCATTTTACACGGTGCTGAAGAGCTGTGATGAGTTTATGCGCTTTGTCTTCATCACTGGGATTTCCAAGTTCAGCAAGATGGGCGTGTTTTCCGCCATGAATAACCTTGAGGATATTTCTATGGATAGGCAGTACGGCGACATCGCGGGGTACACTCAGAATGAGCTTGAATGCTGCTTTAATGAATGGCTGAACTTTACTTCTACTGAGATGGGGATCACTCGGGATGAGCTTCTTGCGCGTTTGAGAGAATACTACGACGGCTTTAGTTTTGACGGGCGGACGAGGCTGTACAATCCGTTCTCAATACTTCAATGCCTCAAGAAGGGTGAGTTTCGGAACTACTGGTACGAGAGCGGCTCTCCCTTCTTTATCGTCGAGTGGATGAAAGACCACCAGATACTTGACCCTGAAGACTATCGCCACATCGTCATCAACAGCAACGACTTCATCAGCGCACAGGAGATTGAACAGGCTGACGCTCCGAGTTTCCTCTATCAGAGCGGCTATCTCACCATCGAGAAGAAAGAGGAACAGCTATTGACGCTCGATTATCCCAACCGTGAAGTGATGAACTCGTTGTCGAGCATGTACCTCAAACTCATTTATCGCGTTGAGGGCTATGCGCTTCTCGGTAATCAAATCTGGAAGGCTTTGCGTCAGGGCGACATCCCCGAAATCGTCAGACTCTACAATACTGCGCTTGCTGGGGTCGCTTACGATGACTTCATCAAGAACTGCAACGAGTTCTGGTATCGCTCAATGTTTGTCATGCTGTTACGCGGTGCAGGGATCATCTCGTACAGTGAGCCTCATACGTCGAAAGGGCGGGCGGATGTAGTCATTCAGTTCAAGAATCTGATGGTCGTGCTGGAGTTCAAATTAGCGAAGACTAGTGCGATGGTCGATGAGATGAAACGCATAGGTGAACAACAGATACGAGAGCGCGGATATTCGGAAGGCTACGGCGGAGAGGGGCGCGAGGAGATCACTGCGGTGCTGGTGGCGAATGCTGAAACGCGAGAAGTCAGATAGTTGGCTGTGAATGGACGTTGTGCTTGTTCAACGCTATGAACACCTCGGATTATGACGATCCGAACGAGATTCATTTCAACACTATCGAGGACGCTGCGTATCTCATCATGATGAATGGCATATCCTTCATCATCGTGAACTCTCTGAACCTATGGGAGCACCAGAGCACCTCAGAGCAGCCGGAGCGTCAAGTCCTGCGACTGAGTGAGGCGTTCGGCAGCATGGCGATATCGAAGTCTTCGTTACCATGCTGAACATCAACTACAGCAAGAACCATGCACTGAATGAGGCGTGCGCTCCACTGAATAAATATGCGTGGCCGGTCGACACGATACGAAGAAACACCAACGAAGTTTAACTGAGCGAGACGAACGACCTCACAATGCGCGTTTCATCATCAACGAGAAGACGCGACGACAAGGTCATCGTCAAGCGCAAACAGTTCATATCGACGACGTACAAATCGTACTCCACGTTCACGCCATCGCCCGATGACGCTTAGTCGGTCTCAGCGAACTAACACTGCACAATCGTTAAGCTCAACGCGGTCAAAGGCGCATAGTCGGGTTGGTCGTAATCTATGTGGCGGAATGAGCTTACACGTAAAGGGCGTTATCCTCTGTCATTCTGAGCACGAAGGCAGATAAGTGGCTGGAGCGCCGAACGTTATTAGTGTCGTCAGTTACGAAACGCGCGTCTACCTTCACGATGAAGAAATAGCATAGTGCAGCGTACAGTTCTCAACTGAGCGCACGAACACGACTATTGCTCGGTGAACTACTTTCGTGAACGTTCGACTTTGTAACTGTACGGACGGACTTGAGCGATAACGTGTAATGCGAGATGGCGATTTGAGCTACGTGCCTTCCCCGTCATAATGAAACACAACATGTGTGTGTTGCTCAATGGCACGAGAAGCAACGCGCAGATCGAGGTCGTGTGAATTGATTTTGATTTTTATTATGTATAGTTGGGAAATGACCTGCATTACCTGCACTGTGTTGCACTGATCGTTACTGTTCGTACTGTGTTGTTCTTCCTACTGACGGGGGAACTCGCAACTTCAGACCTGTGATCGTAACGCAATTGCCGCTATTTTTCCGACTGAACCCTGCGCCCTTGAGTGCATTCGAGAAGACCTTCGTACTGCGCACATGTTAGTCGTTGCTCTCGCAATAGTCCCGATACGCTAGGTATAGTACGCTCGATTGTACTGAAGCGTTCGGATCGACCTCGCAGCAATCTCGTAGTAACTGAGAGAACCAGTCGTTAGCCGCACGGTAATCCTTCTTCGCTTCAGAGACGATCTGATGCGTATCGAGCTTATACTCTTTCTCGATGATTCGTTGTGCGCCCTCGATTATCCACACTCCGCCTGTGTGCTCCACGAGATGATCCGAATAGTTCTTCACGTCCCGCTCTTCCTCAATGGTCGCTTTGAACGGCACAAGTATCAGTCTCCGCCACATTCCTTCATCTAGCGTATGAGATGGCGTAAACGAGAACGGGGCTTTGAACTTCTGTTCGGCTTGTATGCGGTCAGTCGAGCATAGGTTCTTGACTACTGCCGTATTGAGGCGCATACCCTCCTCTAGTTCTGACGCTGTCAGGAGACGTTTTCCTCGCGCTTCCGCTAGTTCAGCCTTCACATGCTGACGATAACCTAGTGTGAGTGTTCCTGCCGATATTTTCCCGGAGTAAGAGTTATTACCCTGTACTCGCGCTATCGTGTTCCAGAAGGTTGACTTGCCGTTTCGTCCTCCGCCGTAAGCTATTACTATCGCCTCGAAGTATACGTTCCCGATTGCAACGAGACCTACGATTTCCTGAACATATCTTAACCGTTCCCCATAACCATGCAAATGCGGATAATAGCAGTCGCTAGCATCTCCCAAGGAATTCCCGTACGGCTTCGTTGATTATCGAGGTTACGGAACTCTTGTCGCCCGTCTCGAGTTGTCTGGTCGCCGCAATCCTCCGCAAGTACTCGGGGGGCTCATTCTCAATTGAGAGACTGAACAGTTTTCTCAATTCGACTTCTCTCCTTTCTTGACTGCCGTGATACTTGAAATCTTTGACTGATGCCTTGGACTTCACATATTTGTTTGCAGTTTGTAATGTTCACGATAATCACTCAATCTGAGAGAAAAAACACCTTAGGAGTTCACTGTTTCATAGAGATATTACTTTATCGAAGAGGCTGTATCTTTGCGCGCACGGTCTCTTCTGCTGAGAGGAGGTGAGAGGATGAACTATGACGAGGTTCTTAACCACTGGAGAGAGTACGCCGATACGCTCTATCCGTGGCGAGACGAGGTCGCCGATATCTTCGAGACACACTACATCTGGGATGAACGTTGCAACTGCACCGAAAACTCTACGAGGCCGAACGAAGATACTGTGTTCCTCCTGAAGCTCTCGGAGAGGCTCAACGACATTTGCGACTTAGTGAAGTCCCACATTAGCGTTCTTGAGCACAGGGTCGACATTGAGGAGGATATTCGCGCCAATATCGAACAGGCTTTCGAGGCTTGGAAGCGTAGATTATGCCCAATTCTCATGAAGAGTGTCCATAGATACGTGAAGCCTCCACACTATGACGTTTGAGGAACCTACGATGAGGTTGCTAGTTTCCTAACAGGGGAAAGCATCAGCTACTTCGACACACAGAGTGCGATAAACGCATGGAAATTATCACGTGAAGAACCTAATAGCGCGTGATTAAGCCTGCCCCTTTGAGAAATCAGGGGGCTTGTATTTCATCAGAAGGATAAATGAAGTCTTACGAGGTGGAGATAACGGAGACCATGCGCAGAACCGTAACAGTTGAGTCTCGTGATTACGACGAGGCCATCGACAAGGTACGGGAAGCGTGGAGGAGAAGCGAGTACATATTAGACGCTGACGACTTCCTCGAAGCATGTTTTGAGATCGTCGGCGTTGCGCACTCTTAGCCTGCCCTTCAAGGGGCTTGCATTCACTGAAAGGAGATTATACATGCATAAACTCACCAACGCTCAGAGGCTCAGAAAGACTAGGTTATTCCTCAACATCACTCAGCGCGAGTTTAACGTTAGTCTCGTAGTCAGTGTAAGCACAATATCGCGTTACGAGAATGAGTGTACAGCCATATCCCCCAGAGTCAGGAAGTTGGGCAAAAGGAAGTACCGGCAGTATCGCCTCAGCCGCAAGGTCATCAAATCCGCGAAGGATCACTCAGTATGAGTCTTCATGCCCAAGAGGTGCTACTCAATCGCCGATGACGACAAGGAGAAGAACATGAAGAAGTACGATTTATGCGTCAAGAGTGGCACTTACACAGACAGCAATGGCAACGAGAAGGTCAACTGGGAGAATGTCGGCGTGATGATGGAAAACGGTAACGGCCCGTACATACTCATCAACCCCTGGGTTAACTTCGCAGGCTTTCCTCGTGATGAGGGGAGAAGCCACCTCATCGTCTCACTGTTCAAACACAAGGAGAGCGACCAGCGGAGCAACAGGAGCAGCGAGCGAGAAGATTTCTCCTCAGATGTTCAGATCAACTCTGAGGCGATTCCCTTCTAATCATGCCCAAGTTCAGAGTTGCTATCATTCGCACTGAGACTCATGTTTTCGTCATTGAGTCTCAGAACAGCTCAGAGGCCGTAGAGAAGGTTTCTGACGCTTGGGATGAGGGGCTGATAGATATTGATAACCTCGACACAAGCGATACCGACTTCTCCCTCATCGGACGTGCTAATGAGAATGTGAGGGCTGCGTTATGAGCGATAACATGAAACCCTGCCGACTCTGTGGCTCTCAGGGGCGAATTACCATCAAGCGCAATCGACTCTGTTAGCCTGAGTTCACTACCTACTCTGTCGTTTGCTCCTTCTGCGGGGCTGAGAGTGGAACTTACTTCTACGCTCACGAAGCGATTGACGACTGGAACGAACAGAACGGGCGGGTGAAACACTGTGCGTGAGGTTTCTCATGACTACACTGTGTATGTGGGAGATAGAGAGAACTACGTCGTCAAAGCTCAGACCTTCTCTCGCAATGACGCTATCAACGTTGCGCACGCTCTCTCAGTCCAGTTCCTTAATCTCCCTATCGTAATCGAGGAGCGGAGATTCGTTTTCTCCTCCGAGTTTCTCGATAGCGGGTTATTCAAGGGTGAAGTCATAACCATTCCTGCGATGAATAGAAAGGAGGCCGCAAGTTCAGGGTGTATCTGCTCTACCTTGCTAACCACCTGCACTACAGGGACATCGACTAACCTCTTCACCTGAAAGTAGGTGAGGCCATAGAAGCATCGCGCTCGTTACTGGACTGTTAGACATGAGATCTAGAAATGGACAACAACAAAGTGTTACGCGCTTCTAGGATTGGTTCTCTGTGTGATCGTGCTCTTTTCTACTCCGTCAGTGGCGCAGAGGAAATCATATCAGAGAAGTCGCAGATGATTTTCTAGGTCGGTAGAGTTTTCGAACCTGTCATCATCAGTTGGCTTCACTATGACGGCTGGAACGTTCAGCGCAATCTGTTCATCAACTCCAACGAGGGAATGAGTCTCAGCCTCTCAGTCAACGTCGGCATTATTGAGGCTCATCCTGACTGCGTCATCTCTCGTGAAGATACTGGCCTCATCCTCGCTGACATCAAGACGATGAATGACCGCTCCTTCAGGTCGCCCAAGCTTGAAGGCACGGCCAAGTCTCACCATCAGTATGCTGACCAGCTAACTATCTACGCTCACGCTCTCAATGAACGCGGACACCAGATTAATCAACTCGCAATAGTCGCTCTCAACAAGAACGATTGTTCAGGATACATCGACCTCTTCTAGTTCTACCAGGAGAGATACGAAGCGTTGAAGGAACGTGCAGAGAGGATATTCGCCTGTGGTGAAGCTCCTGAACAGGGCAGCAGATTTCAGGGCTGGTGCTGTGGCTACTGTGGGTATTCTCATCTGTGCGAACTTTGCAAGAAGGATACGACTGTCGTCTCGGAGAGCGTCCCTGCTACTGACAATCAGGAGGTTATCGATGCCATTGAACTCCTCAGTGAAAGCAGAGATATGGAGAAGGCCGCTAAAGAACTCTCCGATGAGGCTAAAGCAGTCCTCGATAAGCTCATCAGACAGCAGGGCATCAGGTCTGTACGGTGCGGTAATCTCATCCTCGTTCTCAACGAGATTAAGAGTTCTCGTCTCGACACTACTGCTCTCAAGAAGGCTCACCCCGAGCTGGTCAGTGCGTTCACGAAGCAGTCTTCCTCTGTCCGTCATGACTTGAAAGATGTCGCTTAACATGGCTGTCTTCAGGAAGGCTGAACGGAGGAAGGCAAAGCTCAGACTCGCTCTCACCGGCCCAGCAGGGTCTGGAAAGACTTACGGCGCGTTACTCATCGCTCAGGGCTTAGGCGGGCGCATCGCTATGATTGACACGGAGAACGGTTCAGGCGACTTGTACTCCGCTGTTTGCGACTACGACATCTTGAACATAAACGCTATGTTTGACCAACGCAAGCACATTTAAACCATTCATGATACAGAAAATGAGGGCTACTATGTGCTTATCATCGACAATCTTTCGCACTGCTGGATTTCAGAAGGTGGCTTGCTCGACCTTAAAGAGCAGTTAGCTTCCAGTGGTAAGTACAACTCCTTCAGCGCATGGTTGAAGGTTATTCCGCTTCAGAACAAGTTCATTGAGGCTATGCTCACGTCCAAGTGCCACATCATAGCCACCATGAGAAGCAGAACGAATTATGTGCAGGTCGTCGACGACAAGGGGCGCACCGAGATCCGCAAGGTCAGTCTCGCTCCAGTTCAGCGCGACGGGATGGACTACGAGTTCTCTCTCGTCTTCGACCTCAACAACGAGCACACCGTTACTGTCAGCAAGGATAGAACTTCTATGTTCGACAGTCAGAGCTTCACACTCTCTCCTGAGATCGGCACGAAGTTCCTCGAGTGGCTCAATTCCGGCAAGGATATTCCTGACGCTAGAGTTCTCAATGAGCGCAAGCAGAGTATCTATCGGGAGTATCTTGCTCTGTTCAACGGTAACGCGCAGGAGGCGCAGAGTGCTATTCTCGCTGTTACTCAGGGCAGAGGTTCTAAGGAGTGGACGCTTGATGACCTCAGTGCGTTTCAGGCAGATTTAGACGCTCGCAACGCTCCTGATGAACTTCCGCAGGCAGTGTAAGGAGTCTGACGATGAGACACGAACAGCACTACGCTCTTATCTGGAGGAACGGCAAATACTCGGTCGGGAATGCTGAGACTATAGCAAAAGCATACTGCAAGACTAAGAGGCTCATTCTCGGTCTGCTCAGGTTCAACGGTGGCAATAAGTTCGTCTACTCCATCAAGCTCAATGGGCAGTGGAGACCACAGGGGACTATCTCGGACACTAGAAGCCACGAGGCCAACCGTAGAGCCGCATATCGCGACTTCTTCCACAACTACTTGCTTAACAATCAGCGTGAGTTCAGCATCATCACGCTCACTGACTACAGCAGGTAAGCGAGAGGCTTCAGAACTCTAGAGAATATTCTATCTGCAGAAATTCTTGCAGCATTACTGGACTGAAGTTCAATTACTGAATGACACAAGGCGTAGATATTATTCTTGCAGCAATGTTCGGGACAACCTTCGCTAACACTGATGCAGTAGGTGGAATCTGGCTCAAGACTAAGAACAAGAAGATTAAGAGTTGAGCACCTGCTGCATTTGTCTCTGCTGTTGCAGGAGTCACTGAGCCTGCCATTTACGGTATGCTGCTGCCCCAAAAATTCCCGTTCATTCGCGGCTGTGTCATCTATGGTATCGCTGGAGCGGTCTTAGGTCTGCTAGGAGTAAAGTGCTACCAGATGGCAGGGCTTGGCGTGTTCGGGTACACTGGGTACATCAACACTGTAACCAATGACTTTTAGGGTATGACTACTGCTGTCATTGTCTCTATGTCGTGCGTAGTCGCTGGCTTTGTCGCTGAGTTCCTGTTATATCGTGAAAAGGCAGAGGACGCCCAGACGGTTAAACATGCTAGAGGTCAGGCGAAAAATGTTACGCTTCATGCCACTATAACTGGGAATTATATCTAGCTTGAGCAGATACCTGACAAAGTATTATCGCAAGGATTCTTGTGACAGGGTTGCGGGATTGAACCTGAAGATAACACCGTATACTCACCTGTTGACGGCGAAATTGTTCAGGCCGCTGACACTAAACATGCTGTAGGCATTCAGTCTTCAGAAGGCGTTGAAGTGTTGATGCATGTCGGCATGGCTATCGTTGAGATGAACGGCTACGGCTTTACATCGAAGGGCAACATAGGCTACATGGTCAAAACAGGTGATGCGCTCAACTATAAAGGGCTTCACTGGACAAGTCAGCTAAGTTTCTGATGAGCCGCAGGTTCGTTTCTAGGCTCTTCATCACCAGCTCGTAGCAAGCGTAAAGGTCGTAAAACTTGCTCACGAAAATACCCGTCCTTTATGATGGGCAACATGAACCTTTTCGCTACGAAGTACCCGTACATATGCAATCCGGCCGATGTCTTGAAGTGCCACGCGAAATGAGAATCACTAACTAGTTTTGCTCTGACGTTAATGCGAGGGGCTATTACTCGTCTTACACGGAACGCTTCTTCGAGGAAAAAGGAATAGTCCTCCATAAGGAAAAAGGGGATGATGAGATTCTCTGGCAGGGCACTATAGACTTCTACACTTTCAGCTATTACATGTCTACATGTGAATCCGCTGACCATGACATTACTGCTAAAGCTGCTGGAAATCTTGTCGGAGGCATCGTCAATCCATATCTGAAGGCTATCGATTGGGGCTGGCAGATTGACCCTGAAGGTCTGCGGTGATCCTTCAATGAGATTTGGGACAGGTATCAGTTCCCGTTTATGGTCGTGGAAAACGGACTAGGTGCTCGGGATATCTTGACTTAGGACGGCAAAATACACGATACTTACAGTGTGGACTACCTACGTAAGCACATTAAGTAGATACTACAAGCAGTTTCTGATGGCGTTAACCTTCTTGGCTATACACCTTGGGGATGGATTGATGTAGTGTCTGCCTCTACTGGAGAGATGGCAAAGCGTTACGGCTTCGTCTATATCTGCAAGTATGACGACGGCACAGGTGACTTGAAGCGTATACGCAAGAACAGCTTTTACTGGTACAAGAAGGTCATAGCCACAAACGGAAGGGATTTAGCATGACTTGACTTACTCTTAGTGCCATTCGTGGAGCATTGTACCAGCAAAAATAGAGGAATCTAGCACCTTCTGCACCGCTTTTACCGTTACTGCAGCTTGAACCTATTGATTATGTCGCTCAGATTCAGTACCGCTTGTCTGCAACCACTTACCTGCTCCGCACTCCTCATCGTCTCGCTTACCATTCCTGAAGTCCTGTCTGCTATATCCTTTACACCAGATGATGACTCTTGTATCGTAACGTCAATTCCTACTATCGAGCCAGCTATGTCCTCGATCTCACTACTAAGGTTTTGTATGCTACCCTTCACTGCAGTCATACGATCACCGAAAGCATCTGCATCTTCCTTATACCGTTTGCTTATGCTGCTGAACTCCTCGTAATCGGAAAGAACTTTTGTCTCTAGAAATGATACCGTTTGGTTAAGGCAGGAGGACATCTTTTCTACTGCTCCGTTCACCTCAGCTATTATGCTGCTTATACCCTTCACAACCTCTGATGTCTGACTCGCTAGGTTACGTATCTCAGAAGCTACAACAGAAAATCCCCGCCCCTTATCTCCAGCTCTCGCCGCCTCTATCGATGCATTTAGGGAAAGCATTCCAGTCTGGGACGATATTGACATAATAGTTCCTATAAGCTCCTCAATATGAACCACAGCTCTTGATGACATTATGGCGTCGTCTGACTCCCGCTTCACCTCCTCGTACAGTTCTATGGTTCTCAGGCTCGCAGACTCCGTTACTGAGGCCAGCTCTTTGGCTCTCGAAAGTACCTCTACTGACAGCTTCGTTCCCTCATCCGCTAGGCTGTCTATGCTGTACGCATCCTTCTTCACATTCTCGGCTGAGCGGGTCATCGCATCTGCTCTTTCTGCTGTCTCATTCATCCCTGCAGCTAGTTCTTCTGCTGTCGACGAGTTGGTTTCACAGATATGTTCAACGTTGTCAATCATAGTCCTCATTTCGTCTACATTCGCGTCTATGCTGCTGCATGCTTCTGAAATTGACTCCACTATTCCTCGAAGATTTTCCCTCATTCCTGACAATGCACGCGCAATAATCCCTATCTCATCGGAACGTCCTTCCAACTTTACAGCATCAACATCTTCGGAGAAATCAAACGCTGCTGTCCTGTTTATGACTGGCACAATCTGACGCAGTGCCTTCATCATCCAAACAGTCAACACGTAGACAAACATCACTGCTATAACCTCGCACAGCAGACCGTACAATACAAGTGACCTTCTCATCGCATCAACAGGAGACATCATCATGTCTCGATCTGCCGTCACTATCACTATGCTCCCTGACTTCGTGAACGCATATCCCGCTACTTTGTACGCTCCCTTGTATTCGTATGAACATGAGCCGTCTCGAACTTCCTTACCGGCCTTCAGTTCCGTAACTATACCTTGCACCGCTGCGTTCTCTACAGGACTACCAATCTTGGTGCTGTCATGGTGGTAAAGCATTGTTCCATCAGGGGCTACCATGTACGCGTATGAACCTTTCACTCCTGAGATCTCTATATCACCTATGATTTTCTCGTAGTCAATCACTATCAGCTTGTCATAGTCTGCCGTCACTAGGACTATATTGCCGCTATCTGTGAATGCATATCCCGCTAGCTTTATTGCCCCTCCGTATTCATAGATAACGTAACCATCATCTACTCTTTTGCCAGACTGAATATCTGCGACGATTTTTTTGACGGCGGCGTTCTCCACGGGCTGACCTATCTTCTCTGAAGAAGGATGCCAGAGCATTGTTCCCTTCGGCGACACCATATACGCGTATGAACCACTAACGTCCTTTATCCTTATGTCACTCAGAATTTCATCGAGGCTCTGCTCCGAAAGATAACCTGACATCGCAGCCAGATTAACTCTTTTGGCGGCCTCCTCTGCAAGGTCCTGAGCATAAGATTTGTACACAGCTTCTCCAAAACGCCTAGAGAACTTGATTGCTACAGCTGCCTCCTGCGCTAAGTTCTTAGTATAACCTCCGTATGCCTCTTCACCTGAGGACGTTGCAAAATCTACTCCGCTTGCTGCCTCTTCTGCCAAGTTCTGAGCATAATTAAGATAAGTCACCTCCATAGTATTTGAAGCCCGCTTTGAAGCTACAAAGACTTCAACTATCACAATAACAAATACTACTGCACTGATTAACAATGCTATCTTCGTACTCATCTTTGAGAAGAACGACAATTCCCCTCTGTCTTTAACAGCCTTCGACTTCATTCGTATTACCCCCCCAAAAACTTGACATACTCCACATGCACAAAAGCAGAGGACTCTAGCATCTTCAATGCCAACACATTGTTATGGTCTGGCGGCATCTACCGTATGAGCTGAGGATATAACCATTCATGTATTCAGCACCGTCTAGCCTCCTCACTCCTGCAGAGCCTACAATAACACAACGCTACCACGACTCGACATGATGCACCACAACACCCTTCGTGCATACCACACAATGGTCATAGATTAGACCGGCTATCTTACTATGGATCATCAATACGTTGTTGTGGGCGGAATATTCGTGCTCGAAGTAAAACGTTTCATGGAAGAGAATTATATTCTATAAACTTCGCCTAACGCTACAGGCTTTAGACGGGTGGATGCTTACCCTACATGAGACCTGCTTACATGACGGTCAGAAAGTTTAACTTCATTCCCATGTTTCGGCATAACTCCACGAACACAAAGTGCAGAAGCTTACTCCAAGATGTAGATAAATCGAGACAGCGAAAAGTATGTGTGCGCTGCCTCGAAGTATGTTCCAGGCGGACTAATGCGTCAATCGACAGCTACTAGGTGGTAGATGAAGGAGGTGTATTCAGGTATCTCTCTTGGTATAGGAATACCAGCGTGCATTAGAGCCATTCCAGAGGCGATTATGCCATTGCCGTCACCATCCAAGCGGTAAAGTATGTCAGGGTTAAGCCCCTTGCACTTTATGTATTCTTGGGGGCCGTTTACTGTGAGGTTCACAGTTACTACGGTTACCAAAGCCTCCCTTTTGTCGCTTGCAACGCTTTCCCAGGCTACTAGGTTAACGTTATCGAAGGGGTTTGTAAGCCTGTAGTAGTCGCCGAAGAAGTTTAGGTCATAGTACTTGTGGTAGAGGCTACTCATCTTCTTGCAAGCTTGTAGTTCTTCCTGCTTCATCTTAGTCGCGTCCAACTCATAGCCGAAAGTTCCGCACAAAGCAATAGCGGCCTTAGTCTCCAGAGGAACCATAGGGCTGGCACCAGAGACGTGTGCGCCCATACTGCAAACGGGGTAAAGGAAGGATGAGCCGTAATGAAGCTTCAGGTTGTCCAGTGGCTTTGTGTTGTCTGAACTCCAATACTGTACGAAGTAGGAGAGCATCGCAGGGTCAAATCGACCGCCGCCTCCAGCACAGCCTTCAAACATGATGTCTGGATGAGTTTTGATGATACCATCCATGACTCTGTAGAGGCCAAGTACGTAACGGTGAGAGACCTCGCCCTGTTGGGAGGCTGGCAGAGCGTTTGACCACAGATCAGTAATCGCGCGATTGATGTCCCATTTAACGTAGTAAATATTTGCGCTGTCTAGTATCTTGTTAATGCTCTCAATAAGATAGTCCTGAACCTCTTTTCTGCCGACATCAAGAGCTAACTGGTTTCTGCTTCTAACCGCACGTCTGCCTGGTATCTCCATTGCCCAGTCAGGATGAGCTCGGAAAAGGTCAGAATCTTCCGAGACCATTTCAGGCTCAAACCAGATGCCGAACTTCATCCCCAAGTCGTTGATCTGGCTGACTAGAGACTGAAGGCCGCACTTTATTTTCTTCTCGTTGACAAACCAATCGCCGAGACCTGAATTGTCGTCGTCGCGTTTGCCATACCATCCGTCATCCATGACTATCATCTCTACGCCCATATTCTTTGCGGCCTTAGCTATCTCAATCAGCTTTACGTCATCAAACTTGAAGAACGCTGCTTCCCATGTGTTAATCAGGACTGGACGTCTGACTTCCTTAATGAATTTGCTGTTGTTGAGGTTATCCCTGAAGAAGTTGTGATAGTTATGGCTCATATGAGTCAACCCCTTGCTGGTATAGGTCATGAGTACGGCAGGTGTGTCGAAGGAATCCCCAGCCCCGACAGCATAGCTAAAAAGTCTGTCGTTAATGCCCATAACCAGCCTTGCCTGGTCATACTGATCGAGTTCAACTTCTGCTAGGAAACTGCCTGAATACATGAGAGCGAAGCCGTAGCAAGAGCCGTAATCCTCGTTTGTAGTCCTGTCAGCTAGAGCTACGAAGGGGTTCTGCTGGTGAGATGAAATTCCCCTGCCGCTTCGTATTTTGTGAACGTGGTGAGTTAGGGGCTGCCGTTCTACCTGACGTTCTTGGCCGTACCGTCCTGGCAGAGATATTAGGTCGAGATTACTGCCGTTCATGTAATCGATGTTAATGGACATTATCCTTTTCAGCTCGATAGTAGAAGTGCCGCAGTTGATAACCCTAGCAGCTCGCATGATAATATCTGCTTCCTCGAATACTGAGTATAGAAGGCGTACCTGAACGTGCGTTACGGAGTCCTCAATGAGAAGTTCGAGAGTATCAACGGTGTCGTTAGGTGTAGCAAAGGCGGTAGGCAGTCCATTGAGAGAGAAAGGCCCTTTGTATACTTTGTGAGAACGATATCTTCCGTTGAAGGAGAAACTGCCGTCTGAGTTTTTGACCTCGATGGAGTTTATCCTGAAGTCGCCTTGCTGCTGCGTAGTAAACTCCTGAGGCTGCGCATCAAGAGAGAATGTACGTTCTTTCAAGGAGTCATAAGGATTGCCCGAGAAGCCGCGATCATACTGTCTGATGAGGAAAACTAGATCCTTGTCATGCATAGTGGGGCCATAATACAAGTGTTTCACGTAATTAAGGTTGCCGATCTTCAGCTGATAGGTTGTGTTCGACGTATGCAGAGAAAAAGTTTTATTGTCCTCGTGATATACAATAGCCATGATAAAATCCTTCCGCTTGGAGTCACCTAAAACATAAACTGTTCTTTAATCACAGAAAACACAGGAAAAGTAGGAACTATCGAAGGATTAGGGGGGCTCCGCGAGGCTGGAAGATATCCGACAGCTTTCTTTGATTAAGGGTGCGAACCGATCACCAAATCCATGATGACAGGCTAGTTAATTGTAGCACACTTAAGAATTATTCCTCAATGTATCGTTTAGCGCACACAGTAATCGTGACAAGTCCATACGTGGCGACAATCGCGTGCGGTTCGCGGGGCTTAGTGCGCACTGTTCACTAGGATACTGAAGAGCGAGCACGGCCAAGTCCTGAAGTTCTACCCTCAGGAGCTGTACAGAGACCAAACGACGCAGGAAGTTCCACAAGTATGGCTCTGGGGGGGGCTGCCGCCTCTCGATTACAGTCCGTAACCTTCTTATGCATACCAGTCTTCCCAGGAATTGGTTCACACAAAAAACATTCCTCATACTGTCGTACATCACTGGCATCTATAAACAGTTTCACGCTTTCCTGCCTGTTTAGGCATATACGCCCTTCCTAAAAAATTTGTTTGTTGCTAGTGCTTTTTCAGCTTAGCTTCAGGGAGTTTATATTCACTATTACCTGATGGGTACGAAAACCGCTAGCGATTAGCTGATAGAGCGATTTATGTTTTAGTCCGCAGTCCTCGCTGTGCGCTCATGACAAACTCACAGATGAAGAGAACCAGAGCCGGACGTAACATCGATATTCTTTTTAGGCTGAAAAGGCCTTCCAGTGTTGATTAAATTCCCTTTTGGGTATTCATATCTTCACTCTTGATTGTCAATTAACTTGTGGATTTTTTCCCCTATTACGCACACTATTATACAGCGGCCAGCTGCAAATTACATCTGTAAAATCGCTGAATAAGTCTTCCATAATTTTACTTAGTTTACTGCTAAGTGCGCAATATTTAGTTGTCAAGTAGTTCGGGTTTGGTGCAGTTGCCGTTGTTCCCGATTACGCTGTATTGTGCGTAATCTAAATGGCTAAAATGGCCGTTCGGTGTCAGGGAGACTTCCTGATTAGGACTTCATGCCTTCACGTTAGTTGTCAAGTAGCTCAAGGTTTTGGCTTTTACTTGCCGCTTCCCGATTACGCACACTATTATACACGATGTCGCTCTAAATACAATAGGTAGAATTACGCATTAATATTATAAGCGATAATGAGATTGACTTCGTTGGTATAATAGATATAAAAAATGATGGGGGCGGCTCAATATGGAAGACTTCGTAACTATCAGTCAAGCCGCAAAGATAAAAAGGCTTTCGACTGGTCATATAAGACGTTTATGCATAGATGGGAAGTTACAAGGGGCTATGAAACTGGGTTGTCAGTGGATAATCCCTAAAAAGGTACTTATGGAATATAAGCCCGGTGCGCGTGGGTTTGAACTATATTGGGAGAAGCAAAGGACAAATCAAAAGGCTTTTAATGAAAAGTGTCAAGAAGCTGGCAATATTGGACAGGCGTTAATAATAGACGAGTCTTTTGCCAATGAGTTTTATGCTCTGCTAAATCCGGCCAAGACCATACGCGGGAGGTTAAAGGATGATAAATAATTTTGTAACGACTAAAATTGTAACGACGAAAGATGCTGTAGGAATAATGAAGCAGCATGGAGTAATCCGCTCACAGAGGCATGTAGCGTGGCTTTGTGAAAAGGGAGAATTAAAAGGAGCTTGTAAGATGGGGCAGACTTGGGTTATCCCTAAAGATGAACTTTTGGTTTATGTAGCAACACAGCCACGTAACAAGCGCATAAGGGTAAAACGTAGGTCATGTAGTAATGACATTGCATAATTATTCCCTGATGCCTGAGCAGTCTGTGAAGTTCCGGCCAAGCCCCATACTCTTCACTCGTTGGAGTAAAAACAAGGGGGCTTAACACCCCCCTACGAACAATCCATTCCTGGATATGCTATCTATTTTTTCGGGCTTGAGCTTCTTTCAGAGCGGTCATCAACTCAAAAGCTGTTGCACTATCTTCATCAAGCTCTTGGACTTTTTCCCCTACGGCATCTTCTAACCATTCCGCCACCAATCTTCTATGACAGAATGCCCCACTTTTTTCCCAACATAACAAGACCGACCCATCAAGCTCTTTCCACACTTCAAAGGGGGTCAAGTTTGCTCAAAATTTCATCTCGATAAAGCCTGGTGTACTCGTCAAATTTTCCTTCGTGAGCCAACTCAATCATCTCTCGTGTAGGAGCTAATTTTTTATACCGCTCACACTTACAATACCGAGTTACCAAACTAATCGAAACCAACCTAAACCTTTTTCCTTTTACTAACCTACTAGCAAAATACGATGTAAAAATCATAATTATCAATCTCCTTTACTTTCACCGAATATTATAACTCTTAAGGAAGATTTTGTAATCCGTAGAGTTACTTATTTATTTAAAAATATAGTGTTTATGCTGGTTTGTAAAACGTAATATTTATGTTATAATTCCACGTAAGTAAATTAATGAAAGGAAGGTAGTCTTCATGATAAAAGATGTGGATGGTTTTATGACAACGGAAGAGGCAGCGGAATGCCTGAAGCTGACGAAGCGTTATGTTGCTCAATTGTGCCGGGACGGTGGGCTTCCTAATGCTTGCCGAATAGGGAAAAGGGTTTGGCTTATTCCTAAGCAGTCGGTGAGAAATTATGTACCAGGATTGCGTGGATTTGCTGCTGTCAATGCCAAGATACGAAAACAGAAAAAAGAAGAGTTTGTAGAGTGCTATA
>CALAUZ010000425.1 GCA_937892105.1 uncultured Fretibacterium sp. | reverse complement strand
ATTACACACACTATCTCCAGCAGTCGTACACAAACGCAGGCGGAACATTCAACATCACAAACCTAGTCTTCATGTGCGAAAACTTCTTCTTCAATACATGCTTCATTATTGACGAATACTGATAGGCCACAAAATGTCCTTTCGGCTTCAGGCATTTCACTACGGCATTCAGTATCCTCACCGTCATTCTAGGAGGCAACACAGTAAACGGAAGGCTCGAAATCACAAAGTCAAGCTGCTCTATCCCGTTCTCGTTCATGTATCTGTACAGTTCCTGCGCATCACTGTGAAGTATCAGTCCCATATGGTTCGGGTGTTCATCACGGATTAACTTCTGTAATGCCGGGTCTATCTCGAATACTAATATCTTCGCGTCTGGACTCGCACGTTTCACTATCTCCCTCGTGAATACCCCTGTCCCTGCACCAAGCTCTGCAATGTATTTTGCATTCTCCCAGTCTACGCGGTCAAGCATGGCTTTTGTGAGAAACTTTGAACTCGGTGCAACACTCCCTATTCTTCTGGGCGATTTCGCAAAACGTTTCAGAAATGTCATATTTTCCTTGATGTGCAACTGTCATTTCCTCCGTGAGTGAATATATTTTTATCGACTGTGCTATTATTCTACAATCTATAGTAATTATACAAGGGGGGAGAAAAATTCATGGCAGACAACAAAAAAAGGCTTGTCGTCCTTACGGGTGCCGGTATAAGTGCAGAGAGCGGGTTCAAAACTTTTAGGGACTCCGGCGGTTTGTGGGAGCAATATAGCGTTGAAGATGTCGCAAGCATACAGGGGTGGTACAGAAACCCAAAACTGATGACCGACTTCTACAATGACCTGCGCTCACAGCTTGAGAAAGCACAGCCCAATGACGGCCACAAGGTACTCGCTGAACTTGAGGAATACTTTGACGTTCGCATAATCACCCAGAACGTTGACAATCTTCACGAGAAAGCAGGAAGCACGAATGTCATTCATCTTCACGGGGAATTAACCAAAGCCCGGCCAGTTAATGACGACAGAGAGAGCAAGGCTATCGACATAGGCTACAGGGCATTGGCTTACGGCGAAAAGAACTCGGAAGGTGAGGAGCTTAGACCTCATATTGTGTGGTTTGGCGAGGCTGTTCCAATGATTATGGAGGCGGCAAAACTCGTAAGGAGTGCGGATATTTTTGCGGTTGTCGGGTCGTCATTGGTCGTCTATCCTGCGGCAGGTCTAGTGCATGACCTCAGAGGCGGCACTAAAGCATACCTTATTGACCCGGCAGAAGTTGAGGTTCCTTCGTGGCTGAATTTCAGGGTTATCCGTGAGCCTGCGTCTACAGGGTGTGCAAAAATGCGTGATGAACTTCTAAAAGAGTACGCGTAAATGCCGGAATATGACCCTTTACTCACAATGTCAGCCCTCAATATGGCCATTGTCTCCCTTCACCGCATAACATCATTGGGAGACAGGCTTATTCTTGACCGCGAATACAACAGAACACACTGATAAAGTTTTCTGCGGCTATGAATGAGGCTGAAACAACGAAATTGACTGCAACTTTAATATAATATGCGAGAAAATTAACGCAATAACAAAATAAATCAAGGAGGAATTAATACTCACAATGGCATTCAAAAGATGGCAGAACGTCCCAGAAGTTCAGGACGCAGCAGCAAACCTCACAGCACAGGTTCAGAAGTACAACGCCCTACTGGCCGAAAACACTTCGGACAGCAAATCTCAGGCTCAGAAATTATGGGTCTCAATGTCAGCCTCATACTGGGATATACTTTTCGCCCTCATTGACGCTCAGACAAAAACAATGCCCGCAGCTCTCACTTTCGACCCCGAAGAAAGGCTCTTCATCGACTTGGGCTGCATTCCAGGAGTTCTCAACCTAAGCAAGAATTTCGACCCAAAAGCATGGCTCGCAACAAAATGCGCGGGAGACATCTTCCCCGTTATGACGTTCACAGACTACATAGCTGAATGCTGGGCAGCTGTTACTGGCAATGAAGCACCTGTTCCAGTTATCGGAATGTCCCTGAATGACCGTATCAACACTCTAAACGAAGCATTGTACTCGGCACAGGGACAGCGTGATGCATTCATCAACACGATAGCAACAAAGTACCCTACCAATCTGAACGTGAAACAGTCCATTCAGGCAATGGACGAGTTCCTCATGTCGGCAACAAAAGTAAACATGCGCGTCCCCGAATACCGCGAAGGAGACGAGGCAACCCGTCAGAAATTAGCACAACAGCGCAAAGCCTATCTTGACGCAGAGAACGGAATACTGTTATTCGTTTCGTCAGCCCGCAAGAATGAGGCAAACCCACTTCCGCTTCCACTCGCCGACAAGTTCACGGCATTACATGAGAAGACGAAGATTATTGCGAAGGAAATACTATATTCTCAGATTGACGCTGTGAAGATTGCCCGCCGCACAAAGAAAATCACAGATACATGCGCACAGATGACTGACGCAATGAAGCGCGGTGAGTTCAGAAACATGCTGATGAAGAAGCGTGAATACCTCGCTGTTCCGGCAAAGAATGCACGTTGTGATACGTCCCTTCTCTGCCAGCCTGACGCAATGCCTGTGGATTACGCGAAGGATTACGAGATAGTCCGCGAGTTCACGGCAATGGACGTAGAGATGTTCAACGTTCCACGCGTCAGAATGTACGGAATACCACGCGTTATATTCGTTCCAGGTCAGGGGCTGGGAACATATGACTGGTCTGATCACACGATAATTATTCCATCGTTCCCGGTTGGCGGAAATGATAAGTCGGTGAGTTACGCACTTGGTACATTCAGATGGGATTCCGACGAGGACAGAAAGCTCAAGCCACCTTACGAACAGCAGATAAAGGAGAACAAGAAGAAATCACTCCTTGCCCTGGCGGCATCATTCTACAAGGATTATTCCCTCTGGCTGACGAAGGAAAAACGCGGCTACAGGATACTCCCCAGAGAGACGCACAAAGTTTTCGTCAGCATGTTCACGGTAAGATCCGAAGACTAACGCAATGCCCATAAACATACCCGGCGACCTCCCCGCCGCAAGCATACTCGAACGGGAAAATATATTCGTAATGACCAGGAGGCGGGCAATGAGCCAGGATATCCGCCCCCTGCGCATACTCATACTTAATCTTATGCCAACGAAGATAGCTACAGAGACGCAATTAGCGAGGCTTCTTGGCAACACACCCCTTCAAGTTGAGATTGAGTTAATGGCAATGAGCGGAAGAACTCACAAGAATACTCCGAAAGAACATATGCTGGCGTTCTACAAAAGTTTTGATAGTTACAGGAACGAATATTTTGACGGAATGATTATCACCGGCGCACCTGTAGAGCATTTAGCGTTTGAGAAAGTGGACTACTGGGCGGAACTCTGCGACATTATGGAGTGGAGCAAGTCTCATGTTCACAGCACTTTCCATATATGCTGGGGGGCACAGGCCGGGCTTTATTACCATTACGGCATACCCAAAATACATCTTCCGCGAAAACTTTTCGGTGTCTTCAGGCACAGGGTAACACACAAAGGCTCGATACTCTTTCGAGGTTCTGATGATGTCTTCATGGTACCTCACTCACGGCACACCACGATAATGCGCGGCGATATTGCGAGGATACCTGCACTCAAGATACTTGCGGAGAGCTACGAGGCTGGAGTATATGCTGTATCGACGAACGGGGGAAGACAGTTGTTCATCACCGGACACTCTGAGTATGACCCTGACACTCTGGCTCAGGAATATTGGCGGGACAAACGTGCGGGACTTGCTATTCATGTTCCCTGCAACTATTTCCCCAATGACGATGACACAAAAGCTCCGGTTTGCACGTGGCGGTCATGCGCTAACCTTCTGTATTCCAACTGGCTGAATTACTTTGTATATCAGGAGACACCGTATGACGCAAGGAAGATTACCGATATGGACTGGCAAAATTGAGCATGGATAATTTCAGGAATAAGATTATCTGCGGGGATTGCCTCGAAATTATGCGCGGTATTGATGATTCATGCGTTGACTTGTTCGTTACTTCTCCTCCCTACAATCTCAAAAACTCATCAGGAAACGGCATGAAGGACGGCCGCGGCGGAAAATGGTCAAGGGCTGCTCTTCTCAATGGTTATGAGGGGTATATAGTTCTTCCCACGAATCAGGCCATGAAAAATACCCCAATGATGATAAAGAGTTTTGCCGTGAATCCGCAGGGAAAATTTTGCATTCACTTGGCCGTAAACACGTCAGCAAAGTATTATCTTCATGGGATATTTTAGGAGTCAGGGGCTGTCTTGATATTGAACGTGAGGAAATTATAACGGGCTTTACGAAATTACGTACTGTACTTGAAAGCATAAGGCTTTTTCCACGTAATATCATTGAGGATAATGCAATATTAACAGCATACGTTCAGGAGTTTGAGCGCAGAGCAGGGCAGAAACGCAAAAAACGCGCAGGAGATAGCCTCGAAGATGTGGTAACCTTTCTGTTTAATTTCTACGGCTTCAAATCACATTCGCAACCAGAACATTTCCAGAGTGATATTGAAGTCGATAAATGGTTCAAGTGCAGGGACGGCTGGAGCATAGGCATAAGTTGCAAGAGAACATTGCGTGAAAGATGGAAGCAGGTATCAAGTGCTGACGGCGGAACTTTAGGCAGGTACAAGATACGGCAGATATGGCACTTAATCACATATGACCGTGATTTAAGCGATGACAAGATTACTATGCTTGGAGCACAGCGTCATGTATTCTGGCTTGATGACGAAAGCGAACGTTATGTTTTTGCCTCTCAACATGCAGGAATGAAAGAATACGTGCGGCCGTTAAGTAGTCTTATAGATGGTATTGCAGAAGAACAGGGCGTAAAATTAACTAGGAGTGTGTAAATTATGAAGAAAAAAATAACTCTTAAAGCTATGCTGGTAACACTTGCGCTGGTTCCGCTAATCCTTGCAGTACTGATCATTTCCGTTGCTGCGTCAAGAATAATGATACGGAACTTAAAGCAAAATACAAAGGAAGAACTCATCGTAGCGTCAAAGGCTCTCCGTGAATATTACGAGTACGACATTCTCAACAACAATGACCTTGTTGACGGCTTCATACGTTACGACACAAACTATATAGATTCCATGAAGACCACAGGGGTAGACTTAACTCTCTTCAAGAAGAATATCCGCTTCATGACAACGATAAAGGACGCTCAGGGCAACAGGATAGAGGGTACTCCTGCGTCTGAAGAAGTATGGCGTGCAGTCAGCGCGGGCAATGACTATTACTCCGACAGCGTTAAGATTAACGGCGTAGATTATCACGTCTACTACATGCCTATGCAATACGCAACGAAAGTTTACGGCATGGCATTTTCCGGCAAACCGGCGACACAGATTAAGCAGGCCGAACGCAATGTCTACATGACTATAGCCGCAATAAGTGCCGGATTGATACTGTTCTTTGCTGTCGTTATGATGATTATCGCCAAGAAAGTAGCTGACCCATTGAGAGAAGTTGCAGAGAGAATAGAGACGCTCCTCGATGTCAATCTCGATGTCAACATGAAGTCAGAGAGCAATATTTATGAGACATCACAGCTCATCATAGCTGCTACGAAAATCAGCAAGGTTCTCAACGAAGCTGTGCGTAAGATAAAGGAAGTTGCGCACGTTCTCAATGACACCATCAAATCCACCGCTGACATGGCCGAAAATTCATCGGGTTCAGCATTTGAGATTTCGGAGGCAATGCAGGCACTCGCAAAGACAGCAGTCTCAATGGCAGGCAGTGTTCACGGTATAAGCGGAAACATCTCGGAGATGGGTGATGTTACGGTTCAGGCTGTACGGAACATTGATAACCTCAACAACAGTTCGCGTTCAATGGCTGATGCTAACTCCTCAGCATCACAATGCATAGATGACGCTGCAAAATCTTCCGTGAAATCCTCAGAGGCTATCGACCTTATTACGGAGAAAGTTCAAGCAACAGATGAGGCAGTCAGGAAGATAGATGAGGCAGTTGACATAATATCCGACATAGCGTCGCAGACCAACCTTCTGTCGCTTAACGCCAGCATTGAGGCGGCAAAGGCAGGAGAAGCAGGAAAGGGCTTTGGTGTTGTGGCGGGTGAGATAAAGAAACTTGCGGAACGTTCTGACGAGTCGGCGGAACAGATACGAGATATTGTTGCGGAAGTTGAGGCGTTGTCGGGAGAATGCGTTGAAGCTGCCGTAACGATAAGGAAGCTGACTGACGAGGAGAAAGAGAGGCTCATGTCCGCGCAGGAGAAGTTCAAGGAGCTTGAGGGCGAAATAAAATCATCGCTTGAGGAGATTTCATCGGTCTCTGAGATTACGGCGAAACTTGAGAGCATAAAGGATACTATTCTTGACGCTGTGAATAATCTTGCTTCAATCTCTGAGGAAACATCTGCAACAAATGAGGAAGTTGCGGCCTCAATCGTGAATATTGCGGACAACGTGAAGACTGTTGCTGACAATACGGATACCATGAATAAACTTGCAGATGAATTGCAGGAGGCAGTAAGTTATTTCAAGTAGAATGGGTATATCACTATGGTATAACGATGGCAGGTCTTGCGGAAAACGTGAAACCTGCTTTTTTTGTGCAAAAATCCCCGCAGTCATGGGAGGCCGCAGAGATAATATGTTCGGGAAGTCATTGTAAAATATTCTCGTTAAAACAAACAAACGCGCACATACTCTGTTCAATGATTTGACAACCCGATAATTTCGCGGTTATAATAATTCGTCAATCAGATCACATTAACACATCACTAAGTTTATGTGGAGACGTGGCCGAGTGGTCGAAGGCGGTTGACTCGAAATCAACTGAGCGGCTTGCCGTTCCTAGAGTTCAAATCTCTACGTCTCCGCCATTTTTATATGCAAAGGCAGGTATTCACGTAACGTCATGAAAATTCTCGTAATCAACTGCGGCAGTTCATCTCTCAAGTACCAGTTATTCGACATGGAAGACGAGTCAGTCTCAGCAAAAGGCCTCGTAGACAGAATAGGCATAGACGGCTCAAACATAACGCACAAGAAAACAGGAGCAGACCCCTTCAAGGTCGAAACTCACATAAAGGATCACAAAGTTGCTATGCAGCTTGTACTTGAGGCATTACTGGACGCTAATCATGGCGTTCTGAAATCGCTTGACGAAATCGCGGCGGCAGGACATCGCATAGTTTCCGGCGGCGACCTCTACAAGGAATCCGTTCTCGTTGACGCAAAAGTCATGGACGGACTGCGGCAGTGCATACCCCTTGCGCCCCTGCATAATCCCGGGCATATCATGGGCATTGAGGCAATCCAGCACGCACTCCCCAATCTTCCAAATGTCGTAGTGTTCGATACAGCGTTCCACCAGACAATGCCGGACTACGCCTACATGTACGGACTTCCCTGGGAGTTCTACGAGGTTCACAGGGTAAGACGCTACGGAGCGCACGGAACGAGCCATCACTTTGTTGCGCTCAGGACAGCCGAAATTCTTGGCAAGCCTCTTGAAAGCCTCAAAATGATAACTTGCCACTTGGGCAACGGAAGCTCAATCAGCGCAGTGAAGAACGGAAAGTGCATAGACACTTCAATGGGATTAACGCCTCTTGCCGGTGTACTCATGGGTTCACGCACGGGCGACATGGATCCGGCATGTGTACCGTTCGTCCAGAACATCACGAAGTATACAGCTGATGAGATGAACAACTTTATGAACAAGAAAAGCGGACTTCTGGGAATTTCAGGCGTAAGCAGCGACCTTAGAGACGTTGAGGAAGCAGCGGCAAAGGGCAATGACCGTGCAAGGCTGGCTATCGACATGCTGGAGTACGGAATTGCGAAGTACATCGGCTCATACACTGTGGCAATGGGCGGACTTGATGTCATAGTCTTCACGGCAGGCATTGGCGAGAACAGTGCGGCTACACGTGAGGCAGTCTGCAAGAAGCTGGAGTTCATGGGCGTGAAGGTTGATCCGGCAAAGAATAATATTCGCGGAAAAGAAGCCGTAATCAGCACGGACGACTCGAAAGTTACAGTTATGGTTGTCCCGACGAATGAAGAGCTTATGATTGCCCGCGAGACAAAGAGAATTGCGTTTGCATAGCATATTTCACGACTCTCAGAAAGCAGTAATAACCCTCCCGCCCAAAAATGACACTGAGGCCGAAGTTTTATCGCAGTGGGATTTTCCCAGCGGCACTCTGGATTTTGACGGGCAGGAGTTTACATTCCCTGAGGGCTTCCACGCTGAGGCAATGACACGATGGCTTGAAAACTCGCTTCTTCTGGTGAATATAACGGTTGAAGCGGGTGTCCAGGCTGAATGTGCAAGGTGTCTCAGGCCGGTAAGCCTTGAAATATCGGGGGAATTAGGGTATCTTTATTATTCGCATGGTGCTGAAGAGCTGGACGAATTTGACGACTATATGCCCGTTGAAGTTAGTTTTTTTGGGCGCGTTGTTGACGTTATGCCCCAAATTCAGGAAAGCATATATACGCTCCTTCCCACGAAAGTATTATGCCGTGAGGATTGCAAGGGTCTGTGCCCAATTTGCGGGACAGATCTCAATGAAGGGGAATGCTCCTGCACAGAAGAGGACATAGATCCCAGACTTGAAGCACTGCGAAATTTCACCAGCGAATAATAATTATCACAGGGGGATTTTAGATTATGGCAACACCAAAAAGAAAAGTATCTCACGCCCGTACTTCACAGCGCAAAGCTAACTGGCTCGGAGCATTAAGCGCGCCGGTAACAATGAGCTGCCCCAAGTGCGGAGAAGTAACCTTAGCCCATCACGCGTGCCCTTCATGCGGTTACTACAAGGGCCGTCAGGTCGTGAAGGTTAAGACAGACGAAGCAGCCAGTTAGTTCACGGACTGTTGAAGCACTGGTAAGGCCGGGGGTATGTCAATATACATGTCTCCGGCTTTGTGGGTATGAAGGATATTGTTATGAACAAAGTTAGGGTTACAGTATTAAGGACTATGCTTAATGAAGACTTGGCCAAAGAGTATGGGGCTGAAGGTCTGGGAGCTTGTCCAATGCTGAAGGAAGGGCAGGAGTTTTTCGCGGATTACGCCAAGCCATATGGACTGTGTGATGAGGCATGGAAAGCGATATATCAGTATGTTTTTGCCTTTGCGCACGGTTCAGGCAGTGAGCTTTTCTACTATGGCGGCTGGATACGCAAACCCGGCGTAGCAATATGTTCCTGCAATGACGGATTGAGACCCGTAATCTTCAAACTGGAAGCTACGGGCGAGAAATCAGAGATAGATTATGAACCAGTCAGGTAATAAATCATGAGTGAAGAAAAATTTTACTATCAGACAGAAGCCGCAGAACTGTTAAAGATGATGATTAGTTCTGTGTACTCGAATAAAGATATATTTTTGCGCGAATTAATATCGAACGCTTCAGATGCTCTAGACAAACGCAGAATAGAATGCCTCAAAAACTCCGAGCTTGCGGAGAATGAAAATCCCGAAATCAGGATAGAGATTAATCCGGACGCAAAAACTCTCTCAGTCAGCGATAACGGCGTAGGAATGTCGCGGGACGAGATAATACAGTATCTTGGCACAATCGCTAAGTCCGGCACAAAAGAGTTCCTAAAGGCCGCGAAAGACAGCAATACTCAGCAGGAGCTTATAGGTCAGTTCGGCGTTGGGTTTTACTCCGTCTTCATGGCAGCGGATAAAGTTGAAGTCATCACGCGTAAACTTGGTACATCGGAGACTTTCAGGTTCACCTCAAACGGCGACGGCTCATACACCGTAGATGACGCGGAACAGCGCAGTGAATGCGGAACTACCGTAACCCTCTACGTCAGGCAGAATACGGAAGAAGGCGCGAAAAATTACCTTGACGAATGGACGGTAAGGGATATAACCGGCAAATATTCAGACTTTATATCATGGCCCATATACTTCAAGGACAAAATCATAAATTCCCGCAAGGCAATCTGGCAGAGACCCGACAGCGAAATCACTGAAGATGAATACAAGGAGTTCTACAAACACCTGACACACGACTGGAGAGACCCTCTTGCCCACATAAGGATTAACGCGGAAGGCTCAACGAACTTCAAAGGTTTATTGTTCGTACCGTCAGAAGCACCGTTAGACCTCTTTATGAACCCTGAAAGCGGCGGAATAAGCCTCTACATTAACCGCGTCTTCATCATGAACGACTGCAAGGACTTAATCCCTCAGTACATAAGGTTCATACGCGGGGTAATCGACAGTGAGGATTTGCCCTTGAACATTTCGAGAGAGATTTTGCAGGACGAGCCTATAATCCGTGTAATCAGGAGAAGCACTCAGCGCAAGATTTTCACCGAGCTTCGCAAAATGCTGGACAATGAACGGGAAAAGTACATACAGTTCTGGCTGGCGTTCGGACGCGTTCTCAAGGAAGGCATAATACAGGATCACGAACACGCTAAAACCATTCTGGGAATATCGCTGTTCAGAACTACCCATGATGACGGCTGGACAACCCTCGCCGAATACGAAGCACGCATGAAGCCCGAACAGAAGGGGATATACTGTCTTGCCGGACGCGATAATCTTTCAGCACTGAAAGCCTCGCCGAAACTTGAGCCGTTCGCCTCGAAAGGGTATGAAGTACTGCTCATGACAGATCCGGTTGACGAAGTGATACTCGGACAGGCAAGCTTTATACTTCCCGAAGACGCTAAAGACCTCCTGAACATCGCACGAGATGACGTTACGCCATACACAGAGGACGAGAAGAAAGCCAATGACGAGAACGTTAAAGCATTTGACGCGGAATTTGAGCCTCTGAAGAAACTGGCACTTGAGATTTTCCCAGAGAAACTGGAAACTGTGAGGCCATCATTGACGCTTTCGAGTTCACCAGCATGTCTGAAGGACGCTCCAGGCGGAATGTCTATCCAGTGGGAGAACCTAATGCGTTCAGCTGGACAGACACCTCCCGTTCAAAAACGTATTCTTGAGCTTAACGCGGAACACCCAGTCGTCAAAAAGCTGCTTGACATGGCAGGGAATGACCGTGATAAAGCCGGAGATATTCTGAGGGTGCTTTATGACCAGTCATTGATACTTGAGGGAGCAATGCCCGAAGACCCCGCAGGATTTGTGAAGCGCATTGATAGTTTGATGTCGCTGGCATTGGGGGACGGTTAAAAGATGCCGTTCTTGCGTGCAGCACTTCTCAGGAAAAAGGCAGAACCATTACAGGAAGAGATTTTGCGGCCTCCTGTAGTTATTGAGGAACAGCCCGAACCTGAAGAGGATTTAGAGCCTACGAAGATAGAGGAGTTACACAGGCTCATAGACGAGAAGACAGAACAGGCAGAACTTCATGACGTTGAAACAGCTTCAGTCGAAGAATTACAGCCTGATGTTTTGCCTGAAGAACCACCCCAAGAGAGTGAAGAACCTTCAATCGTTGAGACTGAGATTATCCCCGAAGCTGAGACATTGCCGGAGGAGGCAGAGGTTATCCCTGAGCCTGAAGAAGTATCAGAACCAGAACAAACGGAAGAACCTGAAGCGGAAAATAATGCTGACGAAATTACGGGTGCTGTTGAGATTGTTCAAGTTCCTGAAGATAACGGGGACAGCCCTGATGTTCTGGAGGTTCAGGAAGAAACATCTGAGCCTGAAATAGAGGAAACAGAGGATAATGGAGCTTCTTCGGAGATTGAAGGGGAAGTTCAGCCGGAAGTACAGGAAGAAGCAGAGTTAGAGCCAGAGCCAGAGCCGGAAGACGTTGCGCCGGAAGAAACTCTGCCAGACATCGAAACAGTACAGCAGGAGGAACAGTCCGAGCCTGAGACACTCACGGGCGGGCAAGAGCCATCACCGGAAGACACACAGTCAGCACCAGAGGACTTAATGCCTGAGACTGAGACATCGCAGGAAGAAGTACAGGAACAGGAAGAAGCGCGGGAAGAACCACAGGAAGAAGTAACGGAGGAATTACAGCCTGAGACACAAGAGTCTGCCGCCGTTGAAATCGCGGAAGAACCTGTCCCTGAGACTGAGCAGGCTACGCAGGATACTGAAGCTGTTACCCCTGAAGAACAGGAAGATGTGCGGGACGATGAAGCTGTTTTTGACGAGAACTCACTGCTCGATGAAACACCGCAGGAATTGCCCGAAGATACGCAGCCTGAACCAGTGCAGGAAGAAGCGCAGGAACAGGAACATGACGTTCAACAACCCGCAGAACAGTCCGAACAGGAGCCTGTATCACATAAGGATTACAGCGGCTCACAGTTAGATTACGATTTTACGTCCGGCGAAAGGTATGTTGACAAAGTTTCGACAAAGACTGAGTTCGACAAAATGCTGGACGAACTTGCGGCAATAAGCAAAGACCTTCTGTCATGGGAAACTGAGAAGTTCGCGAAGAAGTATACGGATAAGTTCCAAGATGGCGATGACACCCCAATGGCAGACGCGCGGAAGTTCGAGGCATTCTTGGGCGGATACATCACCAATGCGGCCATGACGCTTTACGATCTGGGCTACAGAGACGCGGCAATAAAGCAGCTCGAACAGGCTAAAAGCATTCTTGAGGCACGCAAGAAACTTGAGGACGAAACATCAGCCATAAAGTCGCGCGTTGAGGAACAGAATGATGCGGTTGACCTGTCGGATATTCTTGGGCTTTTTGGGGACGGTTAAGAGGCATACAATGAACGGAATATAACAACAGCTTTCGTGAAATATCGGGAGCTGTTTTTTTTTATGGCATGATATAATCTCATTACCCAAGTTCTTTATACAATTCATATTAGCAGGGAGAGATATACTTTGCTGAACAAAAGGTTTATTGCGTCAGTTCTCGTACTTGTGCTTTGCTTTTCGCCTATGGCTATGGCTTCCGTCTATGAAGGCCAGCGCGTCCGTATCGTCATAGGTTCAACGGCAGTATCGGGCGACAGCTACATGGTCGCAGATATCGTAAACAGGTACCTCCAGAAATACCTCAAGTGCAGCTCCAAAGTTGACCCCATCGGAGCAAATGAAGCCTTCGCAACAATCAGGACAGCCGCACCAGATGGAATGACATTCATGATCTTCCACGACATGACCTATCTGGGAGTTCTCTTCGGCAGCTACGGCAAGGAATATGACCTCGAAAACATGGTCATCGGCCCGCGCGTAGGACAAAATCCAGGCTCATGTTTCGCGGCAAAGAGGAATGCCCCCTACAATGACATGAAGGAAATGGCGGAATGGCTAAAGGCTGACCCCAGCAGAACAGTAAGGCTCTCGGTTGAGCTTGGAAGCGTCAGCAATCTCGCTTTCGTCATCTATTATGTCTGGCTGAAGAACACTTACGGCGAGGAAGTTGCAAACCAAATGCGCTTCGTTCTCGGCGGCTCAACGGACACGAAACTTCAGCAGTTATGGGACAACAACGCTGATGTCATTTTCGGCGACTACAGCTCATTCCTCCAGTACACGGCAGATGGTGTTGACGAGCAGTTAGCACTCAAGTATGTCGGCATAATGGACAAGATACCCGGCCGCAGTGATGTACCTGTCTATGGCGATATGGGTATCACAATGGAGGGCAAGCCTCTGTACTTCTCCAAAGACTTCCTCATCTACCTTCCGAAGGGAACACCTGATGAAGCAGTTGCGGAACTTGACGCGGCAGTTGCACAGATGCAGGCAGACCCTCAGTTCCAGGAAGATATGGCCAAGATGACCTACGCAGGCAATACCCTTCAGAGCAGGGAAGCCAAAGAGTTCATCTATGGCAAACGCGACGACATCAAGAAAGTCCTCTCAGAAGCACCCAACATTGAGGATTTAGAGTAATTTCGTAACAACAAGACCTCCCCTTTCGTCATGTCAGGGGGGGTCTAAACTTTCAGGGAGGTGTTAATTTTGCAAAAGATGCTCAGGGAATGGCTCAAAATCAGAAATATGCATTTGTTTTTCCCCTACGCAATCGGAACAATCTGCGCGGTTTTATTAGTGATTATCCTCATACAGCGCGCAATGAAGTGCAAAAAAGAAGGTACTCCGTTCATCAACTTTAAGGGTTATCACTTCTTCAAGCCTGGATATGACAAAGTGAAGCTGTGGGGATCACTGATACTCTTTGTGCTTTACGTAATCTGCCTGCCTGTACTGCATTTTGCATGGGCAAGCGTGATATTCATATTCCTGTTCAACGTTCTGTTCGAGATGAAGCCGGGAAAACTTTTCGAGTTCAAGAGCGTAGTTATATCGGCAGCCATAGCGTTCGCAGGTTCGTGGGGAGTATGGTACCTGTTCTATCAGGTCTTCAACATAACGCTTCCATAAAAGAGGTGAAATCATAACCATGTTACTTAATATAGGTCTTGCGCTTCTCGGAACTGCAATAGGAATAATCTTCGGCGCAATTCCAGGAATGACAGCAACAATGGCCGTTGCCGTGTTCCTGCCAATGACTTACGCGTTCCAGCTCGTTCCGGCATTGTACCTGCTACTTGGTCTCTATGTCGGCGGAATTTCAGGCGGACTTATCCCGGCAATCTTAATCAACGTACCCGGAACACCGTCAAGCGTCTGCACAGGATTTGACGGCTACCCAATGGCACGCAGGGGTGAATCCGAACGCGCACTCAAAATAGGCATAACAGCGTCATTCTTCGGCGGGATAATATCACTGATTGTCCTTGCACTCCTCACACCTCCTCTGGCGAAAATGGCGATAAAGTTCTCGGCAATCGAAAAGTTCCTCATAATACTTTTCGCAATGACAGTTATTGCCGCCCTCTCCAAAGGCTCAATGACTAAGGGAGTATTTTCCGGCTTCTTGGGTGTTCTTCTGAGTCTTGTTGGTGAACTCTCAATGAATAACCGTATGCGCATGGTTCCCGATTTCCTGAAGAATGAGTTACGGAGCGGCTTCCAGCTTTTGCCGCTTCTTATCGGTCTTTTCGCGATTGCACAGATGTTTCAGGAGGCCGAAAAGGGAATGCAAAGCAACAACCTCGATGAAGGCGTTACGGTTGAGGGTGCGCAGAAGTTTTCGTTCTCGGACTTCAAGGGGCAGGCGGTCAACGTAATCCGTTCATCACTTTTCGGGACATTCATGGGCATTCTTCCTGGTGTCGGAGGAAGTGCGGCTTCACTGATAGCGTACAGTCAGGCAAAGAGCTTCTCCAAACACCCCGAACTCATGGGCAAGGGTGCGCCTGAAGGGTTAATCGCCTCCGAGTCGTCGAACAACGGGCTTACGGGCGGAGCATTAGTGCCGTTGCTTTCGCTGGGTATTCCGGGAGATGCAACAACTGCGGTGCTGATTGGGGCGTTCCTGTTACAGGGAATACAGGTAGGGCCGCTGTTCATTGACCAGAACCCGCAAATATGGAACCAGATACTCATCGCACTTCTATGCTGCAACATATTGATGTTCATAGTTATGTTCTTCCCAATCAAGCTGATTTCACAGGTCGTAAAGGTCAGGAGCGCGAGAATGTATCCGGTGATACTGCTCATGTGCATTGTTGGAGCATATGCGACACGTTCGGGCGTAATGTTCGATGTATGGTGCCTGCTTTTCTTCGGGGTAATAGGCTTCGTGATGAACAAAATCGGGCTTCCTACAGCACCGTTCCTTATTGGGTTCATACTCGGAGGAGACCTGGAGAAGTACTTTATCGAGGCTGTGAAGGGCAACAACTATGACCTCGCAGTGTTCTTCCAGAGACCTATTGCGCTGGTGATATGGGCGTTGATAGCGATATTCTTGGGCTACTCAATCTGGGACAACATGAAGGGCGGAACTCTGGAGAAAATGGGAGTAAAAGATTAAGGAGGACAAAATGGCAATGATACCAACGATAAAACGCATGGACATCTACCCTGTTGCAGGCCATGACTGTATGGAGCTTAACCTTTCGGGAGCGCATGGCCCTTTCTTCACGCGAAACATCGTAATCCTTGAGGACAGCGCAGGAAATCTCGGCTGCGGGGAAGTTCCCGGCGGACAGAAAATCACTAAGGCTCTCGAGGACATCAAGCACCTTGTTGTAGGTACGAGGCTTGCGGACTACAAGGCTACACTCAACAATGTACGCAAATGGCTGGACGCTAACATTAAGGACGATGTTAGGGGATTGCAGACATTCGACCTTCGTACAGGAGTACACGTAGTTACGGCGGTTGAAGCACCCCTTCTTGACCTCATGGGGAAATTCCTCGATGTTCCAGCGGCGGCACTCATGGGCGATGGCATACAGCGTGAACGAGTACGCTTCCTGAGCTACCTGTTCTATGTTGGCGACAGGAAGAAGACAGACCTTCCCTATGAGGAAGAACCCGATTCACCCTGCGACTGGTACAGACTTCGCCATGAAGAAGCACTTACGCCGGAAAAGATTGTTGCGCTCGCTAAGGCAACGCATGAGAAGTATGGATTTGAGGACTTCAAGCTCAAGGGAGGAGTTCTGCCACCGAAAGAGGAACTTAAAGCAGTACAGGCAATAAAGGCGGCGTTCCCGAACGCAAGGGTTGACCTCGACCCCAATGGCTGCTGGAGCCTCAAGGAAGCACTGGAGATTGCCCCGCAGCTGAAAGAGTGTCTCGCTTACTGTGAAGACCCCGTAGGTGCTGAGGGAGGTTTCAGCGGCCGCGAGGTAATGGCGGAATTCAGGAAAGCTGCAATGATGCCAACAGCCACGAACATGATTAACACGGACTGGCGGCAGATGTTCCATGCGCTGATACTTCAGGCAGTAGACATTCCTCTTGCCGATCCCCACTTCTGGACAATGAACGGGAGCGTAAGGGTAGGCCAGCTCTGCAACGATTTCGGCCTAATGTGGGGGTGCCACAGCAATAACCATTTCGACATTTCCCTCGCAATGGTCGTACAGTGTGCGGCGGCAATTCCAGGCAAGATGAACGGTATAGATACCCACTGGATCTGGCAGGAAGGACGCGAGAGGCTGACTGTTGAACCCATGCAGATAGTGGGCGGCTGCATTGACCTTCCGAAGAAGCCCGGTCTCGGTGTTGATGTTGACATTGAGCAGGTGAAGAAAGCTAATGCGCTGTACCTTGAACATGGTCTTGGCGCGAGAGATGACGCTGTAGGAATGCAGTACCTTATTCCGGGCTGGAAGTTCGACAACAAGAAACCCTGCTTGGTACGTTAAGGAAGAAGAAATTACACTCCCCTTGTCGTGATGATGAGGGGAGTTTTCGTAAGAAAGGAAGTATGCTTAATGAAGGAATAAGTAAAGTAGACAGCAAAAAACTGCTTTATCAAAAACGCCGTAAAATCCCTAGCTTTAGCTATGGGGATATAATGCGCAATATAGTATAATATTTTTATGGTTAGACTTCCACGTTAAAAAAATGTGCAACATGACAAAAATGGAGTTAGGGGAACACTTCCCTCTCGCCGCAGCGTAGCACTTAGAGATATAAATCTCCGGACTGGGTGAACTATGACGGGTTTTAGAGAAAATGTGTATATATAAAGTAAAGTTGTGTCCCTAATGGGGCTATACTGTAGGGGCGGACTGGCCACGCCCGTAAGAATAAGGGTGCCTGTTCATATAGGTGGAAACTTAAAATCAAACTTCTTACGAATCCCCTGTTTTTAGGCGTGGGGAGGCTCAGTTGCCTTTCTTGCTCCCAAATAACGCCTCTCTTCCTTTAAGGGCCAGAAAAAGAACTTTAAGTAAGGCTGGCACAAAAGCTTGTTCGGAAAGACAGTGTAGCTAATGTTATCTAGCCGCGTGTATGAGTACGTACAAATACAGAGAAGACCGACACATTCATGCGGCACAGAACATGATATTGCTGTCGAAGATTAATACCTGTGGAACGCAGGAAACTTTTAACACCGCCTTTGGAGAAGAATTAAGACAACTACAGTCGCAAGATTTGAGTTACAGCCTCGTTGAATTAAGAAGCCCCCGCTTCTATAAACGGGGGCAGGTCATGTGAATATCGCCCGGTCATTCTCAGTTCAATATCATCGCTCCATACAGTGCCCGCACTGTCGCCTCGTAATCCTCATCATATACCCCGATTATTATGTTCAAGTCATCGGAACCCTGCTCTATCATTCTCACTTTTATTCCAGCCTCAGCTATCGCATTAAATATCTTCGCGAATATTCCCTTGACTGTCCCCATTCCTTTGCCAACTACCGCTATTAGCGACAAATTCTTCTCGACTCTTATATCTTCTGGGTGAACAGCGTCATTCAACGCCTGAAGTATCTCCGCCCTCTTCAGGTCAAACAACGGGTTCTTCACTATAATCGAAAATCGGTATATCCCTGATATGTAATGCTCACAGGGTATATTACGCTCCGTGAATATCCCAAATACTTTCTGCCCTATCCCTGTCAGTCGGTTAAGACCAAATTTCTGTATGTGGATTATCCTGTAGTTTCGTTTTCCTGCTATACAGGCCGCTACGTTCCTGTGCGTTTCTGCGGGAAGTTCGGACGTTACGTATGTTCCATCGTCATTGATGTCGTTGATGTTCTTTATCACTATCGGAATGCCTATTCCCTGCATAAGGTATATTACGTCCTCATGAAACACTCGGATACCCATATAGCTTAACTGCTTTAACTCCTCGTATGTTATGTTCCGGATTACTGAAGGGTTATCGACTATGCCGGGATCTGCACTGTATATCTTCGTTGTCTCTGACCACTTCTCGCATATTTCGGCGTTCACCGCACGGGCTGCTATTGCCGCCGTCGTATCGCCGCCTCCCAGCGGGAATATCTTTATACCTGCACCGCCTGTTGAGCCGTAAAATCCGGGTATAACTGCGCGTTCTTTGTCCTTCAGAGCCTCTGCTGTCGCCGCTAAAGTCTTGTCCCTGTCGATGGAGCCGTCCTTGCTGAAGAATATGATGTTAGCCGCGTCAATGAATGGCCAGCCGAGATATTCGGCCACAATCTTAGCGATGATATTCTCGCCCCTGCTGACAACATAATCATTTCCCCTGCCGAAGAAGAGGTTTTTCTTCAGGTTAGTGATTTCCGCATCAACGTCAAAACTTATCCCCAAACCCTGAGCAATACCAGTGAACCTGTCGCGTATTTGGTCTAGTATCTCGTTGAAGTTTTCCCTGTTCATGTAACGGGAATTGAGTATAAAGAGAAGGTCAGTCATCTTAACGTCCTCAGAATTGCGGCTTCCTGGTGCTGAAACTACAATATAACGCCTGTTGGGGTTAGACGTTATTATGTCAACTGTCCTTTTTATTTTGTCGGCATCAGCCATAGAAGCTCCGCCGAATTTAGACACAATGATTTTGCTCATGTATCATCACTTTCTTAAAGAATTAATACTGTGAAACATTATTATCATTATAATTCAACAAACAAAAAAATACCCCCCGTTTTTCAAGGGGGAAATATGTTATTTATCTGTCATTGCGCTATATAATGCTTTCACTGCCGCTTCGTAATCTGCTTCATCAACGCCGATTATTATATTCAGTTCGTCAGATCCCTGATCTATCATTCTAACGTTTATCCCTGCCCCTGCAAGTGCTCCGAAAACACGGGCGGCTATACCCTTCACCCTCACCATTCCTTCACCGACTACTGCAATCATTGCAAGGTTCTTCTCTATCGTAATGAAGTCCGGCATAAGTTCATTCTTGATTTCACGGAGTATCTCATCGCGTTTCCCGTCAAATAATGAGCTGTTCACTACAACACTTATAGTGTCTATTCCTGTGGGGCAGTGTTCAAATGGCAAACCGTTGCGCGCAAAGATATATAACAATCTCGCACCGAAACCTGTCTCACCATTCATCTGCGATTTCTCGACACGTATGCTCGTGAAGCCTTTTCGTCCAGCAATGCCGGTTACAGGACTTCTTTTTATTCCTTCAGGCAGTGTGGCGGCAATGAGAGTTCCTGTGTCATCGGGTCTGTTAGTGTTGCGGATATTCACGGGAATTCCTGCCTTTCTTACGGGGAAGACTGCATCTTCATGAAGAACGCTCGCTCCCATGTACGAAAGCTCCCGCAGTTCAGTGTACGTTATGTGTTCTATGACCTTCGGGCTGTCAACTATTCTGGGGTCGGCACTTAACATTCCCGAAACGTCCGTCCAGTTCTCGTACAAGTCAGCATTAACCGAACGCGCAACTATTGAGCCGGTAATGTCGCTTCCTCCGCGTGAAAATGTCTTTATGCTTCCGTCAGGCATTGAGCCATAGAAACCAGGTATTACAGCATTGGGCAGGGCTTTAAGTCTTTCGCCTAAGATTGAGTATGTCTTCTCGCCGTCAAATATTCCGTTCTCCGTGAAGAAAATCACTTCTGCCGCGTCAACAAACGGCCAGCCTAAATATTCCGCGATAATTTTGGAGTTAAGATATTCACCCCTGCTTGCAAGGTAATCTGACGGCGGGTATCTTCTAAGTTCACGCTCTATCGCCTCAATCTCCGCTCCTATGTCGAAATTTATCCCAAGCTCCGTTATTATTGCTGCGTAACGTTCTCTTATCTTTGCAAGTGTTCCGGAATATTCATCGCCCTTTGCAAACTCCGAGTAACAGCTGTAAAGTAAATCCGTTACCTTTATGTCGTCCTTTGAGCGTTTTCCGGGTGCAGAGGCTACTGCGTATCTGCGTTCAGGATTAGACTTGATGATGTCTGCGGCCTTCTTTATCTGTGAGGCATCAGCTAATGATGTTCCGCCAAATTTCACTGTTATTACTCTGCTCAAACTTTATACCTCCTGCTTGTTGTAGGAATATACTGATGATGAATGCATGGCCGAAGCCGCAACTATAGCTTCAGGAACGGGAAGGAATTTGTCGCTGTGAAGGGGATATTCGCAGCCTGCACCGATATGGTAGAAGCAGCCTGTTTTCGCAATGATGAACTCCCCAAAATCCTCGCTGATGAATAAAGGTTTCTCTATTACATGGACATTATCACCGCCGAAAACTTCACGCGCTGTCCTCTCGCACATTGATGTTATTGCGTCATTGTCATTCACTATGCCAACGCATGAGTCCGTTATCCTGCAATCGCATTTTGCCCCGAAACGTAATGCAACCTCATTACACCGTGCCTCAAGTTCCCGACACATTCTCGTGCGTTCATCGAGGCCGTATGTGCGTATTATGCCTGCCATTTCAGCACGTCCCGCAAGAATGTTATTTGCCGTCCCTGCGTGAATCATTCCGACACTTACAACACCGCCGGGAATCTTCAGGATTTCGGGTATAACATGAGCAACAACTTCAATTGAGTCGATCCCTTTATCCCTTTGCGCACCATGAGCTGACTTGCCTATTACAGCAATTTTCCATGTTGCCGAAGCTGCGTAGAAGTTCCCGTACTTTATCCCAACATGACCGGCTGGAAGTGCAGGGTCTACATGACACCCGAATACCGCGTCAACACCCTCAAGGCAGCCAGCTTCTATCATTCTCTTTGCGCCGCCCTCGCCCTCTTCGTCTGGCTGGAAGAGGAACGTTACGCTTCCCGGCAGTTCGTCTTTGTGTCTGCCCAGTATTATCGCAGCACCAAGCGCACCCGTAATGTGTACGTCATGGCCGCAGGCGTGCATGTATCCTGAGTTCTGGCTGGCGAAATCACACCCCGTAGCCTCGTTCACCGGCAGAGCGTCAATGTCCGAACGTACTGCACTGTTTCTGCCCGGCAGCTTACCGTCAATTCGAGCTATTATGGCCGTATCCAGGATTCTTCTGTGCGTTATTCCGTCAGCGTCAAGGATTTGTTCGATGAGTTCAGCAGTCTTGTACTCATGGTTGCCTGGTTCAGGGGTACGGTGAAACTCCTTGCGAATATCCGTAAGTTTTGCTGACAGTGATTGAGCTTCCCGCAAGAAATCTATACTCATGGCCTATATCTTCCTCAGTGCGCTTTCGAGGGCAGTCTTGAGGGTGGTGTCAGCGTCCTTGTCCTTTATGACACGTGCAGGACAGCCAGCAACAACCTTTCCCGCTTCAACGTCCTCAATCACAACCGCTCCTGCCGCAACTACTGCGTTTTCACCTATATGTACGCCCTCAATGATGACAGCGTTTGCGCCGACAAGCACCCCATCATCAACAACGACAGGTTTTGCCGACGCAGGCTCAATCACTCCTGCAAGTACAGCACCAGCTCCGATGTGGCAGTTTTTCCCGACAGTTGCACGGCCTCCGAGTACCGCTCCCATGTCTATCATTGTGCCTTCACCGACTACTGCACCGATGTTGAGTATTGCCCCCATCATGATGACAGCGTTCTTGCCGATGGTAACGTTGTCGCGGATTATTGCGCCGGGTTCAATGCGTGCCGGAATGTCCTTCATATCGAGAAGTGGAATAGCACTGTTCCGTGAGGTATTCTCTATCACTATATCGTCAATGTTACCGCGATTGGCTTCGAGAATTGGTGAAATTTCTGACCAGTCGCCAAATACTATCCTGTCGCCAGCTCCGAAAACTTTAGCGTTTGTGCCGGTAAAGTCTATCGGGGATTTTTCACGCAGATACACTTTAACCGGCGTAACTTTCTTTGCGTCAGATATGAACTTTATGATTTCCTGTGCGTCCATGATGTTACCCCGCAAGATATTCTTTCATTCCGTAGAGGCCAGGTTTTTGCGATATCAGCCATTTCACGGCAGACAATGCTCCCTTTGCGAATAACGCTCTGTTCTTTGCGTCATGACGGATAGTGATAGTTTCGAGGCCGTTGGAGAAGATTATCTCATGTGTCCCGACTTCCGTCCCGTAACGCAGTGAATGTATGCCGATTTCGTTTGGGGAACGTTTGCCGTTTTCGTGCCGCCCAATGTTGAGTGTTGAACTTTCGCGGGCTTCCTGTATTCTGTTGGCAAGCATGAGTGCCGTACCGCTGGGGACATCGAGTTTCTGGTTGTGGTGAGCCTCTATCATTTCGATGTCGCAATCCCAGAACAATCTCGCAACACGTTCCGCAATATCCGCCACCAATGCCACACCTACGGACATGTTTGGCGATATGAAGACGGGTATGGATTTTGAGGCTTCACGTATCAGGGATAATTCTTCGGGTGTCTGGCCTGTCGAGGCAATGAGCATGGGAATATTGCGCCTGACACAGTACGATGTTACGGCCTGAGCTGCAGAGTGATTGCTGAAGTCAACAAGTGCGTCTGCTTGTCCCGTGAAGTCATCGAGAGAATGATACATTCCGTTTTCGGTCTTGAACGCGACATCAACGAGGGCAGAGATATTTTCGCTGCCGGCCATGTCTGAGAGAATATGCCCCATCTTCCCTCCAGCACCGTTAATGATAATCTTCATCGCTAAATCAATCCTTGTTCCTGCATTAACGCTTTGAGTTTCAGCCAGTGAGCTTCCTCCATAGGCACTAACGGAAGGCGCGGATAGTTCTCGCAGAAGCCCATTGCTGACATTGCGGCCTTAACCGGAATGGGGTTGGTCTCGCAGAACAGTGCGTTAATGAGAGGCAACATCTTGCACTGCAGCTCCGCTGCACCCTTAACGTCTCCGGCAAAGAAGCGGTTGCAAATCTCCATCGTGATTTTTGGCGCAGGGTTCGACAACACCGATATAACTCCTAATCCTCCCATAGAGAGAATGGGGACTATCTGGTCGTCATTGCCCGAATAAATATCCATTCTGTCGCCGATTAACTGTGCTGTATGGACTATCTTGCTGATGTTGGAGTTGGCTTCTTTTATGGCCTGAATGCGGGGGTGATATGAGAGTTTCTCGTAGGTCTCCGGCTCAATATTTATGCCTGTACGCGAGGGAACATTGTAGAGGATTATGGGTTTTGTTGAGGCATCGGCGATGGTCTCATACATTTTGACGAGGCCGGATTGTGTCGTCTTGTTGTAGTACGGCGTAACACATAACATTGCGTCTGCTCCTGCATCACAGCAAAACTTGGTGAGCTGTACGGCATATCGTGTATCATTCGAGCCAGTTGCGGCAATGGCAACACACCTTCCTGCTATGCGGTCAACAGCGAACTTCACGACCTGTTTGTGTTCAGCGTCATCGAGGGTTGAACCTTCACCCGTTGTT
Source organism: uncultured Fretibacterium sp. (assembly GCA_937892105.1). The sequence goes on along the minus strand of CALAUZ010000425.1, from coordinate 10,157 downwards.
CCTGCGATAACAAGAGCGTTAATGCCCTGCTCACACTGCCAGTCGATAAGGCGGGCGAAGTTGTCATAATCCACTCCGTTCTCGTTCATTGGGGTAATGAGTGCTGTAGCTACTCCCCTGAAAATAGGTTTTTCCGTCATGATGTTTATAGTATCTCCTTGTCATGCGCATAAAAAGACCGCCCAACTTAGTGAATGAGCGGCCTTATCATATGCGTGTTAATGTATATTTCCCCGTCACTCACTAAGGCAAAGCAACACAATCACGCTTTATCTTGGGCATTGACGGACGGGAAAGCATAAGAACATCAAGCATTGCACCGGCTATTGACATAATTACGCACTCCCTTCATGAAATATTGATGGGAATGATAAACGTGAAATTTTGTTTTGTCAACTTAAGGAGAGGTAATATATGTATGATTTGACAACACAAACATTTTATGTTTTAATCAGCAAACAAATTCTGAAGCATTATAAGGAGATGTATTACTGTGATTTCTGCAAGGAAGTTATTATTTGTGCTTGTTCTGGCGGTATCTCTCATTGCTGGGACAGGTTACGCGGCAGACTCGTATCGGTATGCCACAACAAACATGACGTGGGCAGAGTTCTACGCCGGCGAAACGGGAGCAACTTCATCGGACTTGTTGTCGAAGGGACTTGACGCTATCAGCACCCCGACAGTAAACGGAATATCACGCTTCCCGTTACTTTGGAGCGAATCCAATGACGCTGGAAGCAGGTTCTATGGCGAGAAGTCAGTGCAGGTACGTATGACTGAGGACGTGTACAACTCGCTGTCGGACACATCACGCTACACATTAAGCGATACTGCGTTCACCGAGTACAAGGACGTTAATGCAGACGGTACGTTCGGAAGAATGGTTACGAGTACGGATAAGCCATCAGGAGCTACTGTAACTATGTCAACCGGTTCATCAGCCAGATGGGGACATTATGTTCTCAGCGTATCAGGTGTCAGCATAGACATTGGGACAAGCGGGGACAAGACGGCGCGAAACTATCTTGGAGCGTTGATTGAGACCTCAGACGGCAAGACTTACGGCATGAGGCATGACAATAACCTCTGGAGCAACACAGACATTGCATTCACCGTCAACGAGAATTACACCGAGCCTCACGGGACAGGAGTAACGCGCTTCTACGACTACACAGCCGAGCTTGAAGGTAAAACTATCAGGAAGATAACGTACATGCTGAAGGGACTTCCCGACATCGTAATTGACAGCCTTGATATCTATGTGAAAAAGCAAAGCCCCGTATCGGTAAGTGCCGGCAGTGAGACAGTAACATTGGTATCTGGTTCCGGCGCAAGGTTGAACATTACGTTTGACGCTCTCCCAACCGGAGTAACATATACGCTTTCATCATTAACGAACGGAAGCGGGCGCAACAGTGCTAGGGTAGACAGCAGATACTACACATATGCTGATGGAGTTTTGACATTGAGTGATGATCTTGTCAGCGGGACATACACTGCTACATTCAGCACGGAGAAATATACCGACATAAGCACGACATTCACGGTTTCGGGAATGTATCGTTACGCCACGACTGATATGACATGGGCGGAGTTCTATGCTGGTGAACTTGGAGCCGCTTCCAGCGACCTTCTGTCATCTGGACTTGACGCAGTAAGTTCTCCTACAGCCAGAATTGCGGGGAATATGACGCAGCTCTCAAGCGTTACGGTATCGGCAGACGCAGGCGCGTTAGTCTCGTCCGATGAAGGCAATGTTACTCGCATTACGGGAGTGAAGGCCGTACAGGTAAGAATGACTGAGAGCAGGTATAACACCGTGAGCCGTGACAGCCGTTACACCTTCAGCCTCGCACCATACGTTGAGTACAAGGACTTGAACGCAGACGGCAGCTTCGGGAAAATGGCGACGGCAACGACGACGTTAAGCGGTGCTGTAGTAGGGTTATCGGGAGGAGTGTCAAGCACTTGGGGAAATTACACTCTCAACATAACGAGTGCGGACATAAACCCCAGTAACGCGGCATATCTCGGAGCGATAATTACGACCAGCGATGACAAGTCCTATGCTCTCAGACACAACACTAATTTGTGGTTTCAGCCTGGAACTATAGCGTTCAGCATTAAAGATTTTGTCGAGGCACACGGCATTCACCGTGATTACGCCTACACTTCAGACCTTGAAGGCAAGACCATAACGAGTATAAGGTGGCTTCTGAAAGATGTCCCCGATCCTATAGTGAATTGCAGCGTTTACGTTCAGAACCAGACGACAGCGGCCGTAGAACCTTCAGGAGGCTATGTAGCTGCCGGAAAGAATGTTCCTGTAAAGATGATATTCCGCAACGTCCCTCAAGGAGCATCATACGGTGAGGTTTCGGCGGTAACTTACGCAGACCCAAGCGCGAGACATGGCTGGAGTACGATGGCCAGCGGGAACTACACGTATTCAGACGGTATATTCACGATAAGCGGGGATATTTCCAGCGGGGATAATTATCGTGTAACCTTCAAGGATACGTCAGGGAAGTATGTAGATATCAGGGCGGACTTCAAGGTATACACAGCGCGTTATGCGACAACTGATATGACATGGGCAGAATTTTACGCCGGCGAGACAGGAAAATCACCATCAACCCTGCTATCATCTGGACTTGACGCCATAAGCACACCCACAGTGAACGCAATTACACGTTTCCCGCTTCTGGTAAGTTCATCGAGTGATGTTGGAAGTACAATCTCAGGGGTTAAGGCAGTGCAGGTGCGAATGAGGGAGGACGTGTACAACGCAATAAGCGACAAATCACGTTATGCATTCGTGAGTAATGCAAACTTTGCTGAGTTCAAGGAAGTCAGTGCAGACGGTACATTCGGTGCTATGTCTACTGAAACTGTAGAGCCGGAGGGTGCGACAGTCAGAATATCATCGGGATCGTCAGCAACATGGGGACATTACGTACTGAGTGTTTCGGGAGCGAGCATAGATATTGGCACGAGCAACGACAAGATTGCGCGCAATTATCTTGGCGGACTGATAGAGACATCGAGCGGTGATGTATACGGTATGAGGCATGATAACAACCTTTGGAGCAATACTGACATGGCCTTCACCGTGAATGACGACTACACCGAGCCGCATGGACGTGGAGTGAGGCGTTTCCCTGAATACACATCGAGCCTTGAGGGAAAGACCATCAGGAAGATAACATACATGCTGAAGGATATACCTGATGTAGTGATAGACAGTCTGGATTTGTTCGTGAAGTATTACACCAGCGCGTCAGTGAAGCCGAAAAGCTATGATGTTCAGCCAGGAAGCAACGTACCCATAACGCTTGAATTCAGCAATGTCCCCAGTGATGCAAGATACAGTCTGGTATCCCTCCAGAAGGGAAGCGGAAGGTCAGCCGTAACCCTGAGCAATGATGCATACACATACAGTGGCAATGTATTGACGATAAGCGGATACATGAGCATGGGAGATACTTACACCGCAAAATTCGAGGATACATCGGGGAAGTATTTTGACATCAGGGCGGATATCAATGTTTACACTACAAACGCAACGAGCCAAATCATAACCAGTGCCAACAATTCAGCAGATTTAACATTTCTTCTCACGCCAAGAGGAGCTGTAGAGGAGACTGATAATGTACTGTCTGCAAACAATTTCGTGAATGCTACAGAATACACCCGTCCATCGGAGAATTATTCCGTTTTGCGCAACGTAGCTGAAGGTATTAACGGTTCAGGATTTTCGTTTGATGTAAAGTTGAACAATGTCCCATCTGGAAAACGAGGGATATTAGGTTTCAGCAATACGTTGATGATGACATCGAGCAATGTATCTTCATCACGTCTGGCCACGTTACGTTCAGCGATAAGCGCGTTACCAGATGTAGCATACGGCTGGAGGGTGCCAACAGGTACCCAGCTTCATGGTATGGGATTGACCGTAGTGGGTATCTATCCAGACGGAGTATCACGGGACATAACGGACTATGTATCGAGCGGACTGCTTATTTCCGGCGACAGTGTAATAATGTCATACGGTACAGTAATGATAGACCGTGTATTCACGCCATCTGAGGAAGGCAAGGTCTACGCTCTCTCAGAGGAAGGCGAAGGGACGATGAGCGATGGAGCATATGACGGTCATATCTCGGCTGCATGGTATGTGAAGCTCACGGAGGCAAGCAGTACGTCAGGCGGAGGCAGTACATCAGGCAATAGCGGTAATGAAAGCGGCAACAGCGGAGGCAGTACAGGAGGTACAGAGGGTGAAAGTGGAAACACCACAAACGACACGCCCGTAGTAGTTCCAAAATCAGTACAGACAGAGGCTCCCAGCACAGCGATAATGGGTAATGAGGCGACAAAGACCGCGATTGCAGGCATAATCAGGCAGAAAAACTCCAGCATACCCGCAGACGTTGCAGTTATAGCGTTGCCGAGCAGTACGAGAGCCAGCAGGAGCGTTTCCAGCCTAAGCACGGAACAGCGCAACGCTATAGAGGCAAGCAGTCAGGATATAGCGGCGGTACTTCCAGTGATTTCGGTTGATGTAGCGGCTGTGTATGTTTTCGGTGTAACGCTGGACATGTTAAGCCCCGATATGCCAATCTTCCTTCACCTTCTTGTGTCGAGAATTGGGGGAGGAAGTGCAGAAGTTAGTGCGGCAGATGGAGAGGATACTTCAGAGGCTTATACGTTCACGGACGACAGCGGCACTACAGTAACGACAGTCCCTTCAAACCAGCATGTCAACGTTGCAGCCTACATGGAACCCGGCAATGAGTATTCGCCCGTAATAACGACGGCCTCAACGGGCAGCGATGGTTCGGGCAATGTAGGCGACAGCGGGGGAGGCTGCAACACTGCGAGTGCTGTAATACCTGCTGTACTTCTGGGAATATTGCTTGCTTTGAAGAAAAAGTAAACGGACAAAGTTTTACGCGCAGCCATGTGAAGGAGCTTCCCGTTAAAATGGGGGGCTTCTTTGTTTCTGTCCATTGCCATATAATATGGAGCATCTACAAACCCGAAAGGACTGATATAGTAATCTATGCTTCAAACAGTTAATCCCTTTCTAGTAACAGGACTGTTATTCTTTATGAGCCTTGTAGCAGGTTCACTCTCGGAAAAGATAAAGGTTCCAGCATTAATATTATTCTTAGGTATAGGAATGTTTGCAGGGGTAGACGGGCCAGGAGGCTTAAACTTCTCAGACGCAAACGCTGCAAACCAAGTTGGAACATTCGCGCTTGCATTCATACTGTTCTCCGGCGGTTTCCAGACAAGATGGTGCGACATAAAGCCCATAGTTACGCAGGGAATAGTGCTTTCGACACTTGGAGTTCTCCTCACAGCGGTAGTAATGGCCATACCCATAGCGATGTTGCCGCAGTTCACGTACAAGGACGCGTTCCTGCTTGGAGCGATAATATCCTCGACGGACGCGGCTGCGGTATTCTCGATACTGAGGACGCAGAAGGTAGGAGTAAAGGGAGCGTTGAAACCGTTACTTGAGTTCGAGTCAGGAAGCAATGACCCTATGGCGGTGTTCCTTACTTTAACGGCGATAACGTGGCTTAAGACCCCTGATGTTCCAATGGGAGAACTTGCTGTGAAGTTTGTGGTTCAAATGCTTGCAGGAGGAGCTGTAGGACTTCTTATGGGGAGGTTCTCATGCTGGGCGATACAGCGTCTGCGTGTCTCGAATGAAGCACTTTATCCAGTATGGGGAATTTCGATAGTGATGGCGACATTTGGGATTACAGAGACAGTATACGGCAATGGATATCTAGCAGTGTATATATGCGGGATAGTGATGGGCAGCGGGGATTTCCTTTACAAGTACAGCCTTCAAAGATTTCATGAGGGATTTGCGTGGCTGATGCAGATAATAATGTTCTTAGTGCTGGGACTTCTTGTTACGCCCAGTGAAGTTGCTAATTATTCCGTAATGAGCATAGGACTGTTAGTATCATTCTGCCTAATGTTCATAGCAAGGCCTGTAGCGATATTTGTTGGGACGATGCTAAGCCGTTTCAACTGGAGGGAGAAACTATTTGTATCATGGACGGGATTACGTGGAGCAGTGCCAATAATTCTAGCGACATATCCGCTTACGGAGGGACACCCGCAGGCGAAATACATGTTCAACGTAATATTCTTCGTTGTACTTACGTCAGTGATGATACAGGGGAAGACTTTAGCCAAAGCTGCGAAACTTTTGGGACTTGATGCAGCGGTTCGAGAGGCTAAGACGTGGACGCTTAACTTTGACATAACGCCGGCTTCAGGTACGGACGAGACGAGGGAAGTTGATTTGCTGCCAGACGCTGAAGTAATCGGCCATGCGGTGAAGGATTTGCGCTTTCCTGACGGAGTTACAATTCTTCTGGTCAATCGAGGCGACAAGTACTTAATCCCCAAAGGCAGTACAGTACTTGAACGCGATGATACACTGCTGTTATTCGGAGACAGGGCGAAACTGTCAGATGTTGAGAATATGCTGGCCAGACGTGCGGAAGATTAAAATTAACTCTATGCTAGGGAAAAGAACTGTTGACCTTTTTCGTGAGTACGTTAATATTGCATAAACACAGAAAAATTTAGCTTTCACTCAGGAGATAAAACGCACATGTACAGGGAAGATATTAAAGCATTCGTAAAGGATTTATTCACCATGCGAACAGTATGGATAGACAGGGGTGGCGGAAAATGGACAGTAAAGAAGAAGTTTCACCCATTATTGCGCAGTGCGTTCTGGGTAATTGCGGTAATAGTGAGTGCGGGAGTGTATTCAAGCCTGAACAACCCGCATAATTCGGAGGCAGTAGCCAAATCATCACACCCGGACATTAAGACGCAGAGTATCGTAATGACCGCCTCACTTCCTGAACCTGAGACGATTACCCCGCCTGTTCAGACAGAGAAGCCTCAGCAGGTAGTAATCCCCCTCAAAGCGACATCGAGGAAGCGCAGCGATATAGTGTTTCCCTCAGACGCTAACCCTGAAACCGACAGGATAATCACTCAGAGCGTAACTCCTCAGCCTGTTAATCCACAGCCCGTAAAGCCCAAGATATTGAACGATGGCAGCTATAACATTGACGTGAACAAGTCAACATACACATTAACGCTGTATAAGGGAAATGAAGTTGTGAAGGAATATCCGATAGCGATAGGCAAAAATCCCGGCGACAAGCAGAGAATAGGCGACAACAGGACACCAGTTGGGAATTTCAGGGTTGTGTCAATCGAGAATGCTTCGGGCTGGTCTCATGATTTTCGGGACGGCAAAGGAAAGATACGGGGAGCATATGGCCCATGGTTTTTGAGGCTGGACGCGAAGGGCTGGAAGGGGATTGGCATTCACGGGACGCATGACCCCGACAGCAGGGGAACGAACGCTACGGAGGGTTGTATACGGTTGAGCAACGAGGATATAGCGGAGCTGAAGCAGTATGCGTATAAGAACATGCCAGTAACGATAAGGGAGAACTAGGGGGCTGTAAGAATGCTGAAATGTGGAATAATAGGGCTTCCATTGTCGGGGAAATCAACAGTCTTCAACGTCATAACGCGGGCAGGAGCAGAAGTTAAGCCGTATGCGTCGGGGAAGACGGAGCCTAACCGGGCATTAGTGAATGTTCCGGACGAGAGGTTTGACAGACTGGTGGAGATATTTTCGCCAAAGAGTGAGAAGCCGGCAGATGTAGAGTTTGTTGACCTTGCGGGACTTTCGCGGGACGCGGGGAAAGGAGCAGGGTTAGGGAGTTCGTTTCTGTCATTAGTGTCAGACTCAGAGGCGTTACTGCACGTAGTAAGGGTATTCAAGAATGCTTCGGTGTCTCACCCTGAGAACAGCATAGACCCGCTGCGGGATTTCAGGATAGTGGAAGCGGAACTGATATACCGTGATTTGGGAGTAATAACGAACAGGCTTTCGAGGCTGCAGGAGAAACAGGCGAAGAAGAAGCTGACAACGCAGGAGACGGCAGAACTTGAGCTTGTGAAGGAGCTTGAGGCGCATTTGCTGGAGGAGAAGCCTATACGGGAATTTTCGCTTACGGACGAACAGCGGCGAATGATATCTGGGTATGCGTTTCTCACGTTGAAGCCGGAACTTGTAGTGTTAAACCTTGACGATACGCAAACGGGAGAAGTTTCGGAACTTTCAGGTCTTTTGTCGGAACTTGAAGCTAAAGGAATGAAGTATGTACGAGTTTACGGAGCGACGGAGATGGAGCTAGAGCAGCTGGAACCTGAAGACCGAGAGGAGTTCATGAAGGATTTAGCGATAGATGAGCCAGGACGAGAGAGGCTGATACATGAGGCGTACAAGTTGCTGGGGTTAATCTCGTTCTTCACGTCCGGTAGCGATGAGGTGAGGGCGTGGACGTTGCGAGAGGGAAGCACGGCGGTTGAAGCAGCTGGGACGATACATTCGGATTTGGCGAGGGGTTTCATTCGTGCGCAGGTTGTGGCGTATGATGACTTTATCGCGAATGGTGCCAGTATAGCGCAGTGCAGGGAAAAGGGAGTATTGAGGCTTGAAGGTAAGGAATATATAGTGAAGGACGGAGACATGATAGAGATACGCTTCAACGTTTAAGAATAGATGAAGCCCCCTGCGTTTGTGAGGGGGCTAAATTTTTATATGTTTTGAAAACCCCCTGCTATGCAGGAGGTTCTAATTAGCTTACAGCTATGCAACGTCCTTTGCTTCCTGGAAAGTATTGCCAAGTCAAAACCACAATACAGGAGGCCAATAGGGACGCAAATACGTTAGCACATACTACGTGGAATTGTAAATATCACATTGTCTTTGCTCCAAAATATCGCCGTCAGATTATTTACGGAAAATACGAGGTAGAAATCGGAAAGATACAGAGAACGTTATGCGACAGGAAGGGTATAGAGATCATCGAGACGCAGTAATGTCCTGATCACATACATATGCTTTTGAGTATCCCTCCTAAATTCAGTGTTTCTGAAATCATGAAATTAGCGCAAGTTTTCGACACAACAGCAGATTATCTTTTATGCAAGACAGACGCTCCCGAACCGCAGACAATTCACATACAACATGAACCGCCAATAGAACGCTCAGTAGTTGAACGGAATCGCGGTATTCTGACGTATATCTCTAAGAACGTGTCTTCACAAGGTTTGCGGGGTCTCGCAAAATCCTAAATAAACGGTGATTTCAAAATGGACTGTCATTTCAGTGATTATCACGTTCATTAAATTTGTGGAGACAGGTTCTAAACTTGAAATTTCCTCTGCCTGGCCGGAAAAAAATACTATGGGCAAGATTTGCAGAAAACTTCGTTTTTCTAAAAAAGATTTCATTGACCGCTTCATTCAGTTTATTGACCGCTTCATTCAGTTTACTGATAATGTCACTGCTAAACATAAAAAGACTTCACCACAACTGCGGAATTTGAACACGATATGATTATTCAGCGGACTCAGGAGGGCAAAGCTATTGCTCGTCAAAATCCTAACTTCCGTGATGGCTGTACTAAAAAGTTCAAACGCGAACAAATCAATCATGCCTTAGAACTCTTGGAGACGCACTCATACAAACAGGTTCAGAAAATGACAGGTATCAGCACCACGACAATATATCGTGCAAAGCTAGAAAGAACTCGCAGAACTAAACAGGCAAACTAAATACTTCTCCACGAGCGCACGGATCGACTCACTTCTCGATAAATCTCCGAAGTGTAAATAAACCCGTTTTACAAAAAGACTCTTTGCGGTCTTTATCAGCAACTCTGCCGGAAGCATTTTTCACATATGCGCATAATTCGCTCAGTTTGTTATGAGCTGAGCCTTCAAAATCACGTGCTAAAAATACCAACCTATCAATACATTTTTTTGCTGAGGCTTTATTCGGTGCTGACAAAGCCTGATACTGCTAAACGCATGCAACTATGGACAATTACGACATTACTCGTATAATAATTATAAAAAGCGTGAATTATGTGTGTGATAATGTGCATTACAGAAACTTGCGCAGCCGATATTGACAAAATGAGCGTTAGAGTTATAATTACTAATTGTGGTACATGAACAGCGGGGCGTAGCGCAGTCTGGTTAGCGCACCTGCTTTGGGAGCAGGGGGTCGGAAGTTCGAA
>CALAUZ010000424.1 GCA_937892105.1 uncultured Fretibacterium sp. | reverse complement strand
TTACATTCGCTATCCGTGAGGGTGGTAGAACAGTAGGTTCTGGTCGTGTTGCTACTATCGTAGAGTAATCTCACATCTAACTGAATCAGATTTCAATATAAGGCTTCCAAGATTATGCTTGGGAGCTTTTTTGTGTTACGGACGCTTCCTGTGGGGGACATAGCCTTGATATAAATGTCAGAAAATGTTAAAATAGTACGAGTGACTATTTCATTTTTTAGAGGAGAGTACATGATGAATCTAATTTTCGGAGCAGTTATGGAATCCAACCTTGTATGGGATCTATCGGATACATTTAACGGATTGATGATGATTCCTAACCTGATTGGAATTATATCCCTGTCACCGCTGGTTGTCAGACTCACTAAGAACTATATGGATAGGAGAGTTAAGGGGATGGATGTTGAGCCTATGCTTTCATATGACCCTGATATCCAAAAGGAAGCTAATAACGCCATCAAGAAGGGTGCAGATTAAAATGAAAGGAGTATACGCCGATGAATGAAATCGTATACGAGAAGATTCAAAAGATATTATTGGGAGAGCTTAGATATACTTCATCTAACCTCGCTTTAAATATGCTTATCTCAAAGATGCAAAAAAAGGTATTGGACAATCCGGACAGCATGGAATCGTGTATGAACGAGATTAAGGAATTCGCGGCCAGGAGTCCTATTATCGCCAAGGTTGATTTTGCTAATATAGCGAAGCTATAGGGTATTACAATGATATAAGGAGGGTTTATTATTATGCTTATTACACTTGATGAGACGATTGAAATGATTAACGCGGGAAGGATTCTTCACATAGCAGGAGACGATTCGCTGCTTTCTAAATTGCCTAAGGGCAAATGGATAGGAGGAACCACACCTTATTTTATAACCGAAGAGGGTGGAATGCTCACTAAGGACAAGCTGTTTGTCACAGAGATTGACTACGCAGAGGATATAAGAATTGAGATCTACGGCAAATACAACATTTTCCAGATTGTCGAGGAATGCTATGACAACGGACTAACAATGATTATTATTCCGTATGGCTCTGATGTTGCGGCCAAGTATGCCAAGGAGGCACCGGAGGTAGAGGAGCTTCTTATGCACCCTACTATTGGATGGATATCAGGAATGGATTTAGACAGTGATGATGTTGCCAAGGTATATAACGGCTTGACAGCTGAGGGATATTCCGACAAGGCTGTTGCCATGTTTATCAAGCTCCCTGAGGACAAGGCAGCTCTCATCAATATTATCAACATATTTGAGGATGACAAGACCGATCCTGTAATAAGATTCAGCGACAACGACTTAAGCGTCAGGAAATGCAGCGTCAACAATCAGGAGGTCAATTTCGCCGAGTACATAAACAAGAAGGGCATTGACGCAAGTATGCCTTTGGTTGCTGATTACAACGGTTCTTATATCAATACCTCGATTAAGAATGTAGAGGGCGATACGGTTGATTTCTATGCCCCTGTATTCAAGAATGTGGAGTATCGCTTCGCGACCAGGATAGACAATTATGCGGGAGAATTCAGAGATAAGGTTGAGCAGGCGGGCGATAAGGCGCCGGTATTTGCATGTAATTGTATACTTAACTATCTAAACGGCAATTTAGAGGGTGAGAAGATTAACCCTTATGTAGGACCTGTTACCTTTGGAGAGGTTGCCTATCAGCTTCTTAACCAGACTCTTGTTTATTGCGAGATTTTATAATTTATGATTATACTAATACAAATCCAAATTAAAAGGAGGTAATCACCCCATGAAATACACACTCGGAATTGATACAGGCACAACATCAGTAAGCATGGCCGCAGTAAATTCGTCCTGCGAAGTCATCGACAGCATAACCGTAAATCACGAAGCATTCATACAGGGAGACTTCCCAGAAAGCCGCGTACAATCCCCCGAACGAATACGCGAAATCGTAATGGCAGGTCTCGAAGCTCTGTCGCAAAAATACGGCCAGCCCTCAGCAATCGGCTTCACTGGGCAAATGCATGGCATTCTCTACGTCAACGCTGAAGGTGAGGCAGTCAGTCCACTCTACACGTGGCAGGACATCAGCGCGAGCATACCCATATCGTCAAGAGGCGGTAAGACGGCAACGCAGATACTTCACGAACACGGTCTGAAATGTTCGCCAGGCTACGGTCTTGGAACACATTTATATCTTCAGGAGGCCGGAAAAATCCCGCAATGTGCCTCAAAGATTACGACAATAAGCGACTACATAGCGATGAAGTTATGCGGGAATGAAGCACCAGTTTTGTCGCCTGACATGGCCGCAGGGTGGGGTTGCTTTGACGTTAAGGGCAGGGAATTTCTTGTTGACGCTCTGAAAACTGCTGGAGTAGATACATCGTTCCTTCCAGAAATCATGAAAGGCTATGAGGTTATCGGCCTCACAAAATCGGGAGTGCCGGTAGTCTGCTCAATGGGGGATAATCAGGCCAGCTTCATGGGAGCTGTTGATGAACCCGATAAAACCCTGCTGCTAAATGTAGGGACAGGCTCACAGGTTTCATTCATGACGCGGGAATTTGCTGATGTTCAGGGAGATATTGAGCTTCGGCCTTACGGGGACGCTTATGTTCTTGCTGGTGCTGCACTATGCGGCGGAAGGGCGTATGCAATGCTTGAAGCGTTTTACAGGGAGATTGCGGGACATGAATGCTATGGGATTATGGCGAGACACGCGGAAGAGTTCCTGAAGTCTCACGGATTGGGGAACGCATGGAATGTTGACACGAGGTTTCAGGGTACGAGGTCAGATCCTTCAATCACTGGGAGCATTCAGGGGATTACCGCTGACAACTTCACGCCGGGCGCGATGACTGTCGGTGTAATTCGCGGGATACTTGAGGAGCTTCGAGGAATGTATGAGGCCATGACCGTACTCACAGGCAGGAAGGCATGTATCCTTGTTGGTTCTGGAAATGGGATACGGAAGAATGAGATTATGCGGAGGATTGCGGAGGAGATATTTGGGCTTGAAGTGAGAGTGTCGGAGTATCAGGAGGAGGCAGCAAGGGGTTGTGCGCTGTGTGCGGTGGAAAAGACAGATACAAAATGCTTCACAACGTCCCATTCTTAGTTTAGAAGTGTCGAATACAACAAAGAAAAAAAACTTATAATAAATTTAGCCTTGAAGCCTTCAGTAAAGTTATTCTTAAAGAACTTCGAGGCTAATAGTAACAGCTTAATGATATAATTACTCAGGTGATGATGTGGTATTCAAGCAAATACTACAAAATCCCCTGCCGTAGTCTGTTATTGACGCATAGCCTTCAATAAACTTGATTTTATCCTTTTCAGCTTTAGGAATATTGGCATTGTCCAGGAGAGATTGCAAGCATGAGTTTTTTCTTAACTCTTCATATAGCTGTTTATCTGTCAGTGAAGAACTCATAGATAAAGAAGAGTCTGGAATATTAATCAATCCTAAACGAACTAAATTACCCAAATATTTGCGTATATCGTTAGGTTGCTCGCATTGAGTTACAAATCCGACATCTGAAAAATCTTTTACTACTACGCTGTAAGCAGAGGTATCGCCATAATGTATAGAAATTGTAGGTATTTCTTCCTCCAACGCTATATACCTTAGTATTTTTGCCTCATCAGGACAAAGTTGTCTTATGATTTCCACATAGCTGGGATGTACCCCATCTTTCATAACTTTATTCATGGAACTTGCCAGCAAATTAGCGTACATATCCCTAAGCTCGTCATTATTCATACAATAACTTATAGACTGCAAAGCTGGAACAGCTATATATGCTTCTGGAGTTACTATCTGTTCAGGGGGTAAATTCTTCAGTTTTTCCTCAAGCAACTTTGTTACTGCCTTGACTTGGAATTCTCTCTTTATTGTCCATATTTCAAGCGATGACACCATTGCTCTTATGGCGCGTGGTATCAATTCAAATAGTTCCCCAGTAGACTTTAAGGCTGGTTGTGCGGTGTCTTCATATGCTTTCATAGCAAGTTCTTTGCCTGTTTCTATTATTAAATCTTCTGTAGTCATGGTAAACCACCTCAAATTTTGATTATTTATCTATATATATCATATAATTATTATCAACACTATCCAACCAACATTTTACGTAGCCATGTACGATATCGCCATAACGAAGGGGGCTTTTATTATGGAAATACTTGGTCATATTGAGGCAGTCTTTCAGCTCACGGTACAATACGGTATCCTCCTCATGGAGTGTGTCGGCGTAATCATACTCCTCACCACAGCCATCAAATCCATCTGGGGCATATTAGCCCGCGACACGCACGTCCGTCTCATACTCGCAAAGGGCATAGCGTTGTCCCTTGAGTTCAAACTGGGCGGAGAGGTTCTGCGTACCGTAATCGTCCGCGAATGGTCGGAACTCGCAATACTCGGCGCAATTATCGCACTTCGAGGGGCATTAACACTCCTCATTCACTGGGAGATTAAGACGGAGGAAGCAAACCTTCATTAAAAATAATTACTCCTCTTGAACAGGAACGGGCTTTAACTTTCCGCAAAAGACAGACGGCGTGGCTAAGGCAGTCCCGCTGTTTTACTTATTTGCTAAAAATAGCAGATGGAGATAGAATAATTACCCCATTGCACAATATTCGGATAAATAATCTTGATCATTAGGGGAAGGTGTTCGCAAAAAGGTTACTTGCAGGAAGGCAACCTACGGGCAAGGGGGTGATTAGAATGTTCACTCCAGCCATTATGGCAGCAGCATTGATATTGTCGATGTCTTGGGCAGGTTTCAGAGTAAAATTTTACAGGGACGCAGATGGTTCTCGCAGTTGGGAATTTTCGCTTGGTCATGCAAGATAAGCGAATAATAACCTGAATGCTACAGGGCTTTCACCAATTATCAATTAACCTTTCAAATATTCAATGTTAAGCGACTATATATAGTTATGCCGGACACCATCAGGAAGATAATGCCCGGCTGTATTAGCTAATTACCTGCAAATACCGTCCAGCCAGTCAAACAGCTCCTCAAGGTCATAATTCCCGTCATGTGGAACTCCCCATACTGCCGCAACATCAGCGTCATACCCAGACTGTTTCAGCTTCAGCGCAAGGATTGCCGGAACAGCAAGCGATGTATCCCTGTCCTTAACACCATGTCTAATGCGCCAGTGTTTTGCTGTGTCAACACCTTCCCTGCCGATGAAGTTCATTGGGTTCATGATGTAGATTTTCTCACCGTCTGCCATCGCCGGAGTATCAGCCGTTGAGTGTTTGAACGCGTATTCCGTGAAATGTTTGTCTCCAAACTCGTTATTCTCAAAGCTCTTCATGTTCAGCGAGTCGAATGCTGGAGCAGCTTTCATTCTCGTAGCCCACACTGCATATTTCGCAAGGTCAGCACCAACAACCTTATCCCCCTCAACCGTCAGCCAGTCAAGTCCCAGAACATTCTCGCCAGCGTCAAGAGCCTTTTGTGCCGCCGAAACGTAAAGCCCCGCAATGTAATCCCTGAATGTCCCGTTGCCGTTCTCATCAAGCGTGTATCCTTCAAGTTTCAGCCCGTTAAGGTACGCTGGGAATGCTGCCTTCAATGCATCGGAAGCAGCTTTCATGTTATCGTCCATCTCTCGTGCAGGCCCCATGTGATAGGTGTTCACGCCGTTGAATATCCATTCATAGGGCATGTCGGCATTCTCAAGGTTCGTTATCGGGCAGTACACTGCGGACGCAAAAATGTCATCGCGTTCATCTTCCGCGCCAATCTCTTTCAAGTACGGCTCATATTCCTTAGCGTTTCCAGTTGCACCCAGCAGTGAGGATAATGCTCCGCCAGCACTGAGACCGTCAGAGATTATTTTCTCGGTGTCGCCTGCCGGCAATCTGTTTTTGTTGTGCCTGACCCACTTTACAGCCGCTTTGTAGTCAACGATTAGGGCAGGGGCTTTTCCATTTGCGAGAGTTCTTCCGCGAATTGCAGGGGTAACTACGACATATCCCCGTGAGAGCGCGTAAAGTGAGGCATTGGGTGTACCGTGTCTGCTGTCGTTGGCGGGAATGAATTGTTTTCCGGGCATATAGCCTCCTACGCCGTTGGGCATGAAGATTGGGGCAGTCTTTGCGGTGTAGCCGTTGATTGTGCCGCCGTCATGGAAATATTCTTCGGGAACGTAGATGTTGAGACGCTGATAATCCGGTTCTACGGGCTTGCTGACGTAGGGAATGTCGAGCCATGAACGGAATGTAACCAGTTTGTCGCCTGCCAGCATTGTCTGTGATATCCTGTTGCCTGGAGGCATAGTGATGGAATCTGCCGGGCCTTCAGCAAAATCTGCGCCGAATGAACAACTGCATAAAGCTATGACAACGATGAACGCGAATAATAATCTTGCGCGCATATACAACAACTCCTTTTATGTATCATAAACTTTTTGGAATAAGAATATTCTAGCATACCCATGCAAACTAAAACCGGGACTGCCCTTAGTGTATGAGCAATCCCGGAAATCTTAAGGAGATTTATGGTGCGGAAGTTATTGCGGCTGTCTAAATCTTAACTCCGGCTTTCTGAAATACTTTCAGTACCTCGTTCATTGACCTGTACCCTACTTCCTGAGCTACTGTCTTGCCAGACGCGTCCCTGAATATCAGCGTGGGAACATAGCGGACGTTATACTTCTTTGCAATGTCCGGGTTGTCCTCAAGGTATATATGTGCTGTCGATATCTTGCCTTTGTACTGCGAGTTAATCTGGTTCATCACCTTCGACATCTGTTCGCAGGCAGGACATGTCTTCGTTGAGAGCATTGTTACTGAAGGAAGCGCGGCACTCGCAGAAGAACACAGGAACATAACAAGCATTAATGACGATATCACTTTAACGCAACGTTTCATGTACATACACTCCTCCATCAATAATATTTCGATAATTATTTTTATGAGAGAATTTTATAAAATTTATGCCGCTAATAACAATACACAATAATAACTAAATTCAATTGCGCTATAATTTCAGCATTCATTAACATATCTCATCATTAAGGAGAAATTTTCAGCAATGGAAGAACAGGGAAAAATAATAAGTTCCTGCGACGTTGACACAAACCTTGCACTCCAAATCTGGACAAGGGGGAAAACTCCGCGCCTCTCAATACTCAATAAGGCCAAAAATTCCCGAAAGCTCATACATATAGCATGGGTCGAAAAACGCGACAGAACCCTCTCAATCAGCGGCAAAAAATCAGGTGAGAACTTCACCTACACCGTCAACGATTTTGAACCGGCAATCAGCAAGATACTTACGGAATATTTCGCACGCACAAATTTCCGCCTGAAGTATTTTAAGCTGGTTATAGACCTCGAAAAAGCACTTCATCACCCCGAACTAATTGCAAGCAAATCAGATTTTGCCATGATGACTGATGACAGAAGATCCTCATTATGGCTTGCTGACTGTTCAGGCGGCGACAGAAACACGGGAGTGTTCAGGCCATTCTTCCCGCTGACTCCCGAAGAAGCAGAGTTCCTCACCGAAGAAAGGCTCGCTATTACTGGGCTTGCTATGCGTTCGACAGAGGGCCTGTTCAAGACCGGCGCAATAGATGCCCTCAAGAAGATTAACCCCGAACGCTGGCATAACACTTTGAGGGTTACTGCGGCGGCAATGCTCTTGGGGTTCTCGTACTGCGGTGCTGACGGCACAAAGATGGCCGATTACCTTTGGACTGCCGGTGAAAAACCAAAAAATCTCAACCCTAACGTTACGGCCATGAAGACACCGGTTAAGAAGCTCTCGATACATGACGCGGAACTTGTGAGGCTTGGGCATAAGTTCACGGCATACATTCGGCACATGTACAGGCTCAATGATGTTGAGATAGCATACGGTTTTGACAGCGAGAAGGAGCTTCAGGAGGAAGGATTTAACCGCACAAGGCGCATAGATTTCAACACAGGAACGCTGGGCGATGTTCCGTACAGGGTAACGTTCTATGAGAATGAGGCTGAAGGCATGACGGCTTTCGGCTGCAACCCCAGAATGCAGACGGCAAGGCATACAGGCGACATGATAATACGGCTGCCGTCTGAAACATTCAACGCGGCCATGAACGATGATACTATGGGCGGAAGCAGTACCAATGAGTTCTACACCATAACGAGGCTTCTATGGGCTAAACAGTTCGGAGAGTGGTATGAGAACCTTAAACTTTACGTTCGCAATTTCGCCGGACTTATTGAGGGATAACATGCGTAAATTTCTGTGCGTTATTCTCCTGCTTATATCGTGCGGCATGTCTGAGGCTGGAGGGCAGAGGAGATTGTCTGTTGTGATATTCCCGACGGTAAACTCAACGGAGCTTGAAGTATGGGAGAGCAAGTATTACCCCTATAATGTCCTTGAACAGAAGATGTCTGAGTATCTGGAGTCAGTGTTCAAACAGTCCCCGCTGATTGAAGCCAGAGTTCTCGATGAGGCGGCAATGAACAGATGGCTTTCCGGCCCAAGACGCGGCGATGACATGGCCGTACAGCTTGAGCTTTACTCTGCAATCATGAAGGATAAGCATGTTCTCGGCACAGCTACAACGGGAAGGGCGTTAATTCGTCTCAGAGTTTATGACCGCGCGAAAGTTCAGGAGCTTGCAGTCCGAAACGTCAGGGGTAAGAGTGGAAGATTTACGCTTGATTCCGATGAAGATGTGTACTGGTTCAACAGCGCAATTTCAGGGTTGGGGATACCGTTTGAGTACGGATTGGATTTGTTCGGCCTCACGAACGCTAAATACACCGGCCAGAAGATGAGCCGTCCGACATGGGATCAGTTCAAGGGTACGGCATACTGGCAGTCCATAAAGAATGCGATAAATGAGGCACAGCGTCAGGCAATGGATCAGGTTCGCAACGCAATACGTTCCAACGAACCTGGCGCAGAGCTTACGGCAAACGACAACTTCAGCGACAAGTACAGGACAATCGGCAGAATACTTGCCCCCACTGCAACATCAAAGCGCAACAAAAGGGACTACATAATCTCGCTGGGAAGGTTTGCGAACGGCGCACTTGACGGCGTAAGGGTTGGTGAAGTCCTTGACGTTATCAGGGCGGACACTTATGTTACAGTAGTTCCTGATGATCCTGTTGTGGTACTCCCGAAGGTTGTGGGGAAAGTGAAAGTGATAAAGGTTTACGAGGACAACGCGATAGTGAGGGTGATAAAGGACAACAGGAAAGAGCCTGTAACGCTGAAAGATTTAGTCGTGAAGCAGACAGGAATAACAGGAAAATGATGAAGAATAAAGGGGGAATAATATTTCAATGAGAAAAATTCTGCTGATTTTATCGGCTATGCTAATCTTTGTTACGCCAGTTTACGCTGCCGATGCTGTAATACCAGATGACGACAGCGCACAATATTTGCCTTTTCCGCCACAGCCGGTTCAGGAGGAGAAGCCTGCGCCCAAACCTGCCCCGAAGAAAACTCCCGCAAAGAAGCAGCCAGTCCAAAGAAAAGCTCCTGCCCCTAAGCCTGCTCCCAAAAAGACAGTACGGAGGCCCGCTCAAGTGAGGCAGAGTTCGCTTCAGAAGGGAATAGAGCTTATGAACCAGGACAGATACGAGCAGGCAAAACCGTATCTTCTCAAGGCAATCCAGGAGGACAGGAATAACCCTAATGTCTGGTACTGGTACGGTGTTTACCACGAGAAGACAGGCGGATACTATCAGGCACAATACTTCTACAGTAAAGCCGTAACCATTGACCCAGCATTCGAGCCGTTATCCCGCGTAGTGTTCTACCCCGATGATCCCGAAAAGACACCGTTATGGGATCCCAAGCGTCCTGCCCGTGTCTATCCCATCGAGACATCATCGCGCGGAATAACCCAAGTTCCTCCGAATGTATCGCGTTTCCCGAACGCTCCAAATGATCCAGAAATGCCCCAAGTTCCGGTGTATACTCCGCCTGAACCAGGTTCATCGCCTCTTGACGGGGACTCGTGGAACCCTGCCGTTTACGTTCCGCCGAGACCTGAAGAACTGCAGACTGAGGGAGAGGAATCGCCGCTGTATGTTCCGCCGGACGCTCAGGGAATTATTGCGGACGAGAGCCAGATATACCGCGAAACTACAAGCGTTCCCATGTACCGTCCAGAGAATGACCAGATAATTACGGACAGGGACAGAATTTTGCGTGCCGACAAGCCCTTGTACAACCCTCCGCAGCCAGGACAGAAGATTGCCCAGCGTCCTTCGCCGCAGCCTGAACAGCCCAAAAAGTCAGTACAGCCGCAGAAGAAGCAGAGCAATACGCCGCAGAAATCCGCCACAGTTCCTGCAAGCAGGGTAGTCAGGCAACCGCAGAGAAAGGCAGCTCCCGCCGCAAAAACACAGCCCCGCCAGACTAAGCAGACCCAGACACGCAGGAATGCTCAGGGAAGTACGGCATCTCAGGACGTTAAGCCGCAGACACAGACGCGCCAGAGACAGACCCAGCCTCAGCAACAACAACAGCAGGTACAGCCGCAACCGCCTGCACAGCCTGAAATTGAGAGGCAGCCAGTACAGCCCCAGAGGAGACAGAGCGATTACCTTCCGCCCGTAGGACAGTATGCTCCAGATCCGGGAACTATATCGGATACTCCCATTCCGCCAGTCGGTCAGGGAAGCCAGAATTAGCGAGGTGATATTACTATGAAGAAAATTATTGCGGGAATTTTACTTTTCGCGGCCATTACAGCGTCAGAGGCCATTGCTGCGGAAAAAGCTATACTTGTTCGGCAGCCTGCTTATCACTCCATGAGCTTCTATGTTTACAAGCCCGTGAATGTCCCAAAGGATTTCTACGTTACTTTTGACGGCTATTTGGTGTACAAGAACGCAAAAGGAGTGTGGCATTACGCCTCTGCTGAAAAGTCAGGCATAACTAAGACGGGTTACGTTGTAGGTGCGGTTATCCCATACGTTGTTAAACTGAAGCCATATAACGCCCAAATCTCGTCAGTCGCTCCAGTTTTAGGCAGCAACAAGGTGGTTGAGTACCCTGCTGCGGACAGCACAACAAGCAATGTTGGAAGCAGTATCATCACTCTCCCGCCATCTACGAATGCTGTAAAGGAGCCTCTGTCGTCCCGAATAATCTACATGCCGCCTAACTCAGGTCTTGAGGTCTACAATTCTCCATCAATGTCCCCCAATGCCTCAGACTGGACGCAGAATTCTAACTTTATGGCTATAGGTAAGTGGCAGAAGAGCGTTGACCGCATGGGTGTGCTTGCCCGTCCAAAGCTGCCTGTTGCATGGAAGGGGGATTATCCCGATGTAGTTTACGCCTGGACCGGAATGCAGTGGCGGCAGCTGGCCTCGAAGACTTCAGGGGCAACCGCGAGGAATATAATACGCCGCGAAATATATGATCTCACAGTCCACACGAACAAAACCAACATGCTTAACTGGACAGATGATGATACTCACGTTCTCTCACAGTATGCGGCAATGTGGGGTTATCAATGGGCAGGACAGATTATTCTGGGGAGGGATTACTACTAATGATGAAGCGCGTTATAGCTGTCATTATTGCTGTCATGGCCATAACTTCAGAGGCATGTGCGAAACGTTATATCACAGAGCCTCTGTTAGTCCCTCAATCCCCTTATGCCGGAATGACATTCTACGTTTACCGGCCATACAACATGCCTAAAGACTGGTATATTACGCTGGACGGTTATCCTGTTCACAAGAATGCTGACGGTATGTGGGTATATGGGACTGCTGAAGGCCCTAACCTAGTCGCAACAAATTACGTTGTCGGCTCAATAGTCCCCTCTACTGCCGGAATAACGAAGTGGGTCAGCGATGTTCAGGTTTCGGAACTAAGAAAGCTTCCGAACCCCGAAATGCTGGAAGTCAGACAGAAGGGTTTTACACGTTCTCAGATGGCTGGCGGGAAGAACTATTCGACATACATTCCCGACTGGACATTCAGCCCTGCATTCATGGCCATAGGAAACTGGAAGGGTACTGTTGACCGCATGGGTGTGCTGAACAATCCGGCTGTTCCTGTTGCATGGAACGGTGCCAGTCCAAAAGTGATATACGTATGGACAGGCTCATCGTGGCATCAGGTTGACACGGGAGAATCACGCTCTCCTGTAAGGTCATTGCGCAGGGAATACTCGAAGCTGCGGAAGTTGGTGAGGGAGTCTGGGTTCAAGTGGTATGCTCAAGATGTCCCTATACTCGCACAACAGGCTAAGGGGTGGGGGTATTACTGGCTTGGCGAGATAAGTATCACTAAGTAGCAGGAATGAGAGAATATGCAGGCTTCGTGAAGGAATTTGCGAGGTCTGTTTTTTTGTTGATACTGATATAATGCAACAACAATATACATGTAATTTAGGGAGGGTTTATTTATGTGCGTACTGCTTGCCTATGAAGCTCCTGCTGACAGTATGATAGTAAGATTAAGCACGGCTTTTAGCAGTGATGATGTTCTGGAAATACATATACTGTTCCACGAATTGATAACGGATGCTTTCAGGAATAATTATGCGTCAGGGAATATCTGGCAGAATTACCTGACACACTTTATCCTGAGCAACGAAAACTTCTTCTCCCTTGCCTGCGAACGCAAAGACCCGCCTCAAGGTTCACTCAGGGATATAGCACTTCATGACTTCGAGGCATTCATGAGGCTTTTTGCCCTCGACAACGAACACATGCATTACATCGACAACTTCACCGGCAACGAAAACTCAAGCTCCCCTGTATGCGAGATAAGCAAAGCCATAGCAGAGTCCCGTAATGCCCGCAAAATATACGACATAGTTACGAACTTCTATAAGCGTCATGGTGCAGGAATATTTGCGTGTAACAAGGCATTCAGGTATGACGGGGAAAATATCCTGCCTGTTCCGAATGAGAATGTCGGTAATTTAAGGCTTGATGACCTTGTGGGCTATGAGGTACAGAAAGCGGAGTTGCGTGCGAACACGGAGGCTTTCCTTTCCGGTCTGCCGGCAAACAATGTCCTGCTTTACGGGGACGGAGGGACAGGGAAGTCAACGAGTATCAAGGCACTGTTGAACGAATACTTTGACAGAGGTCTGCGAATAATAGAGGTATACAAGCACCAATTCAGGGATATTCTTGACATAACGGAGAAACTTAGGAAGCGTAACTATAAGTTCATACTGTTTATTGATGATTTGTCGTTTGAGGAGAACGAGAGCGAGTACAAGTATCTGAAAGCAGTAATCGAGGGTGGAATAGAGATGAGGCCGGATAACATTCTCATCTACGCAACGTCCAACAGAAGGCACATCGTCCGCGAAATCTGGAAGGACAGGGACGACATGGAGCATAACGGTGATATTCACAGGTCTGACACTGTGGAGGAAAAATTGTCGCTTGCCTCACGATTCGGGATTGCCCTGAATTACTCCAGCCCAATGCGGCAGATGTATCACGAGATTGTGAGGACACTTGCGCGGAAATCGGGGCTTTATGTTCCAGATGATGAGCTTATTTCGGGTGCTGACAGGTGGGAGATCAGGCACGGAGGAATGACAGGAAGGGCAGCAAGGCAGTATGTAGATTACCTTTTAGGCAGGAAAGGGGAATAGTCATCATGAAGTTCAACAGCAGGGGAAAACTTGTCTCAATAAAGCACAGCATAAAGATATCTATATATCTTGGCATTGCGGCTGGAATATTCGGAATTGTCCTATTGCAGGGCATGATAAGGGAAAACGGGATTGCAACAATTCTAGTCCTCGTGTCATCAATATTGAGCTTTCTGGGAGCATATCTCGCCAAAAAGAAGAGTAAATCCTCCGCGTTCGTATTCATCATCGCATCGCTAATTCTTCTCTGCGCAAAGCTCTCCGGTTATGATAATCCGGTTCCGCCATATTTTATGGGTTTTGCGTGTGCCTTTGCGTCAATTAATGCCTTTGAGATACTCTATTTTAGAGGCTCTACGTTTGACGGCAGTGAAGAACCCGAAGACATAATTAGCAAGCAGGATATATGCAGGATATATGGTATAAGCAGGTCAACGACTTCATATCACGCTACACGGTTTTTGCCTACTACGGGTATTTATTCGCGGCCTTTGCCTGCATTGCACTTCACGGAGTGTGGTCATTAGCCCCTGTAGTAATCAACGGACATTCGCGGGAATACTGGGTGTTGCTTTGTGCGGGAAGCCTGGTTGCTATTGCGGGATTGTTCACGGAGATATCAAGGAGAAACTCGGCGGACTAATCAAGGCTGTATAATACACGTGGAAAAATCCACATCACAAAAGGAGATATAATCACGTGAATTTAACCAGCGAAGAAGTCAACGAGATCGCATTAGAATCCCGCCTTCTCCTTAATGAACAGGAATTAGCGGGTGCTGTGCGCTATATCAACAACTTTCTTGACGCGTTGCAGTGCTTCAAGGAACTTGACCTCAAAGACGTAGAGCCGTTCAGCTTTGCGGAGGCAATAAAGTGTCCTTTGCGTGAAGACAAAGTTATACCCTTTCCGGATAATGAGGCTATACTCCACGAGAGCGAACACGTGGACGGTTCATACTTCAAAGTCCCGCGCATAATGGAGGAGTAAGACATGGAACTTTACGAGCTGAATTTATGGATATTAATGGAAGGACTGAAGGCCGGAAAATTCTCAGCTTCCGAAGTTTTCCAGTCCTGCAAAAAGAGAATTGACCAGTGCGAGGAGAATGTTCACGCCTTAATCACTCGCACCGATGACGAAATGCCTGCACATTCAGACGGAGCGTTCGCCGGAATACCCACAATCCTCAAAGACAATCTCTGCACAAAAGGAATACGAACGACAGCAGCCAGCAAAATTCTCGGAAACTGGCGGCCGCCTTATGACGCAACAGCATGGACGCGCCTCAAAAATGCCGGAGCAATCCTCATGGGCAAAGCTAACATGGACGAGTTCGCGATGGGCAATACCTGCGGAAACTCTGCATTCGGCCCCACTCGAAACCCCAACGACATATCACGAGTACCCGGCGGAAGTTCGGGCGGCAGTGCTGCGGCAGTGAGTGCCGGATACGTTCCATTCTCGCTCGGTTCGGACACGGGCGGCTCAATACGTCAGCCAGCTTCATTCTGCGGTGTATACGGCTTCAAGCCCACGTATGGCATGGTCAGCAGGTATGGACTTATATCTTACGGCTCATCACTCGACCAGATAGGCCCGTTCGCAAGGAGTATAAGAGATTTACAGCTTGTTATGTCGGTAATTTCCGGCCATGATCCTATGGACTCGTCAAGTTTCAGGGACAAGGCTCATGATTTCAAGCATAATGATAACGTCAGCATAAAGGGAAAGAAAATCGCGGTCGTAAAGGAATTTGAGGGTTTCACGCTTGACGCTCCCATAGCGGACGCTATGAACAGGGTCAAAAAAGTACTTGAGGACGAAGGCGCAATAATCACTGAAGTTTCCCTGCCTGTCGTGTCAAGATACGCTGTGGCCTGCTATTACGCTCTTGCAATGTCGGAGGCTCATACGAATTTGGAACGTTATGACGGTGTTAGACTGGGCTACACTGTGAAGGACGCTGCGGGCATAAAGGAGATGTTCGAGCGCGTAAGGTCTTATGGTTTCGGGAGTGAAGTGAAAGCGAGGATTATTGCCGGTACATGCCTGACTGAACCTGCAAGGTGCGAGGAGTATTATGTTGCTGCGACAAAAGTGCGTACACTTATTGCACAGGAGTTTGCCAGTGCGTTCGGGGAGACAGACTACATACTTCAGCCCGCTACGCCTTCAATGCCCGGAAAAGTCGGGGAAGCTGACGAGGACGCAATGAAGGGTTACGAAGCTGACCTCTACACTTTACCTGTGAATTTGGCGGGGCTTCCTGGATTATCATTCTTCACCGGATATGCGGGGAGTATGCCTGTAGGTCTTCAGCTTATCGGGCCTAGATGGAGCGACTCAGCTATTCTTGACGTTGGGACAGTCCTTGAAGGTCATTTGGGCAGCCCCAGAATTGCGAACGGAGGAGTGAAATAACATGGCCGAACTCACATTTACGCCTGTAATAGGAATAGAGATACATATACGTCTGAAGTCAGACTCAAAACTTTTCTGCTCATGTTCAACAGACACTGACGCGCCCGCAAACACCAATATCTGCCCTGTCTGCATGGGTCTTCCCGGAACACTTCCGCACCTCAATCACAAAGTTGTGGAACATGGAATGCTTGCAGGTTTTGCGTTGAACTGCGGGATACGTCCTAAGTCGCTGTTCTTCCGGAAGTCATACTTCTATCCCGACCTGCCGAAAGGACACCAGGTAAGCCAGTGCGATTTACCCATAACGACATCAGGGTATATCGAAGTCCACGATGCAGAAGGAAAACTGAAGAAGATACGCGTTAATCATCTTCATCTTGAGGAGGACGTAGGAAGCCTTCATCACAGTGCGTCAGACGGGAGGCTTGAGGGTGCAGACACGTCATATGTTGACTATAACCGCTCTGGTACTCCTCTGGCCGAAATAGTTTCCGAACCCGATGTTTCATCGTCCGCTGAGGCAGTCGAGTATGTTATGACGCTTAGGAGGCGCGTAATATATTCGGGAGCGTCAGATGTTGAACTCGAAAAAGGAATGATGAGGTTTGACGCAAACGTATCAATGAAGTGTTCAGACGGACGCTGGGGGAATAAAGTCGAAGTGAAGAACATGAACTCGTTTAAGGCACTTGAACGCGCGATAGAGTATGAGATAGTCAGGCAGAAGAAAATCATGCTTCAGGGCGGTGAAGTAAAACAGGAGACGAGACACTGGAATGACGCGAAGGGTGTAACGAGTGCTTCAAGGGTCAAGGAGTTTTACCGGAAGTTTATCGTTGAGCCGGATTTGCCTCCGCTTTACATCTCGCAGGAATGGATAGACCGTGTTGCGGCCAGAATGCCTGAAATGCCAGATGTCCGCGCAAACAGGTATGTGAACGACTGGAATATACCGCGTGAAGTTGCAGATGTTCTGACGGACGATAAGAACCTTGCGGACTATTTCGAGAGCTGCGTTAAAGCCGGTGCAAATCCTGTCCGTGCAGCAAACTGGGTGCGTACTGAAGTTCTGCGGGTACTGAACGAGAGAGGGCAGAAGATTGCAGATTTCACGGTGAGGCCTGAGACGCTTGCGGGTATTGTAGCGCGAGTTGATGACGGCAAACTGTCCACGACACAGGGTAAAGAGGTATTCGATTACGTTTGTGCGAATGACGGTGGAATAGATGACGCAGTGAAGGCATTGGGCATAACGGAGGGTGGAATTGCCGGGAATGCGCTGAATGACATTATAGCCGCTGTAATTTCCGCAAACCCTGACGTTCTGGAGGAGATAAAATCCGGAAGGGACAAGAAGGGTAAGAAGCTGAAATTCCTTCAGGGTCTGGTGATGAAGGAGACTAAGGGTCAGGCGAAACCGCAGGAAGTTGCAGAAGCGATTGCTGAAGCTGTGAAATAGGAGCAAATTTTCCCCTTGTGCATGAATGTGCAGGGGGATTAGTTTATTGTTTCTTTATATGTTGCATGTCATTCTGTCAACATGCTTTCTACTTAAAATATGTAAATATTCATACAATATTCATATTGATACCCATTCTTGATGATATCATTTACTTACTCTATTAAAAATATCAGAAAATATAAAATTACTAATGAAGGATGAAGATAGATATGCTCAAGTATAACACTAGATTATTAGTTGTAGTCATCGACACCTCGTTAAGGAAGTGAGAGACGATGTTTTATGCTTGGCTAAGGGTTTTTATGGGCAGCAGTAGAGAGAACAAACCTCCTTAATTTGCAGTTCTAAGAAAGAAAACGCGCACAGTGGCAAAAGGAATTCCGAGTTTTTCAAAATTTCAAGGAGGATGAACTTTCATGAAGAAGAAATTTACAGGACTTGTTGTCTTGGCTATGTTTATGGTTGTGGCACTTGCAGGGCAGGTTTTTGCTTACCCTTCAATCACCTATACGTTCACCAGCGGAACAGTAGGCAGAAGCTACTCTGATTTCATAAGAGTAGATAACGGTGTTTCACCATATACGTGGACAAAGATGAGCGGTACAATTCCTCCTGGCCTGTCATTGAGCAAGTCAGGGAATTATCTGTATCTCAGGGGTACACCTACAAGCGCAGGTACGTATTACTTCACGCTCAGAGTGAGGGATTACTATAGCAACACTGCCACAAAGTCATTCACGATGACTATAGCAAGGTCTACCCCTGTGATTAACTACACGTTTACTGGCGGTACAGTTGGAAGGAGCTACTCCGACTATATAACGGTGAGCAATGGTACATCGCCATACACGTGGACGAAAACGAGCGGCACAATTCCTACAGGACTGTCAATGAGCAGGTCGGGTAACTACCTGTATCTCAGGGGTACGCCTACAAGGGCAGGCACATATACCTTCACGCTCAAGGTGAGAGATAACTATGGCAGTACAGCCTCAAAGTCCTTCACGATAACAGTAATCAAGTCGACCCCTGTTATTAACTACACCTTTAAGAGTGGAACAGTAGGTACGTACTACAACGACTTCATAACAGTAAGCAATGGTACATCGCCATACACGTGGACAAAGACTAGCGGGACAATTCCTTCTGGCCTGTCAATGGTCAAATCAGGAAACTACCTGTATCTTAGAGGTACGCCTACAAGAGCGGCCACATATACCTTCACGCTCAGGGTGAGAGACAATTACGGCACAACAGCAACAAAGACCTTCTCAATAACCGTAAGGCCGAAACTCACGATTAACTACACGTTTAAGAGTGGAGCAGTAGGTACGTACTACAACGACTTCATAACGGTAACTAATGGTACATCGCCATACACGTGGACGAAGACTAGCGGGACGCTTCCTACAGGTCTGTCAATGTTCAGGTCAGGGAATTACCTGTATCTCAGAGGCACTACTACGAGAGCAGGAACATTCAGCTTCACGCTCAAGGTTACGGATAGTAATGGCAATACGGCGACAAAAACGTTCTCAATTGTCGTTACAACGAGAAGCTATACTTCCGGTACCAACTCTCTGAGCAGCAATAGTACAGCGGGCATAGGTACGGTGATACTTCCGGCACCTCTCAGCGTAGCAAGCAGTGATATACTTGAGGCGCATGAAGGCAGAGACGAAGATCTCGTTACAGTGAAGGCGGGAGAACCCGTAACATTCATTCTCGGAACGTGGTCAAGCCTTGATGGTTCAGAACTCGGTGTGTCAAATGCGGCAGTATTCATTGATGACGTAAAGGCTGAGGGCGTAACTATCGACAAGGGGCAGTTCGTACTTCCGGCGAACATGGTACGCGGTGACTTCAAGGTATGTGTCAAAGCTCTGTATAACGGGGCAGAAACAGAATCCGAAGAGCTTTACATCATCTCAGAGTAACATAAGGCACAAAAATAACCCTCCGGCTTCAAACCGGGGGTTTTTTCTTTCCGTAAATTCTTGCTTATACTACTATTGTTTTTCAAAGCATATTGTTGCAGTCCCGCTATCAAAAGAACAGTTCAAACAGTGAGATAGAAATATAAATGCCCCCCGCTGAATATCCGGCAGGGGGATTTCATTTGTCTCCGAAAAATATTAGGCGTAACTTCGTTTGCTTGTGAATGCTGAAGAAGTAAAGATTATAAAACTTCATTACAGATTTGTACCGCTTTATTATGCTACTGCTGAACATTCCAAGATATTCATCAAATTCATTCCGTTTTTCCTGGCTCATTAAATCATAAAATCTCGAATAGAATATGCTTATTGGTACTCGCCTTACATAATTAACTTTTGAAACCTCAGCAAAAGGGTGCTTAATATAACGCAATATCTTATGCAGTATTCCTTCTTTTACTGTCATGTTATCAGACCCAATAGCATTATCCCCATGCTGTCTGTAAAGTATCAGTGCCATAGGAACACGAACAATAATACCGAAAGTCGCCGCATAAAGAGTTGTCCACCAATCATGAAGAGTAATGCTCCTGTCATATCCGCCCAGCTTCTCATAGAGTTCCCTGTTTATCATCTGTGTACAACCTGCTGCACAGTTACACGCAAGAAGTTCTCGCAAAGAGTATCTTGCTTCCGGGAAATTAAGTCCCATCAGGTAATCCATGCTCCTCAATTTCTCATCAACAACCTGAAGCCCGGTAAACACCATAACAGGTTTTTTCGGATTATCGCGTTCAGCTTTCTTCATGTAGTCCAGCGTTATCTGTATCTTGTACTTCAGCCAAACATCGTCCTGGTCGCAGAACATGACATAATCTGCTTCAGCATGTTTCAGCAGCTCAAAGAAGTTGCTGGTTGGAGACTTGCATACAGTATCATCATGAACAATCTCAATTTTTCCGGAATATTTCGCGGCGTATTTCTCTATTATTGCAGGAGTATTGTCGCTTGAGCCATCATCACGAATAACCAGCCGCCAGTCTGTAAATGTCTGAGCCAGTATAGAGTCTATCTGTTCAGCAATATACTTTTCCCCGTTATAAGACGCAAGCAATATGTCAACTTCCGCCATTTCCTGACCCCTCAGCCGCAAAATACTTCGATACTTTGTGCATAACTCCCTTCACAAAACGCGGCGAATCCTTAGTCCCAAAATCGTCCGCAAGAGTTACAGCCTCAGTTATCGCAGACCCAACAGGAAGTGCCTTCAGCATAAAACCCTCCAGAACCATAAGCCTTAGTATCGTCCTGTCTACGCTCACCATACGTTCTGGTCTCCACCCCGTAACCGTGCGCAACAATACTGCGTCAATCTCGCTCTTCTTCTTCCATACCTTTAACGCAAGCAAGCGGCAATGTTCCTTGACTTCAGGCGTGTCATCTTGCGCAACTTCATCGAGGTCAAGGAAAAGTTCAAGTGCTTCCGCAAAATCCTGCTCAGGATACAAATCCAGCGAACACAGAAATTGCACAGCCAATTCCCGCGACCTGTGTAACGCACCAAACTTCCTGCCGATAAACTTCTTCCCTGATTTCGTATTCTTCCCTGTCATGTTACGCACTCCTGAATTTTCTGGCAATCATTCTCATTCCCCTCGCTGTAAACCATACAGAAGCTCCCCAGAACGCTGACCAGAAAAATCCCGCAAATCCCGCAGTAACCACTACAGCAACGCATGACGCTATCACTGCCCACGTGTACGGGCTGAGTACTACAGGCATTATCCCTCGTTCCGGACTTGCCCACACTATCGCGGCTTTCATACCCATAGGCTTCAAAACTGATGATATATGCTCCTCAACTTTGGATTTCGTTTCGGGCGATAAGTCTTCCTCTGAAAATACTAAAGTCAAGTCCGCATGTTCCTTCTTACCGGCTGGAGAGAGTGTTAAGCTGTAAAGCCTCAGTTTTGACCTCACAGCTTCTGCCACAAAATCATAAAGGCCGGAATATGATACTCGTATAATCCCGTAAGGCGTGTTCCTCCAAAGATAATACATCGCCTAATCCGCCTCGTCCTCAAGGGATATATTCTCAGGCTCTATATTCATACCGATATTATCACCTGAGCTGGTATATATGCCCTGAACATTCACGTTTACTGCCTTAACATCATAACCCGTGTAGCGTTCCAGATTATCCTTTATCTTCTCCTGAACGTCCCACGCAAGATCCGGTATCCTCTGCCCATACTTCACTAGAACATACGCGTCAACTGCAACTGTACCCTGCGAATGTTCCACAGAAACCCTTATGCCTCCGCTCTTTCTGCCTATGCTGAACTTTGAGGCAAGTCCTGATGCTGTCTTTATGTTGGGTATTCCCTGAATAGTCTTGCGGGCAAGTTCTGCTATTACGTCCTCAGAGATATGTATCATTCCGCCGTTAGCATTCTTCCTGTCGTCAGAGCTGGGCATTACTTCTTTGCGCGCTCCAGGTACGCTCCTGTGCGTGTGTCTACTACGACCAGTTCTCCAGGCTCAATAAACACCGGCACTGTTACGACAAGGCCGGTCTCAAGCGTTGCGGGCTTTCCACCGCCTGTTACAGTATCTCCCTTGAACGCAGGAGGAGTATCCACAACCTTCATCGTTACGCTCTTGGGTAACTCTATGCCCATAACTTTGCCCTCGAAGTATTCTATCTGTATCTCCATGTCGTCAACAAGATATTTCGCCGCATCTCCGAGAACCTGCGGGGATAACCTCATTTCCTCATACGTAGCCAGATCCATGAATACGTAATCTGCACCGTCCCTATATGAATACTGTGCGGGTTTATCCTCGTATATTATGCGCTCAAACTTTTCACCGGGCTTGAACGAGTTTTCCACGATTGAGCCTGTCTCTACGTTGCGCAGTTTCGTGCGGACTACTGCACCTCCGCGTCCCATCTTGTGATGATCATACTCGACAATCTCCCAGATACCGCCCTGCCAGCGTAACTTTAGGCCGACGTAGAAAGTAGTAGTGTCTGCTACCTGTGCCATTGGAATCAAACCTCCTGCAAATTTTTGATGGTTAATTATATTATAATGCCTCTAATCGCTGTCAAGAATATACGGCGTTACTACCATTACAGCCTGTGTCCTTGAGGTCGAGTTCAGCTTGTATGTGAAAAGATCCCCAAGCAACGGAATATTTCCCAGCACCGGAATTTTGTTGACAGTCCTGCTCTTGTTGTCCTGGAACAATCCGCCGATTACGAAAGGCATTCCATCTTTTACGCGTATCTCTGTCGTTACGTCCCTGTTCGATGTTATTGGGATATTCTCGCTGTTACCGCTTGATGTTGTCCCTATGACATCGCCGGTCTTTATCTGGAGCTTCAGCCTGACATAGCCGTCGCGTTCTATCTTAGGCGTGAACGTCAGTGTAGGGCCTATTTCCTCCTTCTCGAACGTAACATTCCCTGCCTCATCTTTACCCGAAGCATACATGTAATCGTTCGTCAGCTTTATATTTGCCTGCAAGCCGTCTATCGCTATGACTGATGGATTTGCTATGACCTTGCCCTTGTTCTTGTTTTCAAGCGCGGTGAAAGTATCCACGATAGTCCTTGCCGTCCAAATGCTTCTGCTGCCCTTGACGGAGCGATCCTGCCTGTAATTCACGCCTATACCCGTAGTACCTCCCAGATTAACCTGTATGTCGTCATAGGCAATTTGCAGCGCATTCTGAATCGAGAGGCTGTCAGCGTCGGTGAACTCGAATATGCTGGCCTGTATCATGACCTGTTTTTGAGGCACATCAAGACGGTCTATGAGTTCCGCAACCTCCTGCATTTTCGCGGGGTTAGTGTTCACGTACAACACCCTCATACGCTCATCAACAGTCAGCGCGTTCTCCTCAAGCCCTGCAATGCTTCTCAACAGAGTACCAACCTGTGCAGGCTCGGCAAATGATATCGGAAATGTCTTCAGTTCCCTTCCGCCGGATAACTTGTAAAGCCCTTCCATTGTTCCGAACGCCGTAGTGTTCTCACCAGCACTGTAAGCTGCAAGGTCATACGTCCGCATGATGTAGTTCAATACATCGTCTATCCTGACATCGACAAGCGTCATAGTAACAAGAATATTTGCCGGCACAGAAGGATCAATGATGATATTGCGCCCTATGTATGCCATTAAACCCCTGAGTACGTCCCGCAATTCAGCGTCTCTAAGTTCAAGGGTTACTTTCTTGTTCACTCTGAAGGGAAGGTCAGTATTGGGGGTTGGAACCTGCTTAGGCGGCGGAAGATACGTTTTTCCCAGAGAGAGAGCTTGCGTCCTTTCTGATTTTATGCGTATGTTGTAACCGTCATGTGAACGTGAAAGGTAGTTGGATTTGAGCGGAAGATTAGCTTTTATCTCTATAGAAACCATAAATGTATTATCTTCGGATATATTTTCCACAGTGAAATCATAAAGTAATGGTACTGTTTCAACAATTTCACGAACCTGTGAATTTATTGTTTCAGGCTTAAATGCTTTGGTCTCGTAAAGCGTGAAGGTAATTCCGTTGTCAAAGACTTCATGCTCCGGATTTGGAAGTTTTTTACCGGACAGAGTGAGGATAAATTCATCTTCGCCAAGCTGGTATATCCTGCAGCCTGTAAGCAGAGGGCCGTTATACTTAGTGTTCTTCTGGGCAGCAAAAGAGGGACTGGACGCTAATATGTATACTATGAGAGCCAGAAGCAGGCACGATTTGCGTAACATATGTATTCTTCCCCTTCGTAAATTTATGATTTTCTTGTAAGTAAAACATATTATACTACTTTATCTCTTCAAATTTGCTTATTTCTGGAATTTCGTACTTAACTTCTTTCTTGTTGAAGATTACCGTTATTCCCTCCGGCCTTATTGATGATACAAATCCCTGTTCACCGGGCAGCTTGTCTCCTCTTTTCACAACAACAGCCTTCTTTCCTCCTGCATCAACAACAGCAATCCTCTGTCCGCCATTAGTCGTCATTATCATTTTCACAACGAGAGGGCCAGGCTGAGGTTCATTTCCGCCGTGAACACCTGAAGAACCTGGAATACCAGTATCATCTGCCTGATTTACGTTTGTTCCAAGAGCTGCCACAGGATCAAGTCCTCCCTGTCCTGCGGGATCGAGGTTGAAGGGCATTCTGTTCATGCTGTCTATTGCGGCGGCTAATGTATCGCCTCCGAGCTTCATAGCGTCAACAGCCTGTGCAAGGTCAACAATTCTATTCAGTGAAGCGTCATTGCCGGGCATGTAGTTATCCTGGAACAAGTCTCCATCTATGGGCGTACTGGTATCCGCTAGTACTGTGGCACGGTAATAGTTGAAGCCGCCCCAAAGCATTCCGAACAACAGAACGGCGAAACATACAATCCTAGTAATCTTGGACTGTTCATCATTGAAGACCCCCGTCAAAACCTCGTAAAATTGTTGAGCATTTTCTCTTGTGTCCTTCATATGCATGGTTATTACTCCGTCATGACTTCAATGGTAACATCAGCTTCCACTAGTTCTTCAGGCAGATCATGATTGCGGTTAATTCGCAGGGACGTAATTTTTGAGGCGACTGGAAGATTTCTTAGGTCTGCGAACATGTATGCAAGCTGGTAATAATTTGCTGAAAGTTTAAGGTTAAGTGTGTTATCCCGTTTTCCGGAGTCGTTCTGGCCAGATGATGTCATGGAAAGCAAGCCTATGCTGTGCATTTCTATTATCTGCCTTGCCATGCCGTAAAAGACTATTGCGTCCGGAACTGTTCCTGCCTGGTTTATGCTGAGTTTTGTTATGCGTGAGAGGCTTGCGTTTCGTGCTTCAAGGTTGGTGATTATGCCTGTATTGTTGTTTCGTTCTGCGTCGAGCTGGTCAAATTCTTCGCGGTAAACATAAAGTCCATGAAGGGAGAACCATACTCCTGCGCAGAGAAGAATGCATAAAACCAAAAATACTCCTGCAAATATAAGTGAAGAGTTCTTTTTCATTATAATTAAAGTTCCTTCAGTCAGAGAAAATTTATTTGGCAGAACGATTATAAACTATTCATAAATTGCGGTCAAAACTATAGTTGTTTTTACGCATAAATAAACTAAATCCCCCTGCCATTTTCAGACAAGGGGAAACTATTACTCTGCTTTAGAATTTTACAACTACCTTCATGTAGTTACCGGGATTTTTCTCGATGTCAACGATGACTGCCGGAGCTTCATCAGCCGTTACCGTCTTCGTGAGCATCTTCTCCATGTCAACGCGCCGTGAGTGAATAAGCTCAAGTGCCTCCTCAAACTCTCCTGCACTGTTCCTTCCGCCTCTGATGTCAACTTCCTTCTTAGTTATGAGGTCTGTGGGAAGGCTGGTCTCCTTCTTCGGCCACCCTGTGAGAGTAATTCTGCCCGCGTGTGATACATAATCAACCAGTGCTGAACGTATGGCTGAGTTAGCCCCTGAGCATTCCACTACAACTTGAGCCATGTCGCCACCAGTAATCTCACTAATTCTCTCAACGGGATTTTCTGTGGCTGAGTTGATGATGTACTCGATACCCGCCTTGTTCTTCGCGAAATCGAGACGTTCCTGTACTATGTCGATTAGTATAGCGTGCCCGCCGTAAGCCTGAGCTGTCATTGCCGCCGCAAGTCCGATTGGGCCTGCACCTGTAACAGCGCAGAACTCGCCAGCTTTAAGCCCGGCCCTGTGTATACCGTGAAGGCTTATCGTGAGTGGTTCAGCCATTGCCGCCTGTTCCCACGTCATTCCTTCGGGGATTTTCACGAGCATACTTGCAGGGTGGCAGAAGTACTCGCACATTCCTCCGTCAGTGTGAACACCGAGAGTGTGCATGTCGGTGCAGCAGTTTGTGCGTCCTATCCTGCAAGGGTAGCAGTGTCCGCAGAACATGTAGGGTTCGGCAACTACCCTGTCGCCGGGCTTTATGCCTTTGGGGTTGTTTTCGGGGATTGAGATTACCGTACCTGCAAGCTCATGGCCGATAATTCTAGGGTAACTCACAAGGTTATTCGTGCCTCTGAACGCGCCGATGTCAGAACCACAAATCCCTGCCGCCTCGATTTTGAGGAGTGCCTGACCTTCTTTGGGTTCTGGTTTTGGTACATCAATACACTCAACCTTGAAGGGTTCAACTATTCTTACTGCTTTCATTCTGAAACTTTCACCTCGTACTAATATTTTCCATTGCGTGAATCATGTTGACAATGAACTCATGACACGGAACTTTAACGCCGCATTTCTCCGCCGACCTTACGACAGAGCCGCTTATTGTTGCAACTTCAGTTTTTCGTCCTGCTCTGAGGTCAGCACATATTGACGTTACACCGTGAGGGGAGTTTTTGCACACTGATATTATCTCATCAGTCAGCTTCGTCTCGTCAGCCTCAAGACCAAGCGCGTGTGCAACATTTACTGCCTCATGAAGCAATGATTTCGACAGGGCAAAGGCATTCTCATTCTCATATACATAGCCTATCTCGCATTTCAGTATGCCTGTTACCGCGCTTAATGCAACGTTCACAAAAAGTTTGTTCCACACTAACTGCTGAATATTACTGTGTATCCTGACGTTGAAGCCGCAACTGTCAAAGCATTCCTTCACCTTCTGGAGAAAACCTGCTGTATCCGGCGCAAGCATTCCTATATTCGTGTTACCCTGCCCGCCGTGTCTGACATGGCCAGGTGCCAACACCGCTCCATTATCCTCCGTTGTCCCGATGATTATGCGTTCGATTGGGGCAAACTCCGATAGTATGTCCTCATGGCCTGAGCCGTTCTGAAGCGTCATAAGGTATGTATTTGAGCCGATTATTCCCCTGTTAGCCTGAAGTGCTGCACGGGAATACAGAGCCTTCACGAACAGTATAACGAGGTCAGCAGGTTCAAGACCCTCCGTTGATGTTGTGGCTTTGGGGTGATAGATGTTATCCTTCCCAGCCTCCTCAAGGATAAGGCCGCCGGAGTTTACAGCATCAACTATTGCCGCACTGGTATCAACAAGATATACGCCATTTTTCAGCGAGAGCCTTCCGCCGTAAATTGAACCCATAGCTCCCGCGCCTATAACTGCTATCCTCATTAGTCCGAAAACTCCGTAAGCCCTTCAATCGCATATGCATGTACAGGGCTGGAATCAAGGCCAACAATCGGCAGCGGCGAGAATGACATGAAGAAGACATCGCGTTTAAGCTGTTCAAGGTTCTTCAGCACCTCGATGAATATGATGTTTTCGGCAAGCAGTATGTCGTGGAAGGGTTTAACGTCCTCGTTGCAGTTCTCGATTGACACACCGTCCCCAAAACCTACCGCCTTTACCTTCTTTGCCTTGAACCATTCGGCTGTCTCTCCGTTCACAAGAAGACGTTTGTCCTTCTCGGTGTTAGTGTCGGGAGTGAAGGGATTGAGCTTGTAGGACGAGTCGATTATCACTATGTCGCCCTCGCGTACCTTCTTTGCCTCGCGGTCAAGGTCAGCCGCTGTGATGTGTGCCCTTTGTGCGCATGTCTCCTTGAAGTCAACGTATACTCCGCGACCGACAAACGTTGTCAGAGGAATACCTGTAACGTCCGGCCAGTTGTCATTGTGATGGTAGGGGCATTCCGCGTGCGTCCCTAAGTGGGTCATGATGTCAACGTTCGTGTGGAAATCGGGGATTGGGCCGCCTGTGTTGAAACGGTGGAGCTTGCAGCGTCTTGTCTCAGTTGCGGGGTCAACCAGCTTCGAAAGGTCTACGAGACGTAAACCGTTACCCATATCATAAACTATCTGCATTTTGTTACCCTCCTCTATATTTGCCTGTTACACTCTTACTTTGATTACTACCTTGCGCACTTTTGCCGGAACTTTCACGCAGCATCTAGGCTTATGTGCATCTTCAGGGGCAACAACGATGAAGTCCCTCTCTTCCAGAAGAACCATGCCGGAACATTCAGGATCATCGTAGAACTCAACGTCCCTGTCAGGGTGAGAGTCATGGAGCTTCAGCCCCTCACGCTTGCAGACACCAAAATACTCGCACCCTTCGGCCATGTACTGAATGTCGAAGAACTTGTCGTGCGTCTCGAACCTGCGTTTTTCTGCCGGTTCTGTGGTGTAAGACTGCACGTCAGCGACAACATCATCACCCATGATGGAATATTTCCCGTCAGCAAGTGCCTTAATGTCCGTCTCAGAAAGCCACTTATAGCCAGCCTTGAACTTATCCGCGAGATAATTATACTTTGTTGCGAGCGAAATATTACAGCTTAACATTACTGCCCTGCCTCCTTACTCGATATGTCCTGAAACGCCTTTACCTTCTGCAAGCGCGCAGACCTGCTCCCAAATGTTTTCGTCAACAGTAACACCGTCCCTCATGCTTGCCTTTCTGCGTTCAATCGTGCTTTCGCCTGGACACTTCACGGGGTGTTTCGGGTCAATTGGGTGCGCACTGTCAGCACGTTCCACACGCCTGTTCATCATGGCCTGAATTTCACCCTTTTCGCCGAACATGCAGGGATCTATCGCAATGAATATCTGTGAGCAGCCTGTACAGCTTCCGTTGTTGTTGTCGTCCATGTCGGAACCGCAGAGACCGTTCGAGATTGCTGCTGCGGCAATGTCGAGTGCTATTGCAAGGCTTGAACCCTTCCAGTACCCTGTGGGAAGTATGCGCATTGAGTCCTCAATTTCGCCGGGATCTGATGTTAGTTTGCCGTCCTTGTCGAAACCTCCTGGATAAGGCAGCTTCTTTCCGGCAAGCCTGTAAACTCCGAGTTTCCCGTAAGCATACTGGCTCATTGCCATGTCAACAACAATCTGTCCGTCCTCTCTGGGTATAGCAATGCAGAAGGGGTTGTTCCCAACACTCTTTGTATCGCTTCCCCACATTGGCATACAACTTTCGGTGTTAATCCAGCTTATACCGATATAACCTGCCTCTGCCATCTTCCACGCATAAGTACCGCCCCTCATCCAGTGGGTAGTATTCTTCAGGGCAACGAGGCCAATTCCGTGTTCATCAGCCAGCTTCATGGCACGCTGTGAACAGAAAAGCGCGTTCGTTATGCCAATTCCGAGCTGACCGTCATAATTCTCTGCTGCTCCTCTGGCTTTGATAAGCTGGGGGCTTCCCTTTAGGTTAATCCAGCCTTTCGCAACGTACTCGGCAAAACGCGGAATGCGGTTCATTCCATGACTTTCCACACCGTCAGCACTTGATGACGCGTGAATATGTGCGCAGGTTTCTGCCTGTTCTTCTGTGAGGCCGATATTAAGGAATGCTTTTTTTGCGGTAGATTTAAGCTGTTCAAACGGTATTTTTACGCTCATAAAATTACCAGCTCCCTTTTGTGCGTAATATTTGGGGCGGCGAAGGAAAGGGACAATTACGGTTCGAGGCCGGATAACTCCATAATCTCCCCGTAAAGTCCTCCTGCTTCCTCCGCAGAATAATCATACACCAGAAACACATCAAGAATATACGGAGAATACGGCAGATTATTCAGTTTTTGTGCAAACGACATCGCAGCAATCTCTCCTAACGCAAATATCCCGCTGTCATTATGCAGAGGCCCAAGCGACCACAGTCTGACTTTCTCGGTCATCGTGAAAATCTCACGCCTGTACTTCTCCTCTACGTGATGGAACATCTCATGAGAGAGAATGACTTTCGCCAAATTAAGCCTGTCAGTCAGTATCCTTCTTATGGAATGCTTCTGCAACAGTCTTTCTGCACGTCTCACTGCGTCCATGAAGATGTTTATGCGATTGGGCTTCACGAACTCCGCGAACAACACCCTGTCAGTCTTCTCCGGATACTGCGGATAATAAACTTCAAGGCCGAGTTTTTGGGCTATGGCTTCCGGATCGTCAGTGCCGTATTCAGAAATCATGCGGTCTGCGTAAACTTCCCCGCACTCAATGGCCTTCCTCGTCCATTCAAGACGCTGTAAGGGCGTGAACTTTCCGTTGAGAGGTTCGCGCGAGAATGCGTAATGCCTCCAGTCAAACGCAGAAATTTTCACCAGACGCTCCATCATGTATTCAAGCGGATATGTCTCGTAATGAGGACGCTCATACTTTGGCATTCTATGTTTCCCGAACAAACCGTCTGCTATAGGCTTGAGTTTCTCACTGATATATTGCCAGTCCATAATCATAACAATACCCCTCCCATTAGTGAGAGGGGCTGTAACGTCTGCTATATCTCCGTGATTGAGCCGACAATGATAATCTCTTCATCAGCATCACGGTCGCCGATGTCCAAATCCATCAACAGCTCTACATGTTCGAGGTCTACCGCACTGTAATCGCTCACTCTCGGCCCGAAGCAGACGAAGTAATCCGGCCTTAGTATGCTGTCGGTCTTGAACACTGCCGTATCTTCCCAGAGCCTGCGAACCTCGTCAAGATACTCGCTGACCTTGCACTTCACCACTTCAGCCTGTGAACACTGGACGCGGATAAAGCCCTTCTTGTCAACAATGCGCACGGGGTGTT
The DNA here is from genome assembly GCA_937892105.1 of uncultured Fretibacterium sp. The sequence continues at coordinate 3,456 of CALAUZ010000424.1, read as the reverse complement.
TATCGTCTTTGTCGCCCTGATAGACGTAGAACTTGTCGGTCTTTGCGGCAAGATGAATGTTGCTGACCTTGCTCCCGAAATCCTCTTTTGCAAGCTGCTCTGCCTCTGCTTCATCGCATTCCTTCAGGAGGTCAGTAGTTTTCACTTCCGTTGAACCCGTAGCGATCGCCGTAACTTTACCTGTCTGGCTGTCTATCTCTATGTGAACTTCCACCGTGTCCGGCGAAGCTCCTGAACTCACCGCCGCATCTATGGCTTCCTTCTTGAGGCCGCGAATGTCCTCCTGCGTTGGGTTGGGAATGACGCGTTCGACAACATCACGAACCATCGAGAGTGCAACACCGATTGAGGATATGACTTCGGCGTTTTCGGGAATGCTGTACTGCAACCCCATCTTGTTCGCGCAGTACGGAACGAGTGAGGCAGCTCCGCCACCGCAGCCAACAAGGCGCATACTTTCTTTGTCAAGCTGGTACTTGTCCGCCAATGAACTTATGCACGCGCTGACCTTCTCATAGTCCTTCTCCAAAATCTGAGTGGCCAGTTCCTCGACAGTGATACCGAGTTTGTCCGCAACAGGCTGCATTGCTTTTCTTGCTGCTGAAGCGTTGCCGTGAGCAAAGTATTTCTCGTCAATGAGGCCGAGAACATTTGCCGCATCAGTGTTGGTGAAGCATATTTTCTTACCGCTCTTCAGGCGTATAACAACGTAATCGTCAGGGTCTCCTGGTTTTGGGCTGACCATCTCAATCTGAGGATCAACTATCTCCTCTTCAGGAGTGAAACACGCATACTCACACCCCGCAATGTGTGCGCTTCTTGGGCCAACGTCAACAACTTCCTTGTCGTTTATACGAACCATTGATCCGCCAGCACAGCCCAGTATTCTCACGTCAAGCGAGCTTATGTATGTGTCATGGCCGCCAATCTGTGCGTAGTCAACGCCTGGTCTGCCGTTCTTGATTACGCCGATGTTGGTTGTGGTTCCGCCAACCTCGAAGTATATTGCGTTCGAGGCACGAAGATACATCAATGACCCCATGACCGAAGCAGCTGGGCCGGAAAGTGCCGTAAGGATAGGACGCTTCCTCATCTCCGAGATTTCCATTACTCCGCCGTCTCCGCGCATTATCATCAATGGAACAGTTACCCCTGCTTTGCGGACAGAACTTTCTGTGGCGTTTGCGGTGGCTATCATTTTGGGGAGTATGGAGGCGTTTATCGCGGCAGTGCGAGTGCGTCTGGTGAGGCCGTAAAGTTTCGTGATGTCAGAAGCCATTGTCGCGGGAACATTCTTGCTTGCGGCAGAATCATGTATCATCTGTTCCTCGTCCATGCTGTCAACACCAAAGGCCATTGACGCAACTATAACCTGCGAACCTTTAGCGATGAGGTCATCAACTGTCTTGTCCACAAATTCGGGAGTTAAGTCCTTTTTGCGGGCGAAAGCGTTGAATACTCTGATAACCTTTCCTGTTTTTGGGTCTAAGACTATATCCTGAAGGGCAAGCTGTCTTTTTGCCAGAAAGCTCTCAAACCACCCTCCTGCAACCCCAAATACTCCGACATTCGCAACGTCTCCCTCAATGAAAGCGTTAGTTGCCTGCGTTGTTGAGTGTGCGACAAACACGACATCTTCGGGCTTAATGCCGTTTTCGGCCATGCAGTTGCGGAATGACTGTACTACTCCGGCCGCAACACCGTCTTTATCATCGTGAGTAGTCTTGACTTCATTCTTGCCGATAATCTCGTGCGTAAGGTTGTCCATTGCGACGCATTTGGTGTACGTTCCGCCTACGTCAATACCCATGCGCACACTGCGGCGTTCATTCTCTGACATTGCGGATAATCCTCCCTAGCCGACCATCCATGCTGTGCCAAGCCCCGTGAGCAGGAGATACACTGCGGCATACTGCAATACACCTGTGGCGTAAGCGTTGGGGATTGAGAGTTTCAGGAAGTCGCGGGATTCAACTTTAGTGTAGGCAAGTCCCCATGCAACCCATGACTGAGTTATGCAGCAGCCGATGTTGACGGTGATTGTAGGAATTGCGAACACGCCATAAAGGAACGGTACGGAGAATTTTGCGACATTCGAGAGAACTCCGAGTGTTGCCGCGCCGCAACCGACAAGTGTCATTGGGCCTCTGAACAGTCCCATGAAAAGGAGAACCGCAAACACTACGCAGACTACAAACTCTGATGTCGGCATTATGCCGCCGATTACGACGTTGAAGTAGGGTGAAGCGTACACAGCTACAGCGTTGAACATCGGCAGGGTAAGCAGGAAGCCTACAAGCGGTGCAGTGTCAACAACGCCCTCATAGTAGAGTTTGTTGACGAGCTGGCAGTTCTCCCTGAAAGTACCAGACATTCTCCCGCAAAGGAACAGTGCCGCAAATCCTGCAATTACGAAACCGCCTATAACAGAGAAGTTGAAGGCGATGTTAAGGATAACGGGTACAACGGGAAGAATGAGGGTATACATAGGAGCGTCTTTCTGGGAGGCTTGAGGCGTTCTTGTCTGAGCAGCCCATTGACGGCGTGATTTTGACTTTCCGAGATAGAATAACGCAAGCAATGTCGTAACAACAAGCATTATTGCGAGTGCAGCATATCCCCAATGAGCCGCGTACCAGCCGAGTGTAAAGTCTGGCATTTCTGAGGGCTTAATGAAGAACGCGCGGTACTGTGCGAAATTCACGGGGTTGAGGTAGATACCAGAGGCGACAGCTCCCATGAACGAGAACATAGCGATAGCCTTCGGAACTCCCAGCGACATAAGGATAGGCAGAACGATAACGCCGATAGCGATAACGGGGCCTGCACCTGTCATTGATGTGAAGATTAACGCTGTAACGAGGTTAAGGAGCGAGATTGTTACTGCGGGTTTATCGCCGCCAAGCTCTACGGTTTTGCGGATAAGGGTTGAAGCTATGCCCGTATCCATGAGGACACGCCCGAACCATGCGCCCCAGCAGACATTAACCAGTGTTGTTCCCCAGCCTTCAGGAGCTGACTGATATATGCTGTTGAGTATCTGGACGAGGGTTTTTCCTGTTCCTGCGCCGAACTTCAGAACAGGGTATGCTTCCAGAAACTCCGGCGAAACAAAGAGAGTTCCAACGAGAGGAAGGACAGTCCATAACACTGTGATGACGAGGAAGCCGATCATTAGGTTGAAGCCTTTAATGCAGTACCAGGCAAGAGCGAAGAATGTTAGGAGCAGAATTACACCTATTGCATAATCCATAGAATAGTATCTCCCTTCTGTGAATGTAAAAAAATTTTTGGGTAGCTGAAATTTTACGGTTAAAAGTGTTATTTGGGAATAATGAATTTATGCGAATGATACAAATTCCCGTTGCTTCAGTGTCTTTCAAGTAAACTGTGTATGAGATTTTTCTTAGGCCACTTTTGGGAAAACAGACGCGTATCTCACATAGAAGTGACTTA
>CALAUZ010000423.1 GCA_937892105.1 uncultured Fretibacterium sp. | reverse complement strand
CAAAAGACCTGAAGACTATTCGCTGATTTCGGATGGGTAGAACGCCAAGAATAAAGCTATATGAATTTATATAATCGTGTTAAAAAATGCTAAATCCCTGAAAATCTACTATAATATAGAGACATTCAGGGAACGAGTAAAGTTCTTTTTTTTATAAAAATTATTCTTTTTTTCTTTCATTTGTATTCATTGTACAGGTGAACGAAGAAAAAAGCAAAGAAAAAGGAGTGAACACAATGAAGCAATTTTTAACAATAAACGACTTGGTCGAACGTTACAGGATAAGCAAACCCAGTGTTTATAACTATATAAGAACGGGGAAGCTACCCAAAGGATTTTACATAGGGAACTCGCACCGATGGGCACTCACGGAGCTTGAAGCATTTGAAGCAAATTTAATGAATACTCAGGAGCTTAATAATGGTAGATGAGTCAATTATCGTAGAGCAATTCTTTTCTCATTTGGCGAATCTAGGAATTACACCGAAGGAAAATTTTTATCCTGAACTTGACGGCCAGACTTACCGATTCTCTATTGATGATGATAAAAGCGGGGCTAAATCAGGAGCGTATTATATTCACGCAGACGGCTTTGTTAATTTCGGTGCTATGGATTTTCGCAAGCATTCATGTATGCAGAAGGGCAGCCTTAGCAAGGATTACAGACCTAAATACGACAAGAAGCAATATGAGAAGGCTATAGAGGAGTCCCGCAGGCGAGCAGCTGAAAGAGCAAAACAGGATAAAGAAAACGAAGCCCGCGCTCGTGTGCAAATGATGAAAGAATTCACGATTTATGACAGAGAACAGCGCGTCATAATCAGTAGCGGTAAAAATACAAGGTACGAGAATCACCCGTATTTAAAAGCAAAAGGGGTTGAGCAAATCCCTTTTACTGCAAACCTAAATGCAGAATTCAGAGTCAAAGTAAATCAGACAAGCAATGATGATTTTTCACATGTCGGAGATTTATTAATACCCTTAGTGCATATTGATTCAGGTTACTCACCATACATAGAAGAACGCATGAGGGGACTTCAGGTTATTTCAGGTAAGCTCAACCATGAGGGGAAATATCAGAAAAGTTTTTATAAAAATATACCGTTGCAGGGCTGTTATTGTGAGTTAATCCCGCATCAATGCAGAGGGGATAACGGCTTTTCAGACAAAGTAAAAATCATATTCATTTGTGAGGGCGTTGCTACAGGACTTTCACTATTGGCGTTGACAGATTTTGAGTCTCCTGTTTTCTGTGCTATGTCATGTCATAACTTGATAAACGTTGCTAAGGCATGGAGGCTCAAACTTGATAAGCAAGTTGACGGCCTTTTTAAAAATATTCAAATTATTATAGCAGGTGATTACGACTATTCAGGACGTGGCGTTAAGAGTGCTCAAGAAGTCGTAGACGCAGGCTATGCAGTAAAGATGATTTTACCGCCTGTAATCGGACAGGATTTTAACGACTATTATATTACAACACGGAGGGCATAATTATGGATGCATATATCGCACAGCAATTAGGACTTACGAACTCAGAGAACAATAACGAGAGCAACAACAGGACTCATGACGCGGAATTATGGGCACGCTTGACTCAGTCCCAATATGGCAATATGATAAAAGATTTTTGTGAGGGAAAATACGAGACTCATAAAGTGAACGGAGAGTATATAAATGCTATCCAAGCAGCCGGATTCGTTATGCCTCGTTTAGCTTATATATGTAATTTTGATAACTCCCAAATAGAGCGTCTATTCAAACAAACACAGCTATTCAATGAAGTAAAAGATAAACTGAAAACAATAATAAGCGATGCCACGATATTCGCTAAAGATAAACTTGATACGTTAAAGCAGGAGTTCTCAAAAGACTCAGCCAAGACTCAGAATCAACAAGCTAACGAGCAAACCGAACCGAATAAAAACGAATTAGAACGCAAAAAATATTCGCGTCATTCGTTCGCTGACTTTTGCAGAAATCCAGCACCGATTAAATATTACATTAAGAACTACATTCAAGAACAAGCACTGCATATGATTTTCGGGGCACCGGGAAGCGGCAAATCTTTCGTTGCGGTTGACATGGCAGCTAGTATTGCATGTTCAGAAATTAATAATTGGAACGGTAGAGCTCTTAAACACGGGCCTGTTATCTACTTAGCAGGTGAGGGCGTTGCAGGCTTAAGAAAACGATTCGCAGGCTGGGCAGCTAAGAGAGCTATTAATCCAGAAAACGTAGAATTAACCGTCATTGATGAAGCATTTCACTTAGACGATGATACAGAAGAATATAACATCTCTGCTACTATTGAGAATATCAGAGATATATCCCCAAAGCCTGCCGTAATCTTTATAGATACTCTACATGTTTTCATGAATGGTGATGAAAACCGCGCTCAAGATATAGGAGCTTTTCTGACACCATGCAGGAAATTAATTCGTGAATTCGGCTGTTCTATCGTTTTAGTTCACCATACCGGAGTCGCTCAAGAAGCTAAAGATAGAGCTAGAGGCTCTAGTGCTTTACGAGGAGCTATGGATATTGAACTCAAAATCAGTAAAGAAAAAGGACAGAGCAATATTAGGCTAAATCAGACGAAGAATAAAGAAGCTCAAGAAGAAAAAGAGATAATATTGACACTAGAGCAATTTGAAATTCCTAACTGGTACGATGAAGAAGGGCAACCGGTTAATACTTGTACTATTGAAGCGTATAAATCTAATATATTCACTGAACAGGAAACAGTAAAGGCCGTAAAACTCAATAAACCTGAAAGAACCGCCGAACAGACTTTTAAAGAGGCAATCTTAAGGGACGGAGTTAAGATCGAAGATAAGAATACGGGGAACATATTAGCAGGAATTTATATAGAAGATTGGCGCAAAGTCTCCTACGAACTATCAGCACAAGACAATCAAGATACGAAACGTAATGAATTTAACTCAGGGCGTAAAGGATTACACGAAAAAGGGATTATATTAAAACGAGTAATCGAGGGACGCGATTATTATTGCGTTGACGTAAGCCCGCAGGGGAGCGCGGAGGCATTATATAAACAAGCCGTAATTACAAATCTGAATAGACACTTACAGACGCAACATGGCACGCAGGAAACGGAATCAGAATCAAAAGAATCTATACGCCAATAGAAAAATTGTATGCTGTTTTCTGATAATTTAGCGAACCGAACCGAATAAATACCGAATTAATTATTCGCGTTAGTGCGAACCGAACCGAATATATACCCTATATAAGGGTATATTCGTTCGTTCACTAATTCGCTATTAATATATGGTGTAGCTAGTGTTATATCTGTTTTCTGCCGTTCGCTAATTCGTTCGCTAATTCGTTCGCTAATTCGTTCGCTCAAAGTGTAGGTACTGGGAGCAGGGGGCACGGCGGGTTCATTGCCTGCAAGGAAACCCCGATTATCAACTAGCGACAGAAAAAATTAGTTTAGTAAGATAAGAATACGTTTGGCGTAATAGAGCTTCGGACTGAGAGCTACAGACCTGTGAACTTGGCCAAGA
>CALAUZ010000422.1 GCA_937892105.1 uncultured Fretibacterium sp. | reverse complement strand
ACGGCTGTACACTGAAGTATCTAGAATACTTATCGCTTCCCTAAGATTTTTCAGCAAGTTGCTGTAATCTAGTTTTAATGTACCATTTGTCTCATCTGGCAAATCGGTTACTATTAGACCGTCTTTCGTTGCAACTTCGTATTCCGCTTTCACAAGTGCATCGATTACGGTCTTTAATTGCTCATCTCTTAACCTTATTACTCCTGTATTCTGCAACAAAAGATTTACTAGCTCAGGCAATACTTTCACTCTTGCGTCGGGGAATACACTCTCATTCGACTTAATGGCTATATTGTGGATAAAAGTCAATAAATCTTGTTTCAGAGTTTCTAGTTCCTGCGGAGTTAAGTTAAACGCGTCCATGTTTTCACTTCCTTTCTTACTTTACTTTTTTCGTTTATCCTTTTGGCTAAGATACCAAGCAAGCCGTCCCAACGTAAAACCTATAATGCTTCCCGTTATCATCAGCAGAATCATATCCATGATTTTGCCTCCTAAGTCTATGACGCTTTATGCTCTATCACATGCTGCGCCTTCAACAGCTCTACTGCTTCTTGCGTATCCTTCGCGCTTATACCTTTAGACTGCTTGAGACGGGCTATGTCCTTCCAATCTGCACCTAACAAGAACAAATATGCTGCTTCTTTCAGCATTACCTGCGGACAAAGTCCTAACGACCATGCTTCAAAACAACGGCTCACGTTATATTGCTCGCTATCCCATGCTACATATTCTTTGTGGGAGCTTGATTTCTTTTCCTGCAAAAACTCTGTCAGGTCGGCTGGCATATCGAACAGTTTTCGTATTTCAGGTGTATCTTTGTCCGCTGCCTCTCGGTAAGGCGCAAATCGGCTGTTCAGCGTGTCCTCAACATCATTAAAGAACTTTCGCGCTCGTTCTGCGTAATTAGACCATACGTTATACCTGTCTTCCGCATTAAGCATTCGGTCGCTCTCCTTTATGGTGCTTCCTATGGGCTTCTAAATTGTCCCGAAGAACTACATTGCGAAGACGAAATGATAATTTCTGCCGCCTCTGCATTACTTTCACGTATGAACTTACTATGTAGGTCATAATTTTTTCCTCCTGTGGGGTTTTGTGTTTGGTTTGAGTTGGGATTACTTAAGGCTCGTGTATATCGCTACAAATATGAACATCAATACTAATTTCCAGATAAGGCTTAAGGTCAACCGCCTCACCTCCTTTTATTAAAACCTCCCTGCTAAAATTAATTTGTCCTGAACTTTTACTTAGAAGGGAGGTTAAAAAAATGCTTGATTACACCATCACTCACTGTCCTTATTGCTAGGCTCCATATACTGGGAAATATGAGTGGCGATTAGTGTCTATTAATAGTGATGCAAATATTCCAGGTGAAATAAATTCACTAAGGGCTGTGGAGATATATTGCACTAAATGTCAGACTACGCTATCAATTACTCCTCTATCGGAGAAGTAGCTTCCAGTTGCAAAGTAAAATCATTCAGTTTTTTAATGACGTTGATTAATTCTTTACAATCTGCGTCATTATCTCCATCACTTGAATGGTCTGCATGTAACTTCCAAGCTATGTGTCCTGCAGTATCACCGTCTATGTCTATACTAAATCTAGGCATTTTTATTCACTCCTTTCTTTACTGTCCTTAATGCTCTCTATATTGGCAAAAAGCTACCTGTATACGGAGGCCCGACTATATTGTTGTTATCATTTTCTAAAAAATGTGAAAAAGTGTCCTGTTTTTCTGCTTCACTATCTGGCTTCGTTGTGGGGGGACGTTTTCCGAATGATACTCTATTCGTGAATGAAGTTTTCTCGGAGCTGGCTTCACTAGCATTCAATAATAATTGCATTACTGCTGGAAGTATCGCTATTTCCTCTGGCCTTCGCTGATTTCCATAACCTGATACTCGTTTCACAAAGTCAAACAATAACTCCTTTAAGGCTACCGCTTCTGCTTCACTTAATATTATGGCTATCACTTTTATCTCTTTCCTTTCTTTACTATAACAAGGTTATATGTTCCTTGAACCAGTCCTTCGCTTTCTGATTATATATGAACGTACTGCATTGGTGCGAAGAATATTGCGATTTTGAAAGTACCCATTTCCCGAACTGGGAAGCCTCACCTTCTGCTGATTTCAATCCGTATGCCTTCGCTATCTTCCCGATTTTCTTTGACGACACTCCAAATATTTCTCCCAAGTCAGTCGCTGAGTAGTATTTCTCTGTAACTTCTGGCAGCATATTCAGAAACTCATGGCCGGTTACTATCTTGAATGCTTCATGGATTATTACTGCTTTACTCTCATCTGAAAGGTGCAGGGCAGGTATATCTGCCATTTGCTGAATAAATTTTGCTCGTTCTAGGTCAATCGCTTTTACTTCTGCGTCTTTGCTGTTTCGGGTGCTTAACGAATAGCTCCCTGTCCTGCGAATTTCGTCCGCTACCTCCCATAACCAATCCATAATTGCATCGGCTTTGGGTTGACCGCTGTAACGGCATATCTCTAACAGTCCCTTGAAGTTGTATACCGTTACTTCCCTGTTCACTTCTCGCTCCCCTTCAACTGTAGTCAATTTGACGATAGTTGAAAATCTATCTAAACGCTCTCGATTGCGTTCATGAATTTTTGCTACTGCCTTCATTGGGTCTTCATACTCTAATAGTTGTCCTATCTGACTGCGAGTTGCCCAAAAATCATACGAACTGTTTTCAGTTTCTACGTAACAGTCAAATTGAACTCCGTTAAATGTCTTGGTCGTTAATAATTGCAATCTTTTCACTTGTTGTTACCTCCTTTGAATAATGCCTCCTCCGCTACTATATATTTGTCAGAACCTTATGCAGAGGAGGTAAAAAACACTAATTCGCTATACTCCAGTAGTCGATTAGCAGTTTGATTATTTCCGGCAAGACTTCTACTTCTGCTGGAGTAGCTTTATCACTGTTTGTTGTCGTTCGTATTACAAAGTCGTACATCGCTTCCTTGATATTTTTCTCTTCATCTCGGTTTAGATATACTATTTCGGGCGTTATTTCGTTACTGTTATACATTCATCACATCCTCCTTGAAAACTAATCAGCGTGTGTTTCCATAAGTCCTAATGACCGCAGGGCTTCGTCTATCCTCTTTATTGCTTGCGTGTTATCTATTGCTCTGCGGCATCTTTCATCTTTTTCACTTACTGCTACAAGCCCGTGCAGTGTTACAAGTTGAAATCTGGCTGTCTCTAGAGCTAATTGCACTGGCGACATTCCCTCTTCGCCTACAAACTTAACCACACAACTACCTCCTAGTGTTTTAGGTGAATATCGTGGACAAGCTCAAAACACGCCTTTTCTAACTGGGTTAGAATTTCATTGTCTTTGGGGCTTAGGCCGTCCTTCTTCTGCCTGGTCGTTATAATATCCTTGTACAGTTCTAATACACTGTCTGTTATACAATGCCAACGATAGAGCATGTTCTGCACTGGTATTGATATTTCTTTATTTTCCATGAGCAACTATCTCCTTTCTGTGAAATTCTGACGCTTACGGTCTCATCAGCAAGCGCATCACGCTTGGACGCGGCTAATTTAACCGCGTTTCGACCTCTACTCCCTGCTACAATATAAATTGACATACTCCATAGCAAAGGAGGGGAAAAATATGGATAAAGTCGGTTCGCAATGCCCTAATTTTGGGCACTTTTTCTTTTTTGTCAGTATCAGGCATACGGGGGATTTTAAGCCTGTTTAAACCTCTGGGATTAATCTAGTGATAAGTAGTAAACCACAAGTACAACAAGTAACGCTATCTTCGCTGTCAGCATCCAGTCCATTACTCACATCTCCTTTCTACTTCTCTACAAACTCCGTTACTGTAATCCGTAAACCAGTCAAGTCCAGCCTCAGAGTATATGAAGCTCGGCACTTCTCGGCTCGAATACTTCGATTTGCTGAATATCCAACGCCCATAGTCATTACTTTCGCCTTCAGGGGCTTTCAGACCATGCTTCTTGGCTATTCGGCCTACCTTATTTGCACTTATCCCTAGTAATGAACCTATATCTCCGGCCGTGTACCATTTCTCGCTGCATTCGGGCAGCATCGCTAAATAGTCTTTGCTCGTCGCAAGTCTGAATACTTCATGTCCGAATACTGTACGTGTTTCATCTGTCAGTGGAAATGGCGGATTATCTAGCATGTCTTTTAAGAACTTGGCTCTCTGCAAATCAAATTCTTTGCTCTTTAACTCAAGTTCTTGCTGTCTATACTCCCTATCCTCTGTGCTCATCGATAGCTTGTAACTTCCAGTCTTGCGTATCTTAGGGAGTACTTCATGTCTTACCCATCGACTAAAGACTTTTGCTTCAGGTTTGTTGCTTCTAAACACAAGTGCATAAAGTCCTGGCTCGTTGATTACGTTTAGCGTGGGGTTTCCTCGATTTCCGTCAGAAATTCTTACGGTATTCTTTTCATCTTCATCAAGACTGCTAATAGCCTCCCGTGCATTTGAAAGTTCCAGTACATCACACACGTCTTTAGCTACAAACCACACTTCTCCGTCCCGTTCAACTGTTCGTACCCGTGTCCCTTTGTAGCTAAATATTTGCAACGAATTTTCCATAGAATAACCTCTCTTTCTTCATATGTGTTAATTGCATGATTAATTATGTTTTTTGCTTCGCTGGGGTATCAATTTGATACCTTATGTCTCTTCTCAACTTGGCGCATTTTGCACCATATTGAACCAGTTTTTATTTGAGAATTTGTCTATGTGTCTTCGTAAATTTGTAGCTGAGTTCTTTGAACAGGTAGCTGAGTGCGCTAATCTTGCCTCGCCTACATTTGTCGAAAAATGGAATGCAAGAAGATTAAAATTCTAGCTCCAAAATCTCGCAATCGTTTCAACAGCAGGAATTAGAGCTTTCACTTGTTCCGGCTCTGTAAATTCTCCTCGCGCTACTGAGTGGATAAACGATAGAATATCTGCTTTCATTTCAGCTTCCTCTGCCTCGCTAAGGCTTCCTTTATGATGTACATACTCTGACATGCTATTTCTCCTTTAGAAGTGTTATTCCGCAGTCTCTTGATTGCTAATTACCTTACAGCCTTTTAATTGAAGTCGCCTGTGGGAATTTATTTTCTTCAGCGCGCCTTCTAATTCATTCGCTATGCTGTACAAATAACTGAAATCTACATCACCTTGCCGGTCATCGTCATAGACTTGGGTCGTCCACCCTAGCGTTCCATCATGGTCGCCTTCGATTTCTATCTTAAAGTGGGACATACTATTCCTTCCTTTCATTATTGTCTGACAAACAGTCTCGTCAGCAGATGCTTCACACCTGGACACGGTATCATTCCGTGTTTCGACTTTTTGGCTTTCTTCTGTTTGTTTTAGTAACTAGTAACTCTTCCATACTTTCAAAAGCTCTCCGGCTGTAAAATCTGGGCTAAGGTTACTTTCTTCCAGCATTCTCTTTACAAATTTTGCGTTAAATTTCTCTTCTGGCCCCCATGAGCCTTTCGCCATCTCAAACGCATAGGTATCCATCGCTTCCACAAATCCCTTATGCTGCTTCATCCAACTTCGGATTTGCTTCCGCTTCTGCTCTTTCGCTTTATCTTTGGACTTATCTCGCGTTTTGTACGCCCATGCCGCATGTGCTCCTCGTGCTGTCTTATATCCGTATCCTTGCGCATCATCTAATATTTCTCCGCTATCCTTATCTACTACTACATATCTGATGTCGTACTCAGCAGATAGAACTTCGCTTTTAATTACTAATACATTTGTCATATTTATCACTCCTAAAATGGTAGTTCTGGAAAGTAGTCCTGCAATTCTGATAATATTGCACTGTCCCATTTCAATTGACGAATTGGTGTCCCGTCTGAATGCCTCTTGTGGGTATCTTGCATTACCGCAAATGGCTCTCCTAACTCTAGCGGTTCATAATCTTTTCCTACCTTCTTTTGGTATTCCGCTTTCAACAGCAGCTCGTTGATTTTTTTGCCTGATACTCCAAAATGCTTCCCTATCTCTGTCGGCGTTAGAATTGGGTGTTTCGTTGGGGCTATAAGCACTATGCCTGAGAGGGCTAACATACTCTGACCTGTGTAATGCTTCGCTACTTTATCTAAGGCTAAAGCTAACTGGTTATCCTTAATATGCGCTACTTCTAATATCATTTTCGCGGCATGCATTGGGTCAACCTGAACGGGCTTGCTCTCCTCATTCATGGAGTAACTTCCTGTGTGATGCAGGGCGGGGAGTACTTCGTGATATACCCAATCCTGAAAGGCTTTCGCTTCGGGCTTATTACTCCTGAATATTAAACGATAGATACCTGGCTCATTGACTATGAGCATGTCTTGTTCTCCTCGAAAGGTACTAACTTTACAAGTACCCTTTTCATTATCCTCAAGGCACTGTGTAGCATTGTAAGCATCTCTAAAACCTAGAATATCAGCTATATCTTTCGCTACAAACCATATCTGCCCATTGAGTATTACTGTTCGGACTGTGTTGTCCTTATAGTCGAATAACTGAATAGAACTTTCCATTGTTCCCTCTCCTCCCTAAAATGAAAGTTCTGGAAAATACTCTTCCAATTCTTCTGGCATTCAGCTTTACGTTATCCAGAGCGAGTGAAAGCTGATTTCCTTTAATTCCGGCTGGTTCTAATACTACTTGCACAGCTTTTAAATCTTCTGATAGCGTTTGATTAGATTTGAACGTTTTATACCTTTGTAAAGAGTAGCTACCTGTTTGTCGTATCTCTTCGGCTACACTCCATAGCCAATCCATTATGTCATTCGCTTTCGGCTGGTTACTGTAACGACATATTTCTAGTAAACCTTTGAAGCTGTATACTGTCGTATCCTGTGCTCCTGAAGGGGTAATCAAATTGATTACGGCTGAAAATTTATCTAATCTTTCCTTATTTCGATTATGGATATTCGCTATAGAAATACGTGGCTCTGCATACCCTAATAACTGTCCAATTTGTTCTCGCGTCGCCCAGAAATCGCCTTTATCGTCTTCTGTAGGGTCAATGTAGCAGTCTAACGCACAGCCGTTGAAATGTTTCGTTGTTAATAGTTCCATTATTTCCTCCTTGTTAGATAACGCGCGCGAGAAACCCCAAATGCTTTAGCTTTGGGATGAAAGCGCGTGCTATAATACAGGGCAATTAAAACGTCTCTCCGGAACAGAGAGCGAAGAGTCTTGTGGAGGTTTCTCCCTCTACACAGGTGCGTGTAGGTGCTTGTGCAAGGAGTCGCCAGAGAAGCAAGAAGCCCAATGCCTTTAGGTTTGGGTAGTTCACTGGCAAATAAATTCTTATGCAGAGAAGAGTCAATAATGAGAACGATAAAATTTCACTTCAGCAATGGAAGTAAACCTATCATCATGAAAGCAGAAGACAAAAAATTTTTCGTGCACGCATTACTCCTCAATAAATCGATTAATATACACTTGACAAATGCGAATAAAAATGTGCATAATGGACTTCGGACAAGGCATAACTATTCCCAAAAATTAGTCCTTAATAAGTATCATAATCCGCCGTTACAACATTGGTCTGATATGGGCTTATGGAATGACGGTACAGGATTATTG
>CALAUZ010000421.1 GCA_937892105.1 uncultured Fretibacterium sp. | reverse complement strand
CAGAGATGTTCACGAACAAACTTGCGAATACCTAAGTTCTTTGAGCCAGCGGGCTGTTTCTCGATAATGGGGGGCTGTACCTCCATAATGTTTTTGCCGATGAGTTAAGCGTCTGTGTATGTTCTGCTCCAGCCGCCGCGTATTTCCCTGAACATATGATGGATGCCCTCTTTCCGCTCATACCTGAAAATGCAAGATTGCTCCCAAGATAAGCCGCTTTTAGGGATAATTTTCGTACTACCGGCAGTAAAAAACCTGTAGCAGTGTTCTTCCGCGAACGAGAAAGAAATGGGCAGAGGAATTTTGGGAGCGTCCGAGTAACCTATGCTGATGGCCTCATAATTCTTTGAGAGTGTGTATTTACCGCGTTTTTTGCCAGCCTGCTTTTACTTCGGGATTTTGCAGTCAAGAGTAGAGATGTGTCTCCAACCGAGGACATCAGCCATAGAATTATAACGCTTAACAGACGGCATAACTGTTCCTCTACGGTAATTGTTGATGGCGTTCAAAGAAATACCCGACCGCAAGACCAAATCTTTAAGTGACAAGCCTAAGTCGATACAGCAGCTCAACAGGTTATGAACGTTATTCATAGCCTACCGAGAATATCTAACGTCGTTAAGAGCATTCATAGTGAACGTCCTGAATGAACAAGTCCGGCCAGCCGTAAAGGTTAGCTCTATTTCCGTCGGATAGTTCCAAGCCAATGGGAAGTTCCAAGCGATAAGCCTTCTTCTTTAGGGAGAAAGCGTCAAGGAGTTTCCGTAGAGTATTCATGATTTCACCGTCCTTCGATTGAGTGGCCTGTTGAGCCAGAAATGGGTTATGCGAGAGCCTTTTAGCATGAAATGTCCTGAACAATTTTCGCAGTAAATGTGTCCTGTAAAGTCCTGAATGATACGCCATATAGCCTTGTCGTAGCCGCATGTTGGGCAGGTGTAGCGTGTTATCATGTTTCAGATACCGCCATTCTGTTCCAGGCGGCTCTGGCTTCTTCTGATGTGTCGTAAGAATCTGACATACCGCCACAGCCTTTGCAAAAAATTCGATACCCGTTAAACTTTTTATTATCATACCAAATGCCGACATCATCACCACCGCAGGACGGACATGGTTTCAATTTTTCCTCGTACTCGTCCTTTTCGATTTCTCGTATCAGCTTGTCCGCTTCTTGTATTCTCAACGCTAATTCATCATGTCGGCTGTCTCCAGCTATTATTGGGATTGCCTCTAGCACGTTCTTTAACGTTTCGTACAATTCAGGCGCACACTCCGATAGCTTGTCCGATTCATGTATCCTAAACGTTAATTCATCATGTCGGCTATCCCCAGCTATTATTGGGATTGCCTCTAGCACATCCTTCAATGCTTCATACAGTTCCTCTGCATATTTTTCTTTCATCATCGTTATTCTCCTTTACTCTTACTCCTGATAATTGCGAGTATTGTCAGCTCCAGTTTCATTTGGCATAAATAAAGACCGTTCACGTTTTTAACGGCCTCTCCTTTCTTTCGTATCGCTTCACTCTTTACATGTCTGTGGGGCTTTCAGAAGTTCATCGAACTTGCAGTATTTCCGCTTGTGAAGCCTGTCCTTCGCTATCACTGCCATACTGCTCTCTAGTCTCACGTAGCGTTCACCGTCCTTCGGGTTCATTACTACCTGCCCTACCAAATCACACAGCCCGCAGATGTTATCCGTGTTCTTTTCCCTCAGTAGTGGCCGAGCCTGTGAATATTTCTCTCCCGTTACAGACGTGATGTCTTTCTGCATTTCCCATGCTGTGAAAAATACATTGCACGGCAACGCTCGGAACTGTCGGCAACAGTCCACTAGCTTGTAATCCACTCGCAAATAATCTCCCTGACTTGGGACTGCATCATTCTTTCCCATTCGACCATAGTACGCTAACATTCCTCGCTCAAACTCTGACAGGCTGTCTATGCACACGTTGTCGTATTCACACTTCTCGTGAAGTTCTTTCAGAATTTCAGGAACTTCGTGCAAGTCCTCTGAGAGCCTCACTATATCCACATTCTCATTCCCTCGAAGTACGCTCGTTCCCTTGTCCACGTCTATTATTAGCGTCCGGCCAGGCAACATTCCCAACAGAGTTGTTTTTCCCATTCCTGGCGTTCCGTATATTAATCCAGTCAGTTTACCCTCGGTAAGACCAGCTGCCTTCAATATTTCCATAATTCCTCGTTCTTCCTCTCTTTCTTCTCAAATCCTGCCGTCTGAACATCTGGTTCATCATTCAGGCAGATTGACGCATACGGGCAGGAGGTTAATGCGCATGTGTTCGGGTTACGCCAGAATTTTTTTGTCTGCCGTATCTGCTTCACTATGTACTTTATTTCCTCACGCTTGTCCTCTAGGTCTCCCGCTGTTCGGTACACATTCACGCTTATTACATGCTCTGCTGTATACCAGGCTGATACTCTCTCTAAATATTCCGCTTCTGACTCACTCTTGCTTGGCCTAATTGTCGGTTTCTGAATTATTGTGTATATTGCACGTTCAGATTGCGCCGCAAGCATGTACATCGCTATCTGGTCATCGTAAGCTAGGTGGTCTATGTACTTTTCCAGCGAATACTGCCCAGTCGTCTTATGCTCCACCGGGATACCGCCAGAAGTCAGCGCGTCTAGCTTCCCTTTCAGGTATACTCCGTGTCCTATCCTCACCCGGAACTCTTGTTCGGGGACCGCTGTCCATTCCTGCCAGTCTATATATTTCTCGAATGCTTCTGCCATTTTCCCTGCTAGGTCTGTATGGTCGTATTCTTCATGACGCAGTATCTTTTCCACATTCGCGTGATGGTTCGTCCCGATTGTCAGGGCTTCGGTGGCCGTTAATGGTTTCAAATCATGGATATATTCAAGCTCGTACCTGCGCGGACACCTCTTATATGACCCTATCATTGACGCGGTTATCTCCGTTATCATGTCTTCAGCTCCTCCATTATCGCGTCATAATCTGTATGAGGCAGTGTACAGTTCGTGCAGTCCTTGATTCCGTTTGGGAGGGTTTCAGGGTTACCAGGACAGTTGGCCTTGTGGTACAGCGGGCAGTAGCAGAAAAGGCAGGAGAAGTTCTCAGTATCGGCTGTCTTGTGACACGGAAAATACTAGCAGTCCGTGTTCTGGTAGAAACAGTAGCTATTCTTTATCGATTATTCTCCTGTTCCATGCTGATATTGCATTCTGGGGGGCGTTATACAAGGTTGTGCCGTTACCGCATTTATTGCACCGCACTGTGTACATGTCATCTTCACGGTACAATATGGCATGTCCTCCGCAGAACGGGCAGAGCTTTAGCTTTTCACTCATGATTTGCATCCTTTCCGTCAATGCGTGCAAATAACTTCTTCAGTTTGGTTTCTCGCGAGAAACTTAATATCCCGCCGTAATCAGAAGTCGGTATCAGTTCCTCTTTCAGCAGTTCGTACATTTCGGGTGCGGCAGTAATAAGACGAGCATTTGCGTCATCTAACCTTTTTGTAGCATCTTTTGAAAATTCACTCATTCGCCTCACATCCTCTATGACATCAATAGCCTTATCATTTCTGGCAATATCCTTACTTCCGCTGGGGTCTTCTTGCCGTCCTCACCACTTACACGCCGGACAAACTTCAGTAGGATTGCTTGCAGTTCGTCATTCATTTTGTCCTTCGCCTGCTGTTTGGGGTCTTCGGGATTAAACAGCAGTCGCCGCCTTTCGATTTCCTCCAACATCTCC
The DNA here is from genome assembly GCA_937892105.1 of uncultured Fretibacterium sp. Next base: position 5,505 of record CALAUZ010000421.1, on the reverse strand, counting down.
CTCGCCTCCTTTCTCTTTACAACCTGCTCTTACGCAGGAGGCATAGCTAGATAGCAAATAAGTGTAACATCATGATATAAAGTATTACGGAAAGCATACTTGACAAAACCAATAAGGATGTGTAGTCTGCTACTTAATGTCAGTGTGCTGGACAGGCAACACCCAACCTGAGAAATCGGGCTACCGCCGGCTAGGTGGGAAGTTAAAGCCTCTGGACTGCCGAACCAACTTGAGTAGGTTTACCGAAAGAGGGCAGGAAATGTCGCAGAAAAGCGGAAAGAACGAGGAATACTCGAAAGAGTGTACACAGCATAATATTACACTTTAATGAAACAACTACTCTCTAAAGGCTGGACTCTCCTTCTCGCTACTGATTTTTTAGGCTTTTCTATTAAAGAATTAAGCGATATAAAAAAAAACCGATTAATTAACATGCCTGAACATTACAACATTGTACATTACGTGGAAAACGGTAAGGACATTTCCTAGGATTGGCTCAAGGCTCTCAAGGACAAAAGAGGTCAGTCGGCTATATACAGAAGGCTTGACCGCGTTGAAGAAGGACATTTCGGTTAGCAGAAGCCTTGTAGAGAAGGAGTCTGGGAACTTGTCATCGAATACGGCCCAGGATACAGGGTGTATTACTCCATTGTCGGGAAGACTATTGTATTGCTCCTGTGTGCGGGTGATAAAAGCTCTCAGTAAAAGGACATCAACAAAGCCATCGAATATCTGAAAAAATACAAGGAGGAACACATATGATTACTAGTTCTATACCTCATGAGGAAGCTGTTATTCAGCACTTCATTGAAGACCCAGAACTCGCTCAGATTATGCTTCAGGAGGCCATTGACGAGGGCGACATTAACGAGGCTCGCAAAATTCAGCGGCGCATTAACGAGGCTAAATCAAGAACTTACTGGGCCGCTCTTCTCTCCCACGCTGAAGAAACTGCACACAATAGCAGTAATCTTGAGCAGATTATCGTTCAGGTCAGCAAGGCTCTGGGCATTCTCAAGGCCGCTGTTCCGGCAGGGGCGTAAACGCACGGCAGGAGGCTTCATTTACATGCCTAAAGCCAGAAGTTTTCTCAGCTCAAAAAAAAATTGAAATTTTTTACTTACGTAATTTTCTACAAAATTTTTCCTTTGAGAGGGATTTTGGGCTGGCATATGCTATACCGAAATACACTAAAGGACACATATTACCCGTTGTGTATCCCTATTCTGCTATCCTGTCCCGCCAAAGAACGAGGATAGCTTATTTTTTTTTGGCATGAGAAAGTTGACCGTATCGAGGAAAGGCCGTCCCGCCTATTAAGACAGCTGGCTGCCTTCGACTAGAGTCGAATGGGGCTTCGCAGGTCAAGAAAGGCACAATCAACCAACCTTCCCTTATGTTAGGGTAGAAGAAGGCACAACCAACCCAACCTGTGAGATTGTTCACAGAGAGAAGGAAGACTACGAGTTTGAATTAAGGTATAGATATGCTCAAGCTACTAAATCGCCATCGTCCTCCTTAAAGAAGAAAATCCAAGCATCGTCCTCTTCTGAGAAAGGAATGCTTAGATTGTTAAAGATGGAGCGCATGTTACTGTAGAACCTGTTAGAGGGCAAAGGAACAATTTTATTTTCCTCCGCCCACTTAGAGAACATGTTGAAGATGACATACCTGTGAACGATATGGCCTTCATCACTGCCCTTGAAAGCCTCTTTTTTCTCCTCAACGAAGGAGTATAGAGGGTTGTTAGCAGCTCTGAACTCGTTAATGAGCATGTCCTGGTTCTTAGAGTTAGTGAATTGATTTTGCTTGAGCAGGCGCTGCAAGCCCTTTAACATCCAGTTGAAGATACCCGGAAGCTCCTTAAGAAGTTTCTGCTCAATGTCCGGGTCAAGAACCCTGTCGTTAGTGTTAGGGCGGACTTTATCCTTCTGAACGAAGTGCATAGGAAGCTCAACGATGAGCCATCTACGCATGAAGCCGTCAGAAGAGTCGTTGACGGAAGGGAAGAAGTTACAGGCCATCATGAGCTTAGAGCGCGTCTTGAAAGGAATGGGGTCTTTGTGCTTGTAGCTGTCTTCGAGAGTATCACCGCTGACAACCTTCTTGAAAATGCCTTCAGCGCCTCTGAGGTCTTCCTCCATATCTGCAGAGATGTTGACCCAAGAGTGTCGTAGAGCCATAAGCCTGAAGTCCTTAGCCCATTTAGAAGGTTCAGTGCTTGAGACGTAACCTTTTCCGTCCCTGCCAATGCCGCCGAGTAGTGCGCTAATGATGTTGAAGAAGACGCTTTTGCCGTTAGAGCCGCCGCCTTTAAGCATGAGAGCCTTCTGGAACTTGCAGTTAGGAAGAAGGATATAGCCTGCGAACTCCTGTAGAACAGCCTGGTCGTCCTCCCTGCCGTTAGTGATATCGTTGATGAACTTAGACCAACGAGGGCATTTAGCGTTCTCGTCATAGTATAGAGGTAGCTGTACAGTAACATAGTCGTACATGCTGTGCTCTTTTAGAACGGCCTTACCGGAAGTAGGGTCGATGTGTAGAGTACCGTTGATGAAGCTGACGAGAGGGCGGGAGTTGAACTCGTAGACAGGAGCCTCACTGTGAACGCTGCTATCAGCCTGAATGAGCTTGAGTATGGAGGAAAGTTTACCGCCAGTAGCGAACTTCCCGAGAGCATTCTTGACGTAGCCCAGTATGACTTCATCATCGACCTGCTTCCAAATACCTTTCTCAGTACTCCAGGAGTTAGGCTCCTGGTACTCGAAGAAGCCAGTGCGAGAGTTGAAGAGAATGTTGTGGTTGAGCTTGATTTTGTCAGCGATCTCCGTCTGAGCGGGACCTTTTCTTGCAATCTCGAACAGGCCGCTGACTAAATCTTTAGGGAAGTAAGAGCGTAGGTTAATGAGAATGTTGTGAACATCCGATGAGTCAGCGAAGATAGCAATCTCCTTGATGAAGGATTTGCACTTGTTGAGAGCGATATCTTTCTCGCCGAAGGAGAGTTCGTCATAAGGTTTTTTAGGAATGATGTACTGAGAGACCCAGCTGAAGCCGTTTCTGACGGAAGCGAAAACAGCGTCGAGGTTGCCAGTGAGAGAGTAATGTTCAGCGACGTCCTTAGTGAGCAGGTTAGAGCATGAGAAGGGAATTTTGTGCTGAAGTAGAACTTTAGCGGCCTTATAAGTGAACTGTTTCCCCGCGTCATCATTGTCGAAAGCGAGAATGACGCGCTTGAAGTGTTTAATCTTCTCGAGGACTTCCTTCCAAAGTTTACCGAAGTCGCCGCCGTGAGAAGCGAGAACGCTGTATCCTTCCTGGAAGAATGCGATCCAGTCAACGATGCCCTCAGTAATGATGAGAGTATCGTCTTTCAAGCGTTTTAGAGAATTGAGACCGAGAGGAGCGTTGCGCAGGAAGGGGTAGTAATCGAGTGAGGCATTCTTGTACTTAGGCTCATTCTCATTCTCGCCATTACCGTTCCAATCGTACCGCCTAGTAACGAAGTAGAGGACGTTTTTGTAGTTTTCGTCCCAGAAGGGGAAGATGATGCGGAAGCTGTTACAGCTGCCGCCCGGCTTAACGCCTATTTTGAGAGATTTGATGGTGTCGTCATTGATGCGTCTGCTGTGAAGGTAGTCGAGAGCGCGTTTCTGGTAAGGGTGATTTTCGTTAGGGTTGATGAGGTTTTGATGCCATAGTTCGATGGAGTTGTAGAAGTCGTTACGCGCTTTGATGTCGCGAGAGATTTTGCCGTTGTCGAAGTCCGGCATGAGGAAGTGTAGAGCCTGCTTGATGTCGCCGTCAAAGCGGACTGTAGCGACGAGGCTGGTGATATCGCCGCCGGTTTGAAGCATGAAGTCGTACCAGGAATTAGTGGACTGGTAAAGAGCGAGAGCATTTTCGCCCCTGCCGGAGTTGTCGATTGAGTCTGATCGGAAGGACGAGCCGACCTTCTTGACGTTGAGACCTAAGTCTCTAGCGATGTTGACGATATCGAATTTTTCCTGAACTGCCTTAAAGATGTTTACTTCGTTATTCATAATTAATCCTCCTGTGTTATAATTTGTTTAAAGAGAAAGTGCCTTCCCCCGTATCGACGGTTTTTCTCGACTTGTTATGATACCATGAAAGGCACTTTTTTTATATCCTTCTCTTATATCATTCAAAGATTACTTTCAATCTCTCATAAAACCATTTTTTAATTTTGCATTGTTGGACTTTTTTTGTTATGTCTGTCATAATTTAATCCAATTTGCTTATTAATTACTTTTTATGCGGGTGAAGTTCAATGCTTTATCCGCCCTTTTTTTATTCATGTTTTGAGTTCTTTTGCCACATGTTATTTTCAGCGAGGGCGTTTTGCATGATAATCCTGTCATCATTTGTGTTCTTTCTTTTTCTTCCTCTTTTCTGTCGAGTGAAAGTTTCAACGGAAATACGAGGAATAAGCCATGACCACCCTGCTTTGAATGCTCCTTGAAAACGTCCTTCTCTGCATAAAATGTTAATGCGGCTCTTTGTTAGACCAAGAATTTGTGCTGCTGTAGCTTGATTAACATAGTGTTCTGTAATTTCTTGTTCTATGGACATTATATTCACTTCCTTTTTAGTGCATATATTACCATAAAAAACAAATTAAATTCAAAAGAAGTTTTAAGCATTTTTGCTTGTATAAAAATATTTTTTCTTGCTTTATAATATTACCATCAAGCGCAAGGGAAGCCGAACGTGAGAAGAAAAAGTAATCACTAAACAAATTGCTAACAGTACTAACTAAGTAAAAAAGAAGGCAAGTAGATTGACAAAGGAGAGCTTAGCAACCGAGCGTAGAAGGTTGCCCCGAAGGGGGACATCAGGGTAGTGGGTAGGCTGCGATGAACCGAGAAGCCTGAGGAGGAGCGTGCAAGAGGAGAGGGCAGGAGACCCTGGGCTCGCGAGCGAACCTATCAAAGATAGGGGATAAGAAACGAGATTGTAAGGAGGAACAAGCAATGAAGAAGATGGAAGCAATAAGGAAAGTGTTAGAGGCCAACGGAGGATTTCAGACGGTGAAGAAGTTGACGAAAGAGCTGGACGCAGAAACGCTGCGCGAACTGGGAATAAAGAGGCGAGATACAGTGCGAGTAATTAAGGAAAAGCTTGAAGCAGTACTGAGCGGAAAGTTTGTATTTGTGAGGAAGGGTAGGAGCATATATATAATGGAACCGACAACGCCGGCGGAGTTGGTGGTGAGAGCGATAGCATCCGGTAAGGAAATAAATTACCGCCGTCTGCCATTGACGAAGGCGGAGTTTGAGCAGACCTTAGAGTATCTGACGGCTACAGAGGAAAGTAAAGCTGACAGGACAGAGGAAAGGTTCCTAGAAGCGGTAAAGGAGCTTGAGAGCGATAGGAAATATGTGAGCATTTGGAAAATCCGCCGCAAGCTGAACTGGGCACGCGAGGAGTTTGACGTAGTGGTAAGGAAGCTGAGAGATGACCGAACGATAGAGCTTCATACGT
>CALAUZ010000420.1 GCA_937892105.1 uncultured Fretibacterium sp. | reverse complement strand
GAGCAGAGTTATTAAAGTCGCTGATACAGTTTCAGTTAATGACACAGAATAAAGGATTTCTAGTGCTTTGGGACTGGTTCACGGATGCATTTCAATACAATTTGGGAGCAGTAAAAATCTTGTGGGAACATGTATAAATGTTTGAAGGAAGGATAGACACGACAAAATGCCCGAAATGGCTTCTTTTCACCTTTTCGGGTTGCTTTAGCCGTATTCAATTTGTATTTGTGGCTTTTTTTGCAACCCACTACTAGAACCACTACGAAATCCATCCAGATGGAGAAACATTCATACGTGGCCACATCCTACAATGTGCGCAAATTGTTTTGTTACATTTCGTGCGCAGTTTGCCTGTGTTCCACATCGCACTAACTACCCGCTGGGTTGCGAGCTGGCCTAATTTATGTTTTCCTCCCGGATTGGCTACCAGGACCCGGAGATGCTTTTCACACCGTGCCGACGGGAGCTACCCCGCTTCCAACTTTGTCAATAATAATTTTCTCTCAAATCGCGAAAAAAACAAGATTCAGAAACGATATAAAAATAGCGAATAAAAGCGATATAAACGGAGACGGAATGTTAGAGGACGCGTTAATCTCTGTGGTTGGAGATTAGCTAATCAGGGTAACAGAAAATCCATATGGCAGAGTGCCTATATTCACGCTCTCACCGATAAGAGACCCGTTCAAAGTTTTGGCGAATTTATCGCTTGCGGAGATAATCGGAGAAATTCAGACGATAAAGACCGCGTTAATGCGCCAGATGTTAATCAACACGGTGAACACGAACAATCAGCGGTGGTTTATCGATGGAGAGAGCATAGACCTGAAAGACATCCAGCAGGGCAGGCAATACATCAAGGTACGCGGCGACCCTAGATTAAAGGTAGTGCCATACCCGCAACAGGGAGTAGCCCCTTGGACGATGAATATGCTAGAGAGCCTTGAAGGAGCGTTAGAGCAATGGACAGGGAGAACGCGTTACAATCAAGGAATGGACGCAAAGAGCCTGAACAAGACAGCAACAGGCATAAGCCTACTTCAACAAGCCAGCGAACAGAGAATAGACTACATAGTGAGAGTGTTTGCCGAAACTGGAGTAAGCGAGGTATTGCGCTTCCTTGTGGAGCTAAACCAGAGATATATAGACCAGCCGCAAGTGATACGCCTAAAAAACCAAATGCTTCAGATAACGCCCGATGATTTGCGCGGAGAGTTCGATATAGACGTGAACACAGAAGCTGGAATAGGGACGAGAAAGCAGACAATCGAGAACCTTCAATACTTCCTGACAGTGTTAGCTCCCGCCGGATTACAGCTTCAGGCAATAACGCCGGGTGAATGGGCAAAGGCAGCGCAGAAATTATTGCAGGAAAGCGGAATACGAGACCCACAGAATTATGTACTTGACCCCGAAATAGTGAAGCAGCAATTCTTCATGCAGTTACAGCAGCAGGCACAAGCGCAAGAACAGGCACAAATCCAGCAGGCAGCACAAGCCGGAGCAGAGGCAGGGCAGGCAGACGCAGAAGCGATGCGGGACAGTATATTTCAGACGCGGAGCAATGCACAGAGAGCTTCATGGCCTTTGAGACGAGTTGCGGCAGGAATGCAGGAACAAACTTAATTTTTGCATAGGAGTATGTCAACCGCTAAAATATTCTAAACAAGGACAAAAACGCTTTCAACAATGTCATGAAACACAGATAAAGACATAAATTAGGCGGTGTTAAAGTTGGAATGTAAAGAGCGGAGATACACACAAACGCACAGCTGGATAAAGTTTGAGCTTGATATGCGAGAAGTGTCATACAAGATGTGGCTTTTGTTTGGAGCGGCAGAATCGAAATGTCAGCACCTTCGCGGAATACCACTTCGTCCGGCGAAACAAGAAGAGCTGAACCGTATATCTCTGAAAAAAGGAGTTCGAGCAACTACAGCCATAGAAGGCAACACACTGAGCGCGGAAGATGTAGACAAAGTATACAGCGGTAAAGGTGGAGAGTTGCCACAGTCAAGAGCGTATCAGGTGCGTGAAATCCAAAATATGCTGAAGGTTTATAACGGGGTGGCAGACGAAATCAGCGTTGGCCATGAGTGTGAAGTTTCCTATGCTAGGCTTCTGTCAGATAATGCAGAAATATTGTCTGGGCTGTCATTGAAGGAAGAAGTAATACCCGGCATTGTGAGGACATATCCTGTAGGAGTTGTGGATTATCTTGGCGCACCAGCGGAAGATTGTGATTATCTTCTGGACAGGCTTTTTAACTGGTTAGCTTCTGATTGGGGACTTAGTATAGAGCATCCTTTGGTTGAAGGAATATTGAAAGCAATAATGGCACATCTCTATATAGCATGGATACACCCATTTGGAGATGGGAACGGACGCGGAGCGAGGGTTCTTGAGTTTCGTCTGTTGATGAATGCAGGAGTACCTTTGACGGCGGCGCATTTGCTGACCTCGTATTATAACGATACACGACATGAGTATTATGAAAAGCTGAGGCGTTCATCAAGGATAAAAGACGGTGAGCTTGAATTTATAGAATATGCCTTGCAGGGATTTGTGGATGGCCTTGATAGTGAGATAGGGAGCATACTTGAAGAGCAACTAAATGTAACATGGGAGAATTATGTGTATGAAGTATGTTTTGGCGGTACTCTTACGCCAGCGTTGCGGAGACGGCGCAATCTTCTGTTGGCAATTTCGAAGTTTGAGCATCCTTTGTTACTGTCAGAAATGAAATACCGATTACCGAGCAAGATATTAAAGCAGTATCAAGGAAGTGTGAAGACATTGCCCCGTGATATAAATTACCTTCATAAACTAGGGTTGGTATATGCAACAGAAGACGGCTATATAGCTGCGAAAGACATGGTGAAAGCGTTTCTGCCACTCAGTAGCCATTAGGGACAATCAGCGGTTATTTCAAGAAAGAGGCAAAAGTTGAAATAGCGAGTGAAAAATATGAGCTGTAATTTCAATTTCACTTAAATAAAATGCTGAACATTGATAGGCTCTGTATATGGCAGTATAATTAACCTATTAGGTAAATAGGAGCTGACAAATGCTTGTAGTTCATTATAGGACGAAAAAGCTAAAGAAAATATGCACAAATTTAGAGGCAGCTAGGCGTGAATACGGTTCAGACATGGCAGATAAAATTCACATAAGGATAGGGCAAATAGAAGCAGCCGAAAGCGTGTCTGAGCTATTGCGTAATGGAATAGGGCGATGTCATAAGCTAGACAGGCGGGGGCAGTACGCAATGGATTTAGTGCATCCTTACCGCTTGATATTTACCGAAAAAAGTGAAAATACGGTGTCCGTAAGGATAGAGCAGATAACGGACTATCACTAAGGAAGGAGCGAACAAGTATGGCAGGCTTTAGCAGAAGTCGCACGACATTGGCAGTGCCTCCTGGATATACAGTAAGGGAACAGCTAGAATGCCGTAACATGACGCAGAAAGAGTTTGCGCTCCGAATGGACATGTCCGAGAAGCACATAAGCAGGCTAATCAATGGAGAAGTGCATTTAACGCCAGACGTAGCGAGCCG
>CALAUZ010000419.1 GCA_937892105.1 uncultured Fretibacterium sp. | reverse complement strand
AACCAAAGACCAAAAAATCGCCTCCTAAATGAGCAAAAGAAATGAGTAAATATAAAGTGAGATTATACAGCATGGAAGACGGAAGCTCAAAAGTGGTCAGTTATTAACTAACACCAAAACAATTTGTAGTATAATTAAAAAACACTTGGAGGTGTATTTTGGTATGCCATTTGGGTTAGATAGATACTTTGACAGATTAGAAAGTAGAATAGAAGAAAAACTTTTAGGAAATCCTGAAGATCATTATAATGCAGGTTATAATGCTGGGTATAATGATGGTCAGAATGCAGGCTTAAAAGAAGGATTAAAAACAGGAGAAATTAACGGAGCATTTGATGAAGCCAGAAGAATAGCACGAAAACTGAAGAAGCTAGATATTCTTACGCAAGAACAGATTTCTGAGGTAACTGGTGTAAAATTTGAGCATATGATTTGATTTTTATGTAATTACTGATCATGTTTCGATGGTAGTGTACTATTCTGGATTGTTTTCCCTAATAATGATTCGATGGAACGTATCATATTTGATAGACGGCAGTCATTGTGTTGCAAGAATAGTAATGTATTCCGCAAATATTTCAAACATGACGGTAAATTAGTAGCACAGCGTGAAGGCAAATATTCAAGACTCTATGAAGCATTGGGAATTAATACGCCTCATTTCATTGGGACAAACTTTTCTTCAAAGCGCGGAATGTTCTTCAACGACTATTGCTACGTAAATATGACCCCTATAACAGTATCAAATTTCGACGAGGAAATATTTCAACAAATTTCATCATTCATGAGGAAAATCACGGTAGGTAGAACTTTATGTGATGAAGGCGTAAAATTCTGGAATGATTATTACAGGTCAGATTTAATGTTCGCTCTTGGCTTCCTTAAGCCTCATATCGATACGGATATTCTTCTGCAAAAAGTGTATGAGCAGGAAATTTCTGTGGTTATGCACGGTGATTTTTCGCTATTCAATATGGGATTGCAGGGTAATTGCTCTGTATATCTGTATGATTTTGCTTCAGCTGGCTGCGCTCCATTTTGGTGGGACTGGGGATATTTTATTGCGTGTCTTTCTCAGGGTTGGGGACGCAAAATATATGAGGCATTGCGAAATGAAGATTTATTGCATTGTGTGAAGCTGGCTTCTGCTGTAAGATTCGGGCGGGCGTTGAGAAAGAATGAAGATACCGAAAAACGTTGTAGCATATTCAAATATTGGAGTGGAATAGAATCGTAATTCTGATACTAAGTGGCACTGACTTCAGGAAAATCGGTGGAATGGAAATACATCTTCGCTATATGTTAAAGCACTTGGCGGACTCAAAACATTATGAAAATATAATCCTTGCTGAAATTTCAGGCGGACTCATCACAATCAGTGATACTGAAAATCACGGCTCATATTCTTTCACCGGCTTTGAGAGTTTTGCGGTTCATCTGAAAAATTTACGGGCTGAAGCTCTGTTCTTCAATGACGGCCATTGGCTCGAATATTTTTACTCGCTTAGGGAAATTCTCCCCCATTCTGTTTTCGTCATGCGTTCCGGCGGAAATGAGTTTATGAAGGCTCCTTATCATGATATGACTCTCCCGCTGAATGAACGCCGAATTTTTTGGAGCAGGGCAATCAATCACAATATAGATTTCATTATCGCCAATAGTGTTTACACTTGGCAGCGAATGATAAGAATCGGTATCAGCAGTGCAAAAATATTTATTGTGCGCGGTGGAGTTGATTTGTCGTCAGCGGCAATGAATATGTCAGATAAAAATTTGCGTGTGGATTTTGACAAAAAATTCGGGACTTCAGGAAAATATATCTTCTGCATTGTGGCAAGGCATGTAAGGTTTAAAGGTATAATGGAAATCCTGCAAATATTCAGTGAGCTTGAATCGCCGCAAAAATGGTTTCTGCTAATCGCGGGGGACGGAAAAGAATCGCAGGCTCTGCGGAAATACTGCGCTGAAAATTTACCGCAAGAGAGCTTTACATTTTTAGGTGCTGTAAAACATGAAGAGGTGATGAAATATATATCACTTTCAGACTGCCTCATAAGCTCAAGCGCAGATACTATTTTTCCAAGCGGGAATGATTTCTATCTTCATACCGAAACAATGGGGCGGACAATAATTGAAGCTGTATGCCATCATGTACCTGTGATCGCAACGAATGCAGGAGCTGTTCATGAATGGTTCGACGAGATTGACGGTCTCGGAGTATTGTTACCAGATGATTCACAAGGGCGAAAAGATATTATACGCCGTGCATTTGAAGACAGACTGACTTGTTCAGCCGATAAAGATTTGTTCGTGTACAGCTGGCATAATATAGTGGATACTTTCTATAGTGAGCTGTTCAGGAAGAAGCGAAGATTTATTAATACAGTGTTATGCGTGGATCTGGATGATACAATCGTATTCCCATTTCTAAGTTCTGAAGAAAATTCCCTGTTGCTCAGAAAAATTATTTCTCTTGCGTCCAGCAAATGCGAAATCATCATAAACTCTGCTGGAGATTTTTATGATATAACCAGCCGTTACCCTGTAATAGCCGATAACCTTTCGAGATTAATTATCATCTCAAACGCAGGGAGGGTTATAATCAATCATGGGCAGCGCGATATTCTCTGGGAGGAATATTATCGTATGCAGAACGGAATCAGCTCACAGGAAATAGCACAGGCTGAAGAGAAGATAAACATGGCCGGGCTTGTTATTATCAGGAGGAAAATTATCGATAAACTTTACGTGAATTTCAAGGTGAACGGCACTGAAGCAAAAATCAGACAGGCAGTATCGCTGATCAACAATGGAATCAAGAATCCTTCAAGGCTCGCAGTCAGCAATTCAGGGAATATAAAGCTGATCTCACGGATCATCAGCAAGGGCAGCGCATTGGCATATCTGAAGAACGCTGAATTATCCTGCGGGCGCATTATAGGTGCGGGCAACGGAGTATTAGACGAGCTATTTTTCACTCATTGCGATAAAATATTTGCAGTAAATTCCGGTAAAAAAATACCAGAGGCTATAAGCATAAAGAATCTTCATGAGGCGGAGAATTTTGTTGACAGACTTTGTAATGAGATTTTGCAGAACAAATGAAAAAAATTTTGCTCGTAACTTCAAAGCACCCTGCTCCTTCTGACAGCAGAGACGGCGGAGACTCTACCGTGTTGGAAATTATTTCGGCACTCGGAGGGTATTGTCGGCTTGATATTCTTTGTTTCCGGGATTCTGACAGAGATACAGAAATTCCTTCTGTCGGAAAAATATTCTTCCAGAATGCAGACTTCGCTCATTACAAATTTTACTCAGGGAATAAAGGCGAAAAATTTTCAGAGCGTCTTAAGCAGGCGGAAATCTCAGCGCACAAAATCTCTGACTTAGCACCCAACTACGACGTAATTATAGTTCAGCACTGCATGTTTATTCTTAGGCTGGCGGAATTTGCTTCTGATGTCTTCAGGAAAATTATTCTTCTTCCTATGTTTACAGGCTGTGAATATGCAAAGGCCGGAGAATTTGTGCCTCATGAATATATTGAGGAGGAACGGAAAGCTCTTAGGCATGTTTTTAAGTTCATAGTTCCAAGCGAGACTGAACGCAGAATCTTAACGAATGATTACGGGATAAACGGAGCTGTAATTTTTGTTGTCCCGCGTTCTGTTATGTGGATCAAATTCACTGAGCGAAGCAAATGCAGCAGCGGTTTGCAGATGATATATATTGCTTCAGTCCGCAGGCAGAAATCACACATTGAGGCTATGAAACTCTTACGGCTCATCAAGAAAGACATACCTTGTGCACGGCTTCACTGTGCTGGAACTGTACAGGACGAAAAATTGTTCACTGAATGCACGGAATTTTTAGTAGAAAACAGCCTGAGCAGAGATGTTATTTTTCACGGCACGCTTTCATCAGAAAAATTAAACTCCGTATTAAGCTCGTGTGATGTGAATATCTCCGTGTCATTATGGGAAACTTTTGGGCGCGGAATCTTTGAAGGAATGGCAGCGGGGCTTCCTACAGTCATCATGCAGAGAATTTCAAGTGTTGCGGATTTTCCCGACCATCTGCGGCCTATAACCGTTCAGAGCCTGCACGAAATGAAATCCGTTATATTAAGGCTGTGTTTTGACAGAAAATTTTTTAGCGTGGAAAGTCTGAGGGGACTCGGCGTAAATAAATATTTGTCGTTCGACAGAATACAGGAAATTCTACGGGGAATTATTCTGCATAGCTGAAGGGGGAAAATTTATGTACAGGGCTGAACTGCTGAGAAAATATCAATACGGTGGAAATCTTGAGGGATTATTTGATGAAGCGCGCTATTGTTTTGTTCACAGGAAATTTTCAGAAGCTCTTGAACTGATGAATGAAGCAGAAAAAATCTGTCCAAGAAAATACATGTCCTCCGTATTTCTGAACAAGGCATTGTTTCATCACTTATTGGGACATAAGGACGAGGCCAGACAGCTTTATGCTTCACTCAATGACACGACAGCGAAAATGATAAATTACATGGCATTCTGTCATAGATATTTCATGTACTCAGACTTTCACGGAATCTCAGTGCCGGATTCGGATTCGCTCGCGCAAATTTACCTGCACAACGAGATGAATTTTACTCTGGCTGTAAATATATATTCAGAGCGAGAGCGCAGACAAAGACGGAGAAGCTCAAATATTTTTGAGGAACGGGTCTTGAATGACTACTATTTTAAGGCTGGCTTGCCTCAAGAACATATTTTCAGTGATAAATTATCGGCTGAAATTGCAGAAATCTCTTCGGACATTCCGTATAAAATTCTGCCTCCGATAAAGAACAGGATCGGAATATACGTTAATGACATTCAGCGGCACAAGGAAGCAGCATATATTTATGACCTCACGGAAATATTGCAGGGACTTGGCTACAGCGTGTATGTGTACTTCGATAACATCTTTACGAATAAACTTACTACGCTTCTGCCTGAAGGAATAACTTTCCGCAGCACTGTAAATCGTGGAATATTGGGGTTCAATAACATCACGGTGAAAGACAGAATATCGGCTTTAATCGATATGTCAGGGAATAAACTTCGTACAAGAATTACGGCTCTTGCAAAAAACAGGAGTAAACTGATTACGTTTGATGAAATTTTTGGTGAGACTCCGTTTTGTCTTCGGACCGGGATTTATTTCGGCGGACAATATGCAGGCCATGATAAACATGACTTTGTAGCGGTGATCGGAGACATGAGATATATATCTGATGAAGAAATTTCACGGGTTGAGAGTACTTATCACGGCAGGAGAATAATATTTATGTCGTTCGCTTTCTGTGAGGAAGTTTTCAGGAAGAATTTTGAGAGCAGACTCGCCAGGTCAGGTATGGATATTTCACTCTGCAAAATAATTCCCGGCATTATCCCGTTCAGTGAGTACATGAAATTTTTGGCTTCATCGTCAGCAGTAACCATAACAACAGGAGCAGGGGCGACAGAATTGTCTGAAGCTCTTTTCAGCGGAGCAAACACAGAACTTCTTGCACATAATCCAGTTTTGCACAGAATGGGAACGAGGGAGGATTTCGCGGAGAACCTTCGGAGTCATTTGCAGAATATCCCGGCGGCTCCTGCCCGTGAATATAGTTATGACGACGAACTCAGAGTTATATACAGGAACGGTGAACATGCTGCTGAAGTGAACATGACATGCAGCGGAGATTTAGTGATATTCTCTGAACTCAAGATGAATGAGGCATGAAAATTCTTATTGCTGAAAATTCTTTTGACGGTGCTTACTGTTCATTCAGGACTTTTTTTGACGAGATCGAGCGCGCACTTAAAAGAATGGGGCATAAAGTTTTCAGAGCCGATAACGTCCGGGACTTGGAGACCGTCTATAATCGTCATACTGTAGATTTCTCACTGGGTATAGGAAAATACAGCTTTTTGCCGGAAGGTCAGCCCTTATGCGAAAAATATATGAAGCCTCACTATCAATGGATAATCGACAGCCCCATGAAGATGCCTGGCATTGCAGGAGAATATTTTGTGCCGGTTTTCATTGACCGCGAATTTGCTGAAATGTACGATGAACCGCCTGAAAATTATTTGTGGCTTCCGCTCGGCGTTGAGCTTGACGGAAACGAATCAGTCGGCAGTAAACGCGAGAACGGAATTATTTTTGCGGGGCAGGTTAAAAGCATTGACGCTTTGAGAGATGAGATAATGCAGTCTCGGCAGCGTAATATCATCTGGAGATTCATAAATGCTATGACTAGTAACCTTGATGCTTCATTCGTTTTGCGGTACAAAAAGTTTGTAGCGGATAATGAGCCGGACGACAGAGAAGAATTTTTCAGGCTCACAAATTCTTATATCCGCAGCGTAAAGAGAGTAAATATTCTGCAGAGAATTAATCATTTCCCGCTGATCTTGGCCGGAGATATTTCCGAAAAAAGCATCCTTCAGAAACATAACGTGCTTTATATCGGCAAAGTGCCCTATGACAATCTGCATGAAATCTTTTCGCACTATACACATGCCCTTCACATAAGCCCGAATTTTTCTGTATGCATTCATGACAGGATACTTCGCGGATTAAAAGCCGGTTGTAATGTTATCGCTGAGGAAAACAAGGTGCTGCGTACAGTTTTCGGCGGTACATTAACTTACTTCGGTTACGCAACCTTCAGCGGTGAAATTCCGCACATATCACACGAAGAAGTTACAAAGGCGCGGAAAGTTCTCAAGTGCTTTTCATGGGATAATATATTGCTGTCAGTCATCGAACATTACCATAAAATGAGGAGGCCATATGATAAATCTTGACTACATAGAGTTTTGGGCAACGCGGCACTGCAACCTGAACTGTAAGGGCTGTTCGTCATGCTCGCCGATAATGCCGGAATGGTTCTTAGACCTGCAGAAACTGAATGACGATCTGAGCCGGTTAAAGTATCTTGGAATAAACATCCTCAATATAAATATACTTGGCGGAGAACCATTGCTGCACCCGGATATAATGAAAATATTTCAGTTGGTCAGAAAAATTTACTCCTCAGCAAATATCAGCCTCATGACAAACGGACTTCTTCTGCCTGAAATGCCGTCTGAATTTTGGAGCGTCTGCCGTGAATGCAGCGTAATGATGAAAGTTACCTGCTTCCCCGTAATGACATCACAGCAGCGAATGAGCCTCGAAGAAATTTTCCATCATGAGAATCTGTGCTATCATCTCACCGACAAAAGATTGTTCAACAAAATTCTTGTCCTTAATAATAAAGCTGCTCTTGAAGATGTTGTGCGTAACTGCGGGTGCAACAAAGCATATAACCTTTTTGACGGCAACGTATCACGCTGTACTGTTCCGATGGTCGTGCAGGATATGAATAACTATTTCGGCGCGAAATTCATCACAGGCGGGCGGCTTAATATCTATTCCGTTGAAAGCGGGCGCGAGGTAATAGAGTTCCTTGAAACTCCTAATGAGACGTGCAAAAATTGTTCAGCTCACACAGAAAAAGTAAAGTGGGAGAAAGGTGACACTCATCCCAAATTAAGCGACTGGCTAACAGGAGAAGGGAAACAATGACCGGGAATCTGACGTATGAATTTGCCAACGGAGAAGCTGCTGTTACAGGATGCCGTGAATTAACACCTAAGCTAGAAATTCCCGCCGAAGCTGAGGGCTACAAAATAACCGCAATAGCTCCTGAAGCGTTCACTGAAAACAACATGCTTGAAACCGTGAATATAGGTGCTGAATTGACATTAATCGGGAGCAATGCGTTTTCATTCTGCGAGAACTTGAAGGCGATAAATATTCCTCCATCAGTGAAAGTTTTGGGCGATGAGGTTTTTGAGGGCTGCATATCTCTGGAAAATGTAGTTTTGCCGCCGTACCTTGAGGAAATCCCTAAGGCTTTATTTGAGGAATGTGCTTCTATGACGTACATAGAAATTCCATCTGACGTAAAAATTATCAGGCAGCGTGCTTTTGAGTTCTGCTTTAATCTGCGCAGGGCAGTCTTTCTCGGCAATGCTGTAGAACGTATCGAGAACGGAGCATTTTTTCTTTGCAGGAGGCTTGAACATTTCGACATGCCGGACTCAGTTACAAGCACAGGCAAAGAAATTCTCTTAGGATGCAGGAATTTGAAGCGTGTTCATTTGTCGAGGAGCCTCCAAGTAATTAATCTTGGTCTTCTTGCGCGGTGCAAAAGTTTAACGAGCCTCACGATCCCTGAAAGCGTAGAAGAAATTTGCAGCGGTGCTTTTGCTGAATGCAGGAGGCTTGAAGAGTTTCACATTGAGAATGATGATGTGATAACTGGGAAAAAAATTTTTGAAGGCTGCGAGAAACTTTTAGCTGATTCTGATTTCGTGAACCGCATGGAAAAACTCGGCATTACTCCCTGACAGACAGATGGAAAAAGTTTATGATTGGGAAAAATTTTCATGGCCGTCTGAAGATTTTTCTGTGAAAGCAAAAATTTACCTCTCATCCCTTGAAGATATAAACCTCTTCAATTTTTATAGACATTTCAATGGACGCTTGAAGTTGTTCCTACTGACCCCTGAAAATATCGGCGATGCGCTGAACGGAGTAAACAGCCTGCTGATATACTCGGAAGATATTTTCCCGCCGTGCAGAAAGATCAGCATTCACGAATTGTGGGGGAAACTACACTCAAAAAAGCTCGGAAATATGCTGAAATTCTGTTACTTTCCTTCAGATTTGCCAGTCCTGAAAGTAAATGAGCTGTCAACTGCCGGGATAATCAGAAAATTTGACAGCGGAGCATTCACAGTAACCATAACAGACGACAGCGGGAATTTAGCCGGAGTAATAACCCGTGAAGATTTCAGCCGGAATTTTCCGCGCAGAAGTGTGTCGGTTCGCAGTGATATATTTCTGAGATGGTCGGAAAATGAAACGCAGATAAAAGTGTCAGCAGTCGAACAATTTTTATCAGCCGGACTCCGTGAACTTCCCATTGTTAGAAGCGAAAAAGCCACATCATCATGCAGAATCGGCAATGAATTACTGACAAGAGACTGTGAAGAGAATTTTCCCCCGTGTTACTGGGATATGCTAAGCGATGACGTTATAGTAGAGTTTCTCGAAGACAGAAAGCACATATTAATCTCGTCAATGTCTCCTCCTCTCGAAGGATTTTATGAGCACTTCAGGCATTTTGCAGATATAACAGTTTTTGATGATCCGGTTGAAAAATTTATCAATGAAGATTTTGATTTTCTCGTGTATATTGCTGACGTATGGGACAATTTTCCCTGCGTCAAATTCAGCGCGCAAAAACTTTACGCCAACCTTCTCGCGGAAGAGATCCGCCGGTTTCTTGACAAACACAGCGTCAGATATTTCTACGTTGAAGCCCCAGAAAGATTCCAGAGTGAAAATACCTTCCGCACAGAATATTCACAGCGCATGAATACTTCCCTGCTGACGTTTGGCAGCCCTGAGGATGACTATCTTGTTCATTCTGACAAAATCGCAGAGGGCTGGAGTACTGCTGGCGGAATAAGGCTGATACCGGGCAGTCCGCAGAATTTTGACCAGCAAATATTTATGTTCGGGCCGTGTTCAGTCATTGGTACTTTTGCTGACGATGAACATACAATAGCAGCTCTTCTTCAGCAGTATCTTAACGATCGCGCGGAAAAATTCAGGGTTATCAACTGCGGGAATAACGGCGGCTTCTCTGGTGCATCAGTGAATGAGCTTTACCGCATAGCCGACACAGGATTTTGCGCTGGGGATATAGTCATTCACATAAACGGAGGGGTATGGTGCTATGCTTTCAGGGAAAATCTCTGCGATAAATTTTCTCTCTCTGATATATTCAGTAGTAGTGGGGTAAAATTCAGTAAACCTTTTCGGGACTCAAAATCAGGCCATCACCTTAATGCACAGGGCAATGAAATCATCGCGGAATTTTTATCGCTGAAAATTACATCACGCGCTGAATGTGAACAAAAAGATACGGCGTTTATCCCTTCAATGTTTTCATCAGTCCCAAATTCAGAAAGGCTGATAAGAAGTCCCGGTCTCAAAAATTTTCTTGCAGGCCTTGAGAAAGAAAGAGTGCCGGCACAAAACGTAGGCGCAGTAGTGATGAATTGCAATCCGTTCACACTTGGTCATAAATTTTTGATAGAAAGCGCATGTAAGCAGACGGATTTTCTTTACGTTTTTGTTGTTGAGGAAGACTGCTCAGAGTTTGATTTCAAAAGCAGGTTTCAATTAGTGCAAGAAGGCTGTAGCAATTTGAAGAATGTTAAAGTCCTGCCGGGTGGAAAATATATTATTTCTCTCGTAACTTTCGCTGACTACTTCCAGAAGGAAGCCTTGCAAGGAAAATCAGTTATTGCTCCTGCCGCCGATGTAAAAATCTTCGCTCAGGCAATAGCTCCCGTACTGGGAATAAGAAAACGATTTGCAGGCACAGAACCTCTTGACACTCTGACAGAAAAATATAATCTTGCGATGAAAATATTACTGCCTGAGTTCGGAATTGAGTTCATAGAAATTCCCAGACTGACGGCAGAAGACGGGGAAATTATAAGCGCGTCAGCCATACGCAGATTACTTAAGCAAGGGCAAATAGAGGCTTGCAAAAAATTTCTGCCCCTAACAACTTGGGAGTATATACGTAAAAGATATGAGGACAAAAAATGAAAAACTTTATCATGACAGTTAAGAGAATTTATGAGGAACACTATACGGCCATGCTCCGCAGGGTTATTCAGGAAAAGATTCCGTCTGCCTGCTTTGACTTTGAGAGTCCGCATGGATTTGCTGAAATTTTACGTGATAAGGGGGTCAATATTGCAGCTGTGATAGTGAAAAGCGTATCAGGGAATGAGACGTTCGCGCAGGATGTGATTGCTCTCCATGAAGTTTCGCGCAGCACGGAAAAATTCGGGTGCGTTTTTGTGCGCGGAAAAATGGAAGCGGCCTTCATGAGAATACCTGAGCTGAAAAAAATCCCTACTATAGTCATGTCGCTTGACGAATACCGTACCGAAGAAATTTATGATATGTACATGAAGAATCTTGATGAACTATTAGAAGTGTACAGAATGTTGCCAGATGAAAATTCCCGAAAAACTTTTCTGGGATTCATTCGAGCAAAAGCATCGAGGAATCTTAATGCGGCATTTTTCGCAGAGACTCCGCTGTATATCTGTGAAGGATTCATGCCTGATGAAGGAGCTGTCGTTATCGACGGAGGAGCATGCGACGGCAGCACTTCGGCAAAATTTTCGGGAATGGGTTATCGTGTTTTTGCCTTTGAGCTTGACAAAGAAAATTTCAGGTTGGCAAAAAAGTGCTCGGAGGAAAAAAATTTTTGTGTTGAGAATCTCGGATTGGGTGCTTTCAGACACACAGCGAAATACACTCATGATCCCTGCAAAGTATTTGTTACTAAAGAGAAAGAATCAGGAACATCTTCAGCCGACATTGTGGACTTGGATTATTATGTCCGTGAAAAGCATCTACAAAGAGTGGACTTTATAAAACTTGACGTAGAAGGAGCAGAAGTTGACGTGATAAAAGGTGCTGCTGCTGTAATAGCGCGTTTCAAGCCTATATTAGCAGTGAGCGTTTACCATAAAATTGAACACATCTGGACGATTCCGAAACTGATAAAAAGTATCCGCAGTGATTATGAATTTTGCCTGAGGCATTTTATAACTTCTGCTGAAGATGCGCCTATTCTGTTCACTGAAGAGCTGCTGAAAGATTTATACTCGGTTACAGGCAGTGCTGGATTTATTTCATTCGGTGAATGTGTATTATTTGCACGGTAATCATTGCTACATGCTTTTACAGTGATGTCTTTGCACGGAGCTTAAACTCTATTTCACGCAGTGAAAATTTGAGATTAAGGATATTTCACAGTTACATTTTCTCATTCAATCGTGAAGAACATTATTTCTTTTGCTTCTATTTAGTAGATATCTAGATCAACTGAGGCATAAGGGGCTGCGAGAAAATCGTTATTCTTCACTAAAACGTAAAACACGCCGTAGACTGTATATTAAAATCAGCAGTGCAATATTTCGTGTTTTTATGAGTTAAGTATCATAATATGCGTATATCATCAAGTGAAAGGTTTGTAGCATGATGAATATCATTGTCGCTCAAGCCCATTTGACGTAAACGTCTAGCGGTTTCAAAGTTAGCTTCGCGTCTCCCACGTTCCTCACCAACAGCGATACCTTCTTTAAGGCCGGCGTTGTAAATAGTTTTGCCTTCATGTTCAAGAATTTGTCCGCCCATAATGTTATTCACCTCTTTTTGAATATTGTGATATTTAGCGGCGATATTTTCAAGAACTTTTTTACTCATATCGAGGATGGTTCTTCTGTAGTAGGCTGATATTAGTCCATCGTTCATGGCTTTTTCAAGCCTGAGCATAAAGTCAGCATATACACTTTTCAAAGTCTCTAATGCTTTCTTGTCTTTGTTGTATTTCGGGAAGTCATCCTCAAGGTTGAAAATGTAGAAAGGCAGAAGGAAGAAGAGATTTTTGTCGAAAAGCTGCTGTAAAGAGTAAGCATTGACCTTTATGATATGTACATCAAAGGAGACTGAACCGCCCGGAGTGTTAATGATGATGTTCATGGCATCAGGAGTATTACTGTTTGAGCGCAGGAAAAGGACAGCGGCATTAGGTATAGTAACAATGAGTTGATAATTAGAGACAGAGCCGGAATCGAGAGCTTCCTGAGTAATGTACTCAAAAATTCTGATGAGCATAGTGTCATCGTTTTTTGACTGACATTCGATGATGAATTTTTCTTCAGTGCCATCGCTTGAGATAATGGAGAAGGAGCTGTCAGTGATGCGTTTCTTTTCTCTGCCGTCCTGCTGGTTAATGAAATGCTCGTTAGGATGGAAAACAATCTTCTCGTTGCCCGTGTAATGCTTGCCGAAAACTTCATTGACGAGAGGGATGAGAAGCCTAATGCAGTCATTCATCATAGTTCTATAGACATCATCGTATGGTGTGGATTTCTTTGGTGCAGATTTCTTTTTCACGAAAGCCATCTCCTTAACGAGGAAAATTATACATTAAGAAGACGAAAAGGGTGTTCAAAAGCTGTGAAAGTTTGCTCTACTTTGTTCCT
>CALAUZ010000418.1 GCA_937892105.1 uncultured Fretibacterium sp. | reverse complement strand
GAATGAGCCATTTTGACCCGTCTCGGCTGCTTACCGCAGAGGAAGTCTACAGGAAACTCGGCATAACTCAGGAGGAAATTGATGCTATGGAGGACGTGGAGCTGGAATGAACTGGAGCATAAGATACCTTCCTGAAGCTGAGGAAGATTTGCAAGGACTGGACGGGAGTCAGAGCCGCAAAGTAGCAAAGGCTGTCGACAAAACAGTAACCAATCCTCTTCCCCGCAGCAGGGGCGGTTATGGGATTGAACTTGGTAACAAAGGCGGTGTCAACCTCACCAACTGCCTGGAAATCAAGCTGAAGGGAGAAGGCTTGCGGGTAATCTACAAGCTGATACTAACAGAGACAGAAATGCTCGTTGTAATAATTGGTGCACGTGAAGACGAAGAAGTCTATGATAAGGCACAGGAACGTATAAAGCGATACGGGCTTTAGTACAGTACCTCCTCTCAGAATATACGGGAGGAGGTTTAATTACATTTACTACGCGAAGACTTTACGCCTCATAATCCAGTACGCAATCATCGTAACTGCCCCCGTAATGATCCACGAAACAGGATACACGTCCATCAACACCGCAAAATCATTCTGCCACGCAAAGACCGTATACACCCAGACTATTCGCAGGACACAGCACCCTAACAGCACAATTATTGACGGCAGCATTGAATACCCCATACCTCGCAGACAACCGCCGCTGACTTCGTATATGTTGCACAGCCACAGGAACGCTACAGCATGTATCATTCTGACTTCGGCATAGTGCAGGACTTCAGGAGTTACGGTGTAAAGGCTGAGTATTTCGGTCTTCCACACGGCACAGATAAGACACGCTAACCCTGTGAAGAATAATCCAGAACCCATCGTACAGGCAAAAACCTTTCTGCATCTGTCATAGCTTCCTGCCCCGAAATTCTGGGACGTGAACGTTACTGCCGCCTGTGTGAACGCCGCAACAACATAGTACGTCAGAAAATCGAAATTCAACGCCGCCGCACTCCCTGCACTTGCGTATGAACCCAAGCTGTTAATTGCCGTCTGTATTGTTACGTTGGAGATGGAGAATAACATTCCCTGTATTCCTGCGGGAAGTCCTATCTTCAATATTTGCGTGAAATATTCTCTGCGTAATGACAAGTCCCTCAATCTGAAATTGAAAGGTTCTTCCTCGTGAATAAGATAATACATTATCATCATTGCACTTACTATGTTGGATATTACTGTTGCGAGTGCTACCCCTACTACGCTTAACCTGAAGCCTATAACGAATATAAGATTGAGTATTACGTTTATTACCCCGCCTATTCCCAGAGACCATAAAGGACGTTTGCTGTCTCCCTTGCTTCTGAGTATGGCAGAGCCGAAATTATAGAGCATTATGAACGGCATACCTAAGAAGTATATGCGGAAATATACGACTGCCAAATCTATAATATCTTCCGGAGTGTTCATGATGGTAAGTATAGGTTTTGCAATGGCCAGTCCCCATATCAGGAGTAATACCCCGCTGATTAGTGCGAGGGTTATTGATGTGTGTATGGCATCGCGTATCTTGCTAGTTTCGTTACGCCCTATACAACGTGCCACAACTACATTAGCCCCGATTGAGAGGCCGACAAAGAGGTTGACCATGAGATTTATTGCCGCACCATTGCTCCCAACTGCCGCCATTGCCTGTGGACTGTCGAAGCGTCCTACTACTGCGACATCTGCTGAGTTGAAGAGTTGCTGTAACATCATGCTTGCTGCTAATGGCAGTGAGAATATCATTATCTTTCCGAGTAATGGGCCATGGAGCATATCTATGTTATTGCTGTGATTGTGAAGGCCTAAATGTGCCATGTAAACGTCTCCTGGATTAGTGAGTTTAAGGGATTATATCACTCATGCCATGAGTATTTGGGATATCGTCATTAATACTAATCGTTAATCCTCATTGTCTTTATTGGTTGCCTCAAAAAAAGTTTACGGATATAATTTTTTCATTCACGATTTTATTTCAAACCATTTACAAAATTTTTGCGAAGGAGTTTCTCTAGCTCTATGGTTGATAACGATATCACCATAACCGACAGCCCATATGATTTCGACGGTATCTGGAAGGAATTTATCCGGGATTTCTGGCCTGTAATTCTGCGCGACTTCATTCCGGATTTGTACGAAGCTGCTGACATTGAACGGGGTGCAGAATTTCTGGATAAGGAAATGCACGAAATATCGCAGGAAGCAGACGGCGGAAGTGAGGCGGTATCGAAATGGTACGTGGATAACCTGCTCAAGATATACCTCAAGGACGGCAGGGAAGAATGGGTATTGCTCCATATAGAAGTTCAGGGTAAGGGCGGGGAAATTATTTCCCTGAGAATGTTCCGTTATTCCTGCATTATATTCCTGAAGTACGGAAAGCACCCTGCGGCAATGGCAATACTTACGGCAAAGCGTCCAAAGAAGGAAGGAGACCCAAGCATATATCGCGCTGATGTTTTCGGGACAAAGACAGAGTACAGTTATCACACAGTCAAGGCATATAAGTATGACGATGACGAATTACTTGCCAGCGACAGCCCGGTTAAACTGTTCATTTACGCAGTGAAGGTTGCTGCAAAGTACCGAAGGTCTGACAGGAAAAAGTTAGAGTATATGCTAAAAGTAATGAGAGTTCTGAAGTCAAAGGACTGGAGTGATAGAGACTGTAGAATGTTCATGCGGTTTCTCGAATTTCTGATGATGAACAGCAGGAAGGAATACAGAATGCAGTTCATCGAGAACGAGATAGAGTTTTTGGAGGGGAAAAAAGTGCGGCTGATGACATTTGAGGAGCAAATAACGGAAAGAGCAACAGCAGCTGGAATTGCAAAGGGACGTGCAGAAGCAAACGCAGCAACAGCCCGTTACCTTATTGGATTGGGAATTATGACTGACGAACAGATAGCTCAGGCAGTCCAGCAGACACCCGAATACATAGCGTCATTACGAGCTGAGGCAACAACATTACACTAAGGAGGCACATAATCTTGAAGCTGATATTTCTGGACATTGACGGAACACTCACCGCACCGGGCGAAAATACTCCCCCTGCAAGCGCGGTTGACGCAATCGCAAAGGCACGCGCAAACGGACACAAAGTATTCCTTTGTACAGGCCGAAACCCTGACATGCTCAAACCTTTACTGCGTTACCAGTTCGACGGCTACATCTCCTGCGCAGGCGGCTATGTTGCTGTAGGGGAAAAGTATGACGAAATACTCTACGATCACCCCATGACTGACGCGGAAAGAGATACCGCATTAACCGCTCTCCACAATCAGGGCGTATTCTGCACGATTGAGGCGGAAAAAGGTTCGTGGGGGGACGAAAATCTCGGCGACTTCCTCAGTTCTCAGGGCGAGGGGAACAGCGAGATTGAACGTTGGCGCAAGGCTCTGGCAGGTAATCTCGGCATTAAGCCTATGAGCCAGTATGACGGTTCACCAGTCTACAAGGTTGTCATAATGTGCATGAAAATGTCCCAGCTCGACGAGACTAAAGCGGCTTTGGGCGACAGGTTCAACTTCGTCATGCAGGAAGTCAAGGTAGGAGGCTCTTCATCAAGCTGCATAAACGGCGAAATCATCAACAAAGAGTTCAATAAAGGACTTGGCGTTGAAACAATATGCAAAAGGTTTAATGTTCCGGTAAGCGAGACTGTAGGCTTTGGGGACAGCATGAATGATTTGGAGATGATACAGACAGTTGGTTACAGCGTCTGTATGGCAAACGGTTCGGAAAAACTCAAATCACTATCTGACATGGTATGCCCGTCAGTAAGTGAGGACGGTTTAGCGAAAGCGTTTGCAGAATTAAAGCTCATCTAATTTATTCAGGAGGTAATATTATTATGGCACTGGATTACAGGAAATGTGCGGAGGAAATAGTCTCCCACATCGGCGGACGTGAAAATATCGTCCAGGCAGCTCATTGCGCCACAAGGCTTCGTCTCGTCATCAAGGATAACGGCAAAGTCGATAAGAAAGCCCTTGAGAACGTTGACGGCGTGAAAGGAATGTTCGAGAACAACGGACAGCTCCAGCTCATCATCGGAACAGGCACGGTCAACAAAGTATACGCAGAGTTTCTTAGCGTTACGGGAATGACTGAGGCCACAAAAGATGACGTTAAAGCAGCAGCAGCAGCAGGCCAGCCCATCTGGAAACGTATGTTGAAGGCTGTTGGAGACGTTTTCGTCCCCATACTTCCGGCAATCGTTGCGTCGGGTTTAATGATGGGATTTGTCGAGGCAATGGGCAAAGTCTACCCCGAATTTGCGTCAACATCATGGTATGACTTCCTCGACATGGTAGCAAATACAGCGTTCGCATACCTGCCCGTCATAGTCGCAATCTCAGCAGCACGTGTATTCGGCGGAAACACATTCTTAGGTGCAGTCATAGGCCTGGCCATGATACATAGCAACCTTCTCAACGCTTGGGCAGTAGGAACAACAACTCCCGGCGAATGGCACTTCATCTTCCTGAACTTCGTTATCCGTGTCAGCAAGGTAGGCTATCAGGGACATGTTATCCCCGTTATAATTGCAGTGTGGCTGATGTGCTCAATCGAGAAATGGCTGCATAAGCATGTGCCGGAAATGATTGACCTCTTTGTCGTCCCGTTCACTACAGTACTTCTTACAACATTCCTCACGTTCACGATTATTGGGCCGATATTCTCACAGCTTGAGTCATGGGTTCTTGCAGGCGCACAGATACTCGTTAAAAACCCCTTCGGTTCAGCAGTAATGGGCGCAATCTATCCTTGGACGGTTGTCATGGGACTTCACCACATGTACAACGTCATAGAGGCAGGAATGCTTGCTGTTGAGGGCGGTCTGAATACGTGGATGCCCATAGCGTCGGCGGCAAACTTCGCACAGTTCGGAGCATGTCTCGCGGTAGGTCTCAAGGCTCGCCAGAATAGGACAAAGGTCGTTGCTATCCCTTCATCACTTTCTGCGGCACTCGGTATCACTGAACCTGCAATCTTCGGTATCAACCTTCGTTTCTTCAAGCCCATTATTGCAGGAATGATCGGCGGAACAGTCGGAGCATTCTACGGAGCATTCTCAGGCATAGGCGCGGCGGCATACGGTGTAACAGGTATTCCCGGCTACCTAACAATTCAGCAGCCTATTCAGTACTCGATACTTCTTGCAATTTCCGGCGGTATAGCGTTCGTTCTGTCATGGATTATGTGGAAGGAAGAAGCTCCCGAAGCAGAGGCAGCTCCCGCGCCTTCAGCAGAACCAGAGGGCGCAATAGAGTTTGGGACAGTCATAACGTCATCAGCCGGCGAGATTGCACAGTGTACAGCAGGGAAGGTTATCCCCTACACCGATATTCCTGACCCGACGTTTGCGGCTGGAACACTTGGACAGGGTGTTGGCATTCAGCCTGAAGACGAGTATGTTTACGCTCCCATTGACGGCGAGATTTCCTCAGTGGCAGAGAGCAAGCACGCAATCGGCATTTCCGGCGAGAATGACATGGAAGTGCTTATTCATGTTGGCGTTGACACTGTTGAGATGAAGGGTGATGGCTTTGAAGATTTCGTCAAAGAGGGCGACAAGGTAAAGAAGGGGCAGAAGATAATGAAGTTCGACCGCGAGAAAATCAAGAAGGCAGGACACTCCGATACCGTAGTTCTTCTTCTAACCAACAGCGATGACTACACTGATGTGAAGTTTGGCGAAAACGTGTAAGGCTTGACGCTCAGAAAAATATCAATCCCCTTGTCATTCACGGCAGGGGGATTTTTTTGTGCTTGCATCATCAAAAATGGCACGGAAGCATCTGGCATGTACTACACTATAAGAAGGGATACAGAATTTAACAGCGTACTAGGCAATGCAATCGGTACGGCAGAACATCCATTCACGGGGCATTTCGACGGCAAGGGGCACAGGATAAGGAATATCAATGGCAATTTAGAGTAATCAGTGCCGATGGAATAGTTGTGAAGAACCTGAACGTGTCCATAGACTTGCATCTTACAGGCTCATCAGGCTACAGCAATGATATTGTTACAGCAGGTGATGCGTACAAGAATTACTGAAGTTAGGCTCCAATACGCCGGAGGTATCGCAGGGCGTGTTCACGGAGGAATTATAGAGAACTGCACAGTAAGCAATATGAATATCACCGCATTTATACTTATATTTTGGAGAACCTTAACACAGCAGGGATATTTACCTGTCGTTCTCAGGAGGCATTGTCGGAGAAGCTATCGGCAATAGAACAATCAGGAACAACACAGTAACAAACTGCACAGTGGACAGTTGCCAGTGGGCTGGCGGTATCATAGGATATATTAACGGTGGAACTCTCAGCGGTAACAGGCTTATGACAAGCTCAAGAGTAGAAGCGAATTATACTGCGGGTGGAATAGCAGGCTATATTTGTGGGAGCGCAGATGTTTCCAGGAATGCAGTTGCAAATAATGCTTCATTGGCCTCAAGTATCAAGGCAGGAGCGCGTTCGGCAATACGAAATAGTTTAGTTTTACGCAGAGTTTATACATAAAATTACCGAATGATTTTACAGTAATATATGTTATATTACGACAATATATGTTATATTTCGTTTATCTACAATTTTCACGTAAACATACACAGAACGAAAGGATATAACGCTCATGACAAGTCAAACGTATAATCATGATACGGATATGAAAGCAAAAATGTTAGCGCATTCTCCTCATGCAGACTATGAACACGCCATGAAAGTATACAGGGATTTCGCAAAAATTTCGGGTTTTGCTGTCGCTGCCCTGCTCATCATCTCGAAGGTGTTATAGTTTTAGAGTGATTACCCCTGAGATTTCAGTTACTATGTTAATGGCTTGCTAATCCCTCATGTTTCCTAACATGTCATTATTCGGCATGAATATGGGGAATGTTTAGCTAGTTTCCA
This sequence comes from uncultured Fretibacterium sp., assembly GCA_937892105.1. The sequence goes on along the minus strand of CALAUZ010000418.1, from coordinate 18,909 downwards.
GAAGTGTTGCTGTTCAGGCAAATACAGAACAGGGATTACTATGTGTTTATCCCTGCCTGTTGGTTTTGTTGTTGCGGCCTGGCCTCTGTGTCAAGCTCCTCAAGTTTCGGTGCTGCCTCGTCAGCTATCAGTTTCCCGTCCCTGAAACGTAATACCCTCTCGCTCCATGTCGCAATCTCCGGCTCATGCGTTACAAGTATCACCGTTATACCCTGCCTGTGCAGATCCGTAAAGATGTTCATGATTTCAACTGTCGTCTTGGTGTCAAGGTTCCCCGTAGGTTCATCGGCCAGAATTATCGGTGCTTCACCAACTATTGCCCTCGCTATCGCAACACGCTGCTGTTGACCGCCCGACATCTGCGCAGGACGATGATGAAGCCTCTCACCCAGGCCAACTCGTTCCAGCGCATGAACTGCCGCCTTTCGTCTGACAGAAGAAGATACTCCGCGATAAAGCAGAGGAAGTTCAACGTTCTCTACAGCGTCAACTTTGGGCAGAAGGTTGAAACCCTGAAACACAAAGCCTAGTTTCTGGTTTCTGATGTCAGCAAGTTCAGCTTTGTTCTGATTTTTGACGTTCACACCATCAAGCTCGTAATGCCCGCTCGTTGGAACATCAAGACAGCCCAGAATGTTCATCATCGTAGACTTACCCGAACCTGACGGCCCCATAACACACACAAATTCACCGCGCTCAACAGTGAATGAAACACCATCAAGCGCATGAAGTTCTATATCGCCAGTCCTGTATATCTTCGTGAGATCCCTGACCGTTATTATGCTCATTATCGTGGGCCTCCGCCGCGTCTTCCTCCTCTTGGTGCGCCGAATAATCCGCCTGTCGTAGTCTTGCCCGTAGTTATACCTTCCTGAGCGTTTACGACAAGTTCAGTGCCCTCACGCAATACCTGCCTCCTGTCCGTATTCTCCCTTACAAGCTCGGTATATTTGCTGTCAGTTATCCCGATCTCCACTTGGACAGGACGCATCATTAACCCATCATGTTCCGGCCATACAGTCCCAGTGTCGAGGGTCTTTTTTGCGGTTAGTATGTCCCTGTCGAATGATATTGTGTTGAGCAGTCCTTCAGGCGGTGTAAATCTAAGTGCCGCTACGGGAATGCGCAGGACATTGGCGGCTTTCGCTGTCTCAATCGAAACGTTTGCGGTCATTCCTGGCTTTAGCTTGAGTTCAGGGTTCTCAACGTGGATTATTACGGTGTAAGTTACTACGCTTTCGCTTGTGTTGGGGGCAATTCTTACCTGCACGACACGCCCGTTGAACGTCTCGTCAGGGAAAGCGTCAACCCTGAATGTAACGTTCTGACCCTCTGCAACCGTCCCAATATCAGCCTCGTCAACCTTAGTCTCTATCTGCATACGTGTCAAATCTTCCGCTATCTTGAAAAGCGTAGGTGTCTGCAAACTTGCGGCTACTGTCTGTCCTGCATCAACCTGCCTGTCTATGACAACGCCATTCACAGGGGAAGTTATGCGGGTATAGTTCAGATTTGTCCGGGCGCGTTCAACAGCCGCTTTGCCCTGAATTACGCGGGATTTCGCCTCCTGCAGCGATGCTTTCTTCAGTGCTACGTCAGTTTCGCTCGTGTCAACTGTGCTTCGTGCTATGAGCTTTCGGGCAAATAACTCCTTGTTGCGGGCTAACTGCCTCTGCGCGTCATTGAGTGAAGCCTGCGCACTGGCTACTCCGGCTTCGTATACTGCGAGGCTGGCCTGCGATTCGTTCAGCGTCAATCTCAGAACCGAAGGATCTATAAGCGCGATCAACTGTCCTGCCTTCACCGGCGAATTGAAATCAACGTAAATTTCCTGCACAGTCCCTGAAACCTGAGTTCCAATTTCAACTACACTTATTGCGTTAAGCTCCCCTGTTGCCGTTACTGTCGAAACTATATCCCCGCGCGTAATCTCTGAAGTTGTGAGGCCGTAAACTACAGGTTCCTCATGTATGAACCACATATATGCGCCGTAGCAAATTCCGGCAAATATTCCCAGAAGTAATAATTTCTTCAGTCCTGCCCTCATAACGTAATGTCCCCTCCTACATTCTTAAGTAATATGCTTAGCTGAGCCTGACTTATGCTTTCACCGTCAGAGTTGAGCTTCCCCAATGGTATTGACTTGTTCGTACCGTGATAGTCGCTTCCCCCTGATACGCAAAGCCCTGAACGTTCCGCAGTATCAGCCAGCTTTCTGCATGTCGCAACGTCATACTTCGAGTACCAGCATTCCAGCCCCTTCAAGCCGTATGACATAAGCTCGCCTAATGCCCTTCTGAAATCCTGTTCCGGCAATTCTCGTTCTCCTTCACCGCCGAGAGGGTGTGCCCAGACTGGTATCCCTCCAGACGATAGAATACCCTTCACCGCAAGAGACGCGTCTATCCTGCTGTTGCCTGTTTTGCATTTGTTGATGTAACGGTCTATGGCTTCATTCCTGCTGTCTGCAAGACCCTTCATTACTATCATGTTTGCTATGTGCGGCTTCCCGACACTTGGTACTTTCCTGAGAGATGATATTTCGCCATCACTGAACGTTATTCCAAACTGTTCCCGCAGCAGCTTTATTCGGAGGTCAAACTTCTGGTGCCTCAGAATGTCGCCTGTACGCAGAGCCTCCTGAAAATCAGGGTTATGCTCATTATAGTTCAAGCCTAGAATGTGGCATTTAATCCCGCCGTCAGTCCTGCACGAAAACTCTATGCCCTGTATAAACTTTATGCCCGGCGGAATTATCCGCTTCATCTTCATTGCACCCTTTATGGTGTCATGGTCAGTTATGGCAAATACATTTATTCCGGCTTTCTGTATGTTCCAGAGCAATTCTTCCGGCGTATCCGTGCCGTCTGAAGCGTCCGTGTGAATGTGCAAATCTACTGTGCTTCCCATAAATCTTCTCTCCCCTCAATTTCCGGCGGAAGGTGTCCCAATGCTTCGTCAAGGTCTGCTCTTGCTGTCTGTGCGTCATATAATGCCTGGTAATATGTATACCTTGCTGTTGACAGTGCTGATACTGCGTCGCTTACCTCTATGGGATTTCCTACACCGACTTCGTAGCGTCCCTGTGCAAGTGTAAGGTTTTCTTCGGAATATTTCACGCTTTCTTCTGAGGATTTTACCCTGTCAGTTGCATTCATGAGGGACAGTGCGGCACTCCTTACAGCATAGGTGATTGACTGCCTGAGAGTTTCGACATCAGCGTTTGTCTGTTCAAGCTTTGCCCTTGCCGATTTGACATTTGCTTTGACCTCCCCGCCGTCAACAACTGGAACATTAACGCTGACACCTACGTAGTAATCTTTTGTGGCAGATGAGCCTTCACGGTGAGATACGGAAGTACTTGCGCTGCCTGTTACTGTCGGGGAATTTGCGCGTGCTGTGTCCTTTATGGTGAGTTCTGCGGCTTTAACGTCATGCAAGAGCTTTCGGAAATCCGGCCTGTCTTCAAGAGCTGTATCTATGAGTGAGCTGATGTTTTCGGGAGGTTGTGGAAGCAGTAATTCTGTTGATAGTGCGATGTTGAACGGGCCGTTAATATCAGTACCCATTGCAACGCGCAGGGCCTCCTGTGATACGAGTATGTCATTCTCGGCCTTGAGGAGAGATACCCTTGCTGAGGATACGTCAGCCTGAGCCTTCGTTACGTCAATGTATGCACTGTTGCCGACTTCGTATAATCCCTGAGCATTCTTCAGGTGTTCCTCAAGGTTACGGAGCTTTTCATGTTCAACATCACGGTTAAGGAATTTCAGTACAAGGTCATAATATGCTTTCTTTGCATTTGCGGCTACGGTAACTTGTGTGTTGCGTTCTGTTTCGCGAGAACCCATGAGGCTTTCATTGCGTATCTGACGCTGCAGCTTGTTCCGGCTGTTGTCGTAAAGTAACTTTGAGGCGTTAAGGGTTAATGACTCGTTATGGTATCTGCTGTCCCAATACTCAAAATCACCGTTATATCGTGCCGAACCTGAGAGATTAACCTTAACTTTTGTTGCGGCTCTTAATGCTTCAAGCTGTGCGGCGATATCTTGTGTTGAGGCTTTGGCCTTTCTTAGAGAAGGGTGATTGTTGAGCGAGAGAATAAGGCATTCTTCAAGCGACAGGCCGGAGATGTCCTGCGAAATATCTTGTGCCTGTGAAGATGTGCATAATAATAATGATAATGAGAGAGTGAGAAAAATTCTGCGCATTTACGATAAACTCCTGAGGATAGAATTAAACCCTGTGAAAATAGTATATATTTGCACTACAATCACAGGGTAAAGTATATTCAGGCTGTATGAAGACTTTGTGAAGTGATTAGCCGCGTGTAATTTCGGTGTTAGCCATCTTTTCATAGACGAGGGCGAGTGCGCTGTGGTCATTCTGGCCTTTGCCGTCGCCGTGAAGTATCTTCATCATCTCGAACACCTGTGCCGTCAAAGGTATAGGGCTGTCTACGGATTTAGCCGCGTCCATTACGTTATTGAGGTCTTTGATGTGAAGGTCAATCTTGAAGCCCGGCTTGAAGTTGCGATCCATAATCATTGGAGCTTTTGCGTCCATTACTGTTGAACCTGCAAGTCCTCCGCGTATTGCCTGATAGATTGCTTCGGGGTCAACGCCAGCCTTTTTGCCGAGCATGAGAGCCTCACTGACTGCGGCAATGTTGACGGCGACAACGATCTGGTTGCATAGTTTTGTAACGTTGCCTGCGCCGATTTCCCCGCAAAGGACGACGCTTGAACCCATAGCCTTGAGGACAGGTTCAAACTTTGCGAAAACTTCTTTTTTCCCGCCAACCATGAAGCTCAATGTTCCGTCTATTGCTTTAGGTTCTCCGCCTGAGACTGGAGCGTCAAGCATATCTATACCCTTTTTTGCGAGTGCATCTGCGATTTCGCGGCTTGCTATGGGGTTGATTGATGACATGTCAATGAATGTTGCACCCTTCTCCATGTAGTCGGCAACTTTGTCGTCCTCAAGCATTACGCTTTTGACATGGGGGGAGTTGGGAAGCATTGTGAGGACAAGCTCTGCTCCTTTTGCGGCCTCTACTGCGTTTGAGGCGGCTACGGCTTTTCCGTTCCCGAAGGCTACTACGTCATCGACTACGGCTTTCGTGCGGTCATAAACGCGGAGTTCATGGCCTGCCTTAATGAGGTTCTTGGCCATAGGTTTTCCCATTATGCCCAGTCCGATAAATCCTATCTTCATTTGTGTGTTACCTCTCTTGTGTGGAATTTGGCTGTTATTATATCAGAGTGTAATACCCTTCTTTGCGTAATACTCATTTAGCAACCTGTTGATGAACATAGAGTTGCGTCTGCGCATTTCAACGAAAGTACGCCACATTGTTTTGGCAATGCAGCTTCTTTTTGTAGCATTTCATACCAAAATAGGAGCAACACTGCAAGGCCCCTCGTCCCACGACCTCACACTCCCAAGAGACATATCATCAGACATACGCGATAACTCCTCCTGCATTTCCCCTGAACCTGTAATCTTCACGTGAAACGGAATATTCATGTCCCTAAGTCTTCCGGCAAGTTTCATAGCAATATCAGGGTGCTTCCAGTCCAGAAATATTCCCGCCCAAAGAATACTTCCCTGTCCCTTCCGCGAAATAAGACCGTCAATATCATCATACCTTCTGACTTCAGGGAAATACCCCCAACGGTATGCTTTCCCCTTGAACAGTCCGCAAGTGTTATAGTCCCATGCAGTGAACGCTCCGGCGCAAAGAAGGTAGAATTTTGCCCTCTCATTCCTGGCTTCATGTCTTCCACCCGTATACCTGCAATATTTCAGAAAACGCACGGTATCCTTCCACAGCGGCCCTTTGAAGAAACGTTCCGACTGCATAAACGTAATTTTTCCAAGTTTCAGCCTGTTGCTAACGTAACTCACTGGCATTCCACCAATAATTACACATTCAGCGTCATCTATCATTCTGCGGGCTTCAGACATCGTTTCAGGGCTGTCGTAAGCTCTAAACACAAAGGGTTCATCGTTCATGTCATGATAGCCTATCGCGAGACGTTTAGAGTTAAAAGGAGTAAATGCTATGAACACATAATCATCACCGTAAATCTTCCTGAACTCCTCAGCTAACTCCTTCTGGTGATGGTTAAAATAGTTTGAAGCAAAAGCAAGCCTCATTATTACTCCCCCTCCGTAAAATCAAGAACTATGCAGGTTACATTATCATACCCGCCCTTAGACAGTGCAGCATCAACTAGGTTATTTACAGTATCAGCAGGATTTTCGCCAGACTTCACGAGCTGCGAAATCTCACGATGGGAAAGCATGTCAGTCAATCCATCAGTGCAGAGAAGAACCCTCCTGTTCTCAATACACTCAAACGGGCCGTTCACATCAGGGGAAGCCTTTACCTCGTCCGTAACACCGAGAAACCGTGTCAGTGAATGCCAGTAAGGACTATACATTGCTTTTCGCGGGCTTAACATTCCCATACTCACCATTTCTGCCGCAAGTGTGTGGTCGTCCGTTGACTTCAAAAGCGTATCACCCTTCAGCCTGTATGCCCTTGAGTCTCCAAGATGGAATGTCATGAACGAATTTTCCCGGCACGTCAAAAGCACCATCGTTGTACCTGTAAGTATTTTGCGTTCCCTCATCATTGCAGTCAGCCTCATCGCCGCACCATGAACATAATCATCAATCTCTCGGAACGATCCGCACCGTATCTTCTCTGCATGTTCCGCTAGGGTTTCCGCAGCCATAAGTGAAGCAGCTTCCCCGCATTCATGACCCCCCATACCGTCAAATACTGCAAATATACATGGGACTGAAGCAATACCGTTAAGGAAGTATGGTCTGTCACGCTCTAATTCCGTCATGTATATTCCATTGCAGAAAAAGTTATCCTCGTTGTTATTCCTCTTGTATCCCGTCTCAGAACGTACCGCAAATTTCACCTGTAATGACACGATTATTCACCTTCCCTTTGTGCCGGCAGAAAACAAAATATATTCCCCTCAGCTCACTACGGCCGGGGGGAATGTCGCTATCATTGTATCATTTCATCAAGGAACGGCGGAAGCACAAACGATGCCCTGTGAATATCATTCGTGTAATACCTTGTCGGGTTCACTGTCCTGACTGGCACAGAAGGTTCAACGCCCATTGAGGCAAGACCATACGTCCACATTCCTGAAGGGTATGTAGGCACAACTCCCCAGTACACTCGAACAAGAGGAAACACCTTCCGCATTTCCCGAATTGCCTGCATCATTAAGTCCGTATCAGTGAACGGAGATTCTGTAAGCTCCGAAAGCATAGCATTATCCGACATTACCCGCTTAACGTCAGCATAGAAATCAGACCTGAACAACCCAGCCGCAAAATCTACAGGGTCAGTGCTGTCAACAATAACAACATCATAGCGTTCATCAGTATCACGTATATACTTCATCGCGTCCATACACTTCACGTCCGCTCTTGCGTCTGAGAATGAACAGCCGGCAAACGGAAGATACTCCTTTGAACACGCTATAACACGTTCGTCAATGTCTATAAGGGTACACTTCTTCACACATTCATGTTTCAGGGCTTCACGCATTATTGCCCCGTCTCCTCCGCCTATAATAAGCACTTTCTCAGGGTTAGGGTGTGCGCAGAGCGGAACATGTGCCATCATCTCGGAATACGTGAACTCGTCCTTCTCCGTGAGCTGGAACGCACCGTCAAGCATTAACACTCTTCCGTATTCGTATGTGTCGGCTATAAGCATGTCTTGATACGGCGTAGTCTCCGTGTGAAGCATAGATTTTACGCGCATTGAGAGTTTTAGGTTGTCGGTACTGTATTCACTTAGCCAGAGATCATTCGTCCTCTTTGGCCTCGTAACATATTCGCTCATGCAATCGCTTCCCCTAAGTTTTTGCCAAGCTCACAGAGTTTCTCTAAATCTTCGGGCGTAGGCGATGTGTACACTTCGACTTCCGGCCCAACCTTCTCCAGTTTACTCTTCTCTGCATACTCCTGAAGTGCAGTTAATGCTCCCTTGCTCCAAGTGTAGCTGCCTGAAAGACCGATAACCTTGTTCTTTGGCATACGGCTGAGCAGCTTTGAACATAACGCTTCCATAGGCGGGAAAAGCTGAGTGTTATACGTGCAGGCCAGTAATGCGAATGCCTTGAACTTCCATATATCACGGAGAATGTATGAAGCGTCAGTGCGTGATACATCATAGAGCCTTACATCTTTTACCTTTGCGCCGGAAAGCCCCGAACATACAGCCTCTGCCATGCGTCTGGTGTTACCGTACATTGAGCCGTACACCACGACAGCACCGGGTTCTGCCTCGTACCTGCTCCACTTGTCATAGAGCGAGATTACCTGCTTTATGTCCTTTCTGAATAATGTTCCGTGAGATGGGAATATATTTGTTATTGGCAGGCCGCCAAGTTTCTTCAAGGCAACCTGTACAATGTTGGAGTATTTTCCTACTATGCAGGCGTAATACCTTAGCATTTCATCTTCCCAGCGTGAATTATTCTTCTCATCATCGAATATTCCTCCCTCATGCGCTCCAAAGCCGCCGAAAGAATCGTTCGAGAATAACACCCCTGTTGTAGTGTCGAACGTAACCATACTTTCAGGCCAATGAAGCATAGGGACAGTAAAGAACCTCAGAACATGGCCGCCGAGATCTAACGTGTCTCCGTCCTTAACCGTGATAATATCCTCAGTTATTCCGTGATAACCCTTGAGCATTGGGACAGTTTTAGCGTTGCCGATGAACTTCAGTGAAGGCCATATCGCTTTGAGCTGCGAGATTAAACCTGCGTGGTCAGGCTCCATGTGGTTCACTACTAGGTAGTTCAGCGTCCTGTGCCCAAGTGCTTCGGTGAGTTTGTTGACGTATTCGTCGAGGTACGGGCCTTTCACCGTGTCGATTGCGGCTGTTGCTGTAGTACCCAGAACAGCATATGCATTGTAGGCAACTCCCTGCGGAAGAGGCCAGAGAGACTCGAACAGGTCAGTGCTGAAGTCATTAACGCCGAGCCACCATGTATCTTTATTTGCCTGTATTGCGTTGTACATGTATTAAGTTCTCCTTCTATGAGTTTTCATTATTGTCGTTGTAATTGTATCATGTTTAATGTTTGCCGGAACTTGCTAACGTCCAGCCAAAAACACAAACTATTTAACGCTTCATGACTGTATAATACTTTATGTCACAATAACAATTTTTCAGGGGGGCTTTTCACACATGAACGAACTTATCCGCATAAACGAGTCCGATTCTGTCGCCGTAGCTCTGCGCCCTCTCAATGCAGGAGAGAGCATCAAAGTTACGGGAGCTGACTTCAGCCTTGACATTCGCGAAAATATCCCTATGGGTCATAAGGTATCACTCCACGATATACACAAGGGCGAGCCCGTAATCAAGTACGGTTTTCCTATTGGCGGGGCAAGCAGTGATATTCCGCAGGGCCATCACGTTCACACCCAGAACACTCATACTTTGCTGGCAGGAGCGCACGATTACGAGTATCACCCAACACACCCGAGTCTTCCAGAAAATATTCCAGGAAAGTTCATGGGGTATCTGCGCAAAAATGGCAGGGTAGGTGTCCGCAATGAACTGTGGATTATACCTACTGTGGGCTGCGTTAATGATATTGCTCTGGCACTCGAACATGAAGCCCTCGAACTTATGGGGGGAAGCGTTGAGAACGTTCGGGCATTCACACACCCTTACGGCTGTTCGCAAATGGCTGATGATCAGGAGAATACAAGAAAGATACTCGCCGACATTGCAACCCACCCTAACGCTGGCGGAGTGCTAATGCTTGGTCTTGGCTGCGAGAACAGCGGGATTGATACCATACGGCCATACATGGGGAATTATGACGATGAACGCGTGAAGTTCCTCATCTCTCAGGACGTTAATGATGAGCATGAAGCGGGCATGAAGATTATACGCGGCCTTATTGATGCCATGAGGCAGGACAGGCGTGTACCTTGCGAAACGTCAAAGCTGATTGTCGGTCTGAAGTGCGGCGGAAGCGATGGTCTGTCAGGAATTACGGCCAACCCAACAATAGGCAGCTTCTCGGACATACTCATATCGCAGGGAGGTGCAACGATACTCACGGAAGTACCTGAAATGTTCGGCGCAGAAACTATTCTCATGAACCGTTGCGAAGACGAGGCAACATACCGCAAGACAGTGAACCTCATAAACGGTTTCAAGAATTACTATGCGTCATTCGGGCTTCCAGTCTTCGAGAACCCTTCACCGGGCAACAAAGCAGGAGGGATTACGACACTTGAGGATAAGGCGTTAGGCTGTACGCAGAAGAGCGGCACTGCACCCGTCAACGATGTACTTGCATACTCGGAAAAGGTTACTGTTCAGGGGTTGAACCTTCTTTCGGCACCAGGCAATGACCTTGTGGCCTCTACTGCACTTGCAGCGGCGGGAGCGCAAATCGTTCTGTTCTCGACGGGAAGGGGAACTCCTTTTGGCTGTCCTGTACCTACGGTGAAGATAGCGAGTAATTCTGACCTTGCCTCACGCAAAGCAAACTGGATAGACTTCAATGCGGGAACTCTTGTTGACAGCGGAACAATTCCGGAGAAGGGACGGGAACTGTATAATTTTGTATTAAGTGTTGCAGAGGGCAGGAAGACACGGAACGAGATTAACGGATTTCAGGGTATGGCGGTGTTCAAGACGGGAGCAACGTTATAGCATGGCAACTGTAACGCTTACAATTGAGGACAGCCTGAAGGAGGAGTTAGAGGGCATAGTCAGTGAAATGGGAATGAACCTGTCTACATTTTTTATGGTATATGCAGTAAGAGTGCTTAGAGACAGGCGCATACCATTTTACATAGAGGCTCCCGAAGACCCGTTTTACAGCCCTGCAAACATGGAACGTTTACGTAAGTCTATAGCCCAACTGAATGCCGGAGAGGGAAAAGAACACGAGCTTATAGAGGCAGATTAATGCGCAAAATATGGTCAGATGAAGCATGGGAGGATTATTTATACTGGCAGGGTCAGGATAGGAAAACTCTCAGGAAAATTAACAGCCTCATCAACGACATAGACCGTAACGGTTACGAATGCTCAGGACATCTCGAACCATTAAAGGGAGATTTAGCTGGTTTCTACAGTGTTCACATAGACAAGAAAAACCGTATTGTGTTTAGAATTAACAACGGCAATCTTGAGATTTCGCAGTGCGGCTCACATTACAGGGACAAATGAGGTGATATATTGAAATTTAATAAGAGGAGATTTGCAGCTACAGTTCTTGCCTGCCTGATATTTTGCGGGTATGCCCATGCCTCCGACAGCCCCGACTACAAGACTATACGTTCAGCGGCACAGAAAGGCGATGCACAGTCTCAGTATAACTTGGGCGTAATGTATGATCAGGGATACGGCCCCGTTCGGAAAAACCAGGTTGAAGCGGTGAAGTGGTACAGGAAGGCTGCGAACCAGAATTATCCGGAAGCACAGTACAATCTCGGAGTAATGTACGAGAGAGGCTACGGGATAAAGCAGAGTGATAGTGAGGCTGTCAAGTGGTACATGAGGGCTGCGGATAACGGAGTATCAGAGGCACAGTACAACTTGGGCGTAATGTATTATGCAGGGAGAGGTGTAAAGCAGAGTTACTCTGAGGCATTGAAATGGTACACGAAGGCTGCTGAACAGGGAGACGCTGAGGCACAGTACAATCTTGGTGTAATGTACGCTAACGGCAGGGGCGTAAAGAAAAATGAAGACGAGGCTCTGAAGTGGTTTCGACTTTCAGCACAGAACGGAAATAATGACGCTCAGGCAGAATTGAGGAATGCCGGACAGTCATGGTAATTAAAAATAATAAGGGGGAACATATAGCAATGGCATTTATGGACAAAGATTTTCTTCTCAACACCGACACGGCAAAGGTACTTTACCACGACACAGCAAAATCATGCCCCATCATCGACTACCACTGCCACATCAGTCCCAAAGAAATCTGGGAAAATCTCCACTACGACAGCATAACTCAAGTATGGCTCGGCGGGGATCATTACAAGTGGAGGTTAATGCGCTGCGCTGGTGTGAACGAGAAATTCATCACTGGGGACGCTGACCCTCACGACAAATTCATGAAGTGGGCTGAAGTACTCGGAATGGCAGTCGGAAACCCGTTGTATCACTGGAGCCATCTGGAACTTCGCAGGTTCTTCGGGTATGAGGGAGTTCTCAGCGCAAAAACTGCTGAAGATGTCTGGAAGCTCTGCAACGAGAAACTTCACCGCCCCGACTTCGGTGTACGCGACCTAATCACAATGAGCAACGTTGAGACAATCTGCACGACTGATGACCCAATCGACAGCCTTGAATGGCATGGGAAAATAGCGGGTGATAAATCGTTCGCAACGAAAGTTCTTCCTGCTTGGAGGCCGGACAAAGCCATGAACATTGAGAAAACAACATGGCCTGAATACCTCGCAAAACTTTCGGAAGTATCTGGCGTGAAAATTTCATCGTTCGCTGGCCTGAAGGCGGCACTCTCAAAACGTATGGACTTCTTTGCGTCTCATGGCTGCAAACTCAGCGACCACGCTCTCAACACTGTAAAATGCGCACTTGCGTCAGAGCAGGAAATCGAGGATATATTTGCGGCAAGAATGAACGGCAATATCCCCAACGATGAGGCACAGGACAAGTTCAAAACGGCATTCATGATTTTCGTTGCACATGAGTACCACAAGAGAGGCTGGGTAATGCAGATACACTACGGCTGCAGAAGGGATAACAACATTCCCATGTTCGAGCGTTTAGGCCCAGACACAGGCTACGACTGTGTGAACAATACAGCTTCAAGCGCGGAAACAGCAGAATTTCTCGGTGAACTTCAGCGTGTTGACGCACTCCCAAAGACGATACTATACAGCTTGGACGGCAACGACAATTCGGCGATTGACACGGTATGCGGCTGCTTCCAGAGCGATGATATTCCAGGAGTGTCGAAGATACAGCATGGTTCGGCATGGTGGTTCGAGGACCACTTTGACGGAATGAGCAAGCACATGAAATCCCTCGCAAGTCTGGGCTATCTTCCCGGCTTCATAGGTATGCTTACAGACAGCAGAAGTTTCCTGAGCTACCCCAGACACGAATACTTCAGGCGCATACTGTGCAGGCTTCTGGGCGAATGGGTGAGAGATGGCTTTTATCCTGACGATATGGACGCTCTGAGCGAGATTGTAAGGAACATAAGCTACGGCAACGCAAAAAAATACTTTAACTTCTAGGTGATAAAACATGCAAAATTTTACGTGGCACAACCCGACAGCTTTAATCTTCGGGAAAGATACGGTGAAGGAACTTGCTCCCCGTCTCAAGGCTGACGGAGTGAAAGGAGTGCTTCTCGTATTCGGCGGAAAAGGAACGTTCAAGAGCGGTGCATATTCTCAGGTTACGGAAATGCTGAACAATGCAGGAATATCGTTTTCCGAAGTGAATGACGTTAAGCCCAATCCGTTAGTGAGCAAAGTCCGTGAAGGTGTAGCAAGGGCAAAAGCAGGCGGGATTGACGCAATACTTCCTGTTGGAGGAGGAAGCGCATTCGACACTGCAAAGGCTGTTGCGGCGGGAGCATGTTATTCAGGAGACGTATGGGACTTCTACAGCGGAAAGGCAAAAATCACCAAAGCCCTCCCAATCTACGGGGTATTAACGGCTTCAGCGTCATCGAGCGAGGTGAACTGCATATCAGTAATCACGAACCCTGAGACAGAGGACAAAATCTCGATGAGCAGCCCTTGTCTCTATCCCAAAGTGTCAGTGATAGACCCGTCATTCCAGATAACGCTCCCGGCAAAGCAGACAATATACGGCGGAGTGGACATAATCGCGCACGTTCTCGAACGTGTACTTGACGGCAACGAAGAATGCGAAATGATTGACGACCAGAGCTATGCACTGATACGGACGATGATACGTGTAATCCCTGAGCTTATCGAGAACCCTAAAGATTACGACGCAAGGTCAGAATACGCGTTGGCCGGAGCGATTGCACACAGCGGATTTCTGTCGGTCGGGCGCGAACCGCGCGGGGATTTCTCGTCTCACAAGATGGGACACTCGGTAAGCCTTCTGTTTGGTGCGGCTCATGGTGCAACTCTTTCGGTGATTATGCCTGCATGGGCAAGGTATCTCTATGAGGATAACCCTGTTCCTTTCGCGAGGCTTGGTGAAGAAGTGTTCGACATTTTCGACGGCACTGACGAGGAGAAGGCACTTGAGGCAATCGAGGCACTTGAGGACTTCTTCAAGGATATCAATGCTCCAACGACACTGCGCGAACTCGGCGTTAAGGAAGATGACATTAACCGTCTCGCGGAGAACGCGGCTAAATTGCTGCCCTATGGCGTGCTGAAGGAGCTTGAGCCGGAGGACGTTCTGGAGATATACAAGCTGGCATATTAGGACGGTAATTTATCCCTCTGGTCTTCAAGGCTGGAGGGATTTTTCCTGCCCTTAGTGAGGAACAGCCACCCTTGCCACATTCCGAACGCCGTTATTACGGGAACAGCACACAGAGATGCAAGAGTATTAACTCCCTTTTCCGCAAGCCACTGAGACACCCATACTCCCAAAAACGCATAACCAGCCACGACAAGTCCAGCCGATAATACGCGGCCGAACATCATAACATCATGCATACCCTTAATATTCAGATTCATCAACGTTATCACTCCCAGAAAAATCTTGTTCCGGCTAACCCTGTTCGTCTCGGAAACATGGCCGGACACTTTTTGAGTTTCTCCCATGTTACAACGCACCTTGAAGAATCTTCACCGCCGTAATACTTCAGTGATGGTTCAGACAGCCCAAGCATTCCCCATTTTCCAGACACTTCGGACAATTCATCATGTACTTTTTCGCCCTTGAAGGTCAGCACATGCCCGCCAGGTTTCACGAGAGGCGATAACAATTCGGCAGTAACTCCGGCAGATGATAACGCGCGCGCACCGGCAATGTCGAAACTTTCACGGTGTGATTTCGCGTAATCCTCACTTCTTGCGCAGATCACTTCAACGTTGGGAATTTCCAGAGCGTCAATGATTTCGCGGACGGCAATACACTTTTTGTTCACGCTGTCGAGAAGGGTAACGCTCAAATCAGGCCGGCAAACAGCCCATACTATACCCGGCAAACCTCCTCCGCTTCCTACGTCTATAACGTTTCCAGATGACGGCAGAAATTCCAGCGATGGTAAGCAGTCCTCAACCTGAAGGGAATATATATCGTCAGCACCCCTTGTACCTGTTAGTCTTGCGCGAGTGCATGAGGCCAATAATTCGGCGTACTTATACAGTATGGATTTTTGAGGGTTCATACCTGTCTTCCTGCGGGTGTTTGTTGACGGGGCAGCCTACGGGAATAATTGTGAAAGCCTTGAAGTTCTCCGGTAGTTTCAGGATATCGGCAACTGCTTTCATTCTTTCTTCGATAGGAGCAATACCAATCATAACCGCGCCCAATCCAAGTTCCTCTGCCTCAAGCAATATATTCTGAGCAGCCATAGCCATATCAATTTCGACCATAGAAGCTGCTATAAGGCCATCAGTGTTGTAGCAAGGAACGATTACAACGGGTGCATTCTTCACCGGGCCTGCGTAAGGTGAGACCTGAGAGAGGCGGGTGATGATTTCCTGGTCATCAGTAACGTAGAACTCCCAAGGCTGCTGGTTGCAGGCTGAGGGTGCGGCCATTGCTGCACGGAGTATCTTGATGATGTACTTGCTGTCAACTTTCTGGGGCGTGAATTGACGGGTGCTTGTGCGGGTGAATATTGCGTTCATGATTTACTCTCCATTTCTGCCCATACTGTCTCTAAATAGGGCTGTATCATGCTTATTATGTATTCAGCATTGTTGATTTGTTCCTGTGCAGCTTCGCGGGATACTTCGTAATAGTCCTCGTAGTCTGCGTGGCCTCTAACCTCAAAAGCAGATTGTATTAAGCCAGACATCTCTGCTGGAAATATTCTGGTCTTGACATAATTTTGATTGAAATGTGAGATTATTCCCTGATGTTTTTTGGAGTCAAAGCCTTCAATAGCCAAAACAGAACGCAAGGCATGAAATATTGCGTAGTATGAGCTGTTAGCAGATTTGTTGAGATTACCCAGAGCTAACAGATTTTTTGCAATATTAACTTCTTCTTCCGCTCGTCTAAAGCGGTATCGAGACAGATCCTTCCGTTTTCTCTCGTCCATAAAGTTATTCCCTCCTCGTCTATGTTGAAGTAGAAAGGCAGCTCAAACAGCCAGTCATTGTAGCTTTCCTCGTCGATTGTAATCACAGAAAAAACAGTATCATACTTGAGGTTGAGTGCACCAAGCAATTTTGAGAGTATACCTGTTCCCTTGTTACGGTCATAATCCCTATCGGTCAGCACCGCTATATCAACGTCAGACTCCCACGTATTATCCCCCCTTGCAACCGAACCATAGAGAATTATCCTCACAGCATCATCACCAACAACTGACAGTATCGCCTTCACAACATCATCGAACATTTCCTTATCGTCAAGAGTTTTTCGTGCCGGATAATCCATGTTCATATTACCCCTTTCGTTGAGGGTATCTCGTCCGCATACTCAGGGTTAATCCTCACAGCCTGCGCAATACTTCTTGCCGCAGACTTGAACGCACACTCTATGATGTGATGAGCATTCTTTCCCGAAAACTGCCGGAAATGCAAAGTACACATCGCGTTCCTCGTGAAGCCAAGCCAGAACTCCTCCGCAAGCTCAGTGTCGAAATCCCCAACCTTCTGCGCCGTAATCTCCATGTTCCAGCCAAGATACGCCCGCCCTGAAAAATCTACTGCCGTCATAACTAATGCCTCGTCCATTGGAAGAATAACATTGCCGTAACGGGTTATTCCCTTCTTATCGCCCAATGCCTCGGAGAATGCCTGTCCAAGACAAATCCCGATGTCCTCCGTTGTGTGGTGGAAGTCTACGTTGTAATCACCTTTGCATTTCACGGACAAGTCAAAGCGGCCGTGTGAGGCGAAAAGTACAAGCATATGATCCAGAAATCCGCACCCTGCAGCAACATCATTCTGTCCCGTACCGTCAAGATTGAGCGTTAGTGTTATGTCAGTCTCCTTAGTGGTTCGGACAATACTGCTATTCCTCATTCTCTGCTATCCCCTTAATGACCTCAAGCAATATCTGCATTTGTTCGGGAGTTCCGATTGTTATCCTGTTATAGTCTGCTATCATCGGAGGATTGTCGAAGTGCCGTATCATTATCCTGTACTTCTTGAGGGCGTTGAAGATTTTTTCGCCGCTTATCGTCTTGTGTTTTGCGAAAAGGAAATTCGTCTGCGAGTCCAGAACATCAAACCCTGTCTCCTGAAGCCTCGTTTTCGTGTTGTCGCGTGTTCGGCATATCATGTTGATGTTCTTTCGGGTGTATTCCTCATCATCGAGTGCCGCAATACCAGCAGCCTGTGTCATTGCGTTGATGTTGTAGGGAGTTATTGTGTTCTTGATGTTCCGAATGTCCTGCGCAATATCTTCACTCGTCATGCACCAGCCAAGCCTGGCACCTGCCATTGAGCGCGACTTTGAGAATGTCCTGGTGATTATCAGGTTGTCGTGTTCGGGAAGGAGTTTAACCGCGCTTTCTCCGCCAAAATCAATATATGCCTCATCAACAACAATAAGGCTCTCAGGGTTTGACTTGATTATCTCCTCTATCTCAGACAGTCCTGATGCCAGACCTGTCGGAGCGTTTGGGTTGGCAATGAATATTGTCCTGCCTTTAACGTTCTTGTAGTATGAAGGGTCTACCCTGAAGTTCTTTAACGGGACAGGGATATAGTCAACGCCGTAGAATTTTGCCAGTATCTTGTAGAATGAGTATGTGATGTTTGGGAATGCCGCACCTTTCTCGCAGAAGCCCGCAAAAAGGAAGTTCAGTATCTCGTCCGAACCGTTCCCGAAAACGAACTGTGAAGGTTTTATGCCGAAAATTGATGCAGCTTTCTCGGCAAGAAGCCTGCATTCTGGGTCTGCGTAGTAGTTCAGGCTTCTCGATGCCTCATATGATGCCGCTGTAACTTTCGGAGAAGGCGGGAAGGGTGATTCGTTTGTGTTGAGGCGGATATAGCCCTTCATGCTCTCGGACTCTTCCGATGTGTCGTAAGGTGTGAGTGATGAATACTTAGTGTGAAGGAATTTGCTCATTGCCCATGTAAATCCTTTCGGAGAAATTTTCGTAATGATATCACAAGACATTGTCAGCGGAACTTTTAACGGTAGATATATTATCTAACACTGCCAAAAAACATTAGGTTAATTATAATATTATATAAATAATCAAGAAAAACTATCAAAACTATAAAGATAAAGATTATCAAGAATAATTTAGAGTTAAGAAGTTGACGAGAACCTAATCTTACTCCTGTAACCCCCTCCTTTAAAATGTGGAATGTAAATAATCTACTAGTATCCTGGAACGTAAGCAAGTGCCCTCGTATTCACAGTGTCAAGCTCAGAATACCCCCTGTCGCGTATCTCTACTATGAACACGTTTCGTGATGATGGCCTGTGAAGGTTAGGCGATATGTTCAATACTTGATTTCCGAACGGTATCGACTGAACCCGCCCTAAATTCTGGAGAAGTAAGGCTCTCGGCATTGCGTCAACTGGCTGGGGCATAAGGTCAACTGCCCTCTTGAACCACTCGTACAACGCTATTGCACGCCCTGCCGCTACTGTATCGTTCACCTGCATTGCGCGCGTACGCCAAAGCATTCTGCGTGTTTCAACGAAGCCTCCCAATGTTGACAGCAATATGTTCTGATCGGCAAATATCATTCCTTTGCAGATCAGAACATATT
>CALAUZ010000417.1 GCA_937892105.1 uncultured Fretibacterium sp. | reverse complement strand
ATATGCCAGTTTTGTATTTTTTCACTTTTACTGTTTTATAATTGGGCTTACTATATTTATTATTGAATATGTCCATTGCGCATTCTCCTTACACCTGATTTCCTGTAAGAGCAGCCTCATACTTAAAGCAGAACATATCTTCGTAAATACTTTCGTAGAAACACATAATCCTTTCCGAAGTGAAACTTATACATTTAATATTTTTTTATTATAGATTATAAAAATTTTGCTTTAATAGCTTGTTTAGTCTCTTTTAGCATAAGGCGCATAGACACTGAATTGATTAGTTGAAGTGTATTGTAAAGTTTTCGTAAGCTTTCTATAAAATCCAGCGTTTAGGCATAACTTCGCGCTTAACTACCGCAACAACTGCTCCTGTGAGTTCTTAAAATTTTGTGAAATACAGCTTTTACAATCATTATTTTTAGCGTATTGATAATCTTTCTTGATTATTTGTAGCGAATGAAACATTTAAACAACTGCTGGTAGACAAGCATAGGAAGATGATGATAATTTTAACAGATGACATACGATGATGAAGATTTCCAAGTTACTGTGTCGACAAACAAAAATACAAGTCTGCTAAAATGTTTCCCCTGAGAAAATTCCTCACCTGTCCCTTAAAGCTAGGCTTGATTGCAGCCTTAGCAGTTTTCAGAGTAATCTATCTGTTACCGTACACCATCCGTCCCAACCGACTTTTTACGTAGATAGTTCTTTGTGCAGCCACATACTCAAGTCAAAGTAGCCCCGTAAAGCTCTCGCATTCTCGCTTATTGCTCATAAATTTTATAATCTTAATATCTTATATACGCAGACATTAATGATTGTGGTACCTGCTTCATGTTCATGTTCTTGCTGACCCCTTCCGTATGATCTGTGAATATGTCCATGCAACATATATTTAGGGTGATACCTTTCGATTATCCTGTTAAAAATCTCAAACCCTCTGTGCGCTATGTCTTCAAGGTCTCCGTATCCCTTCGCCGGCGCATGAGTTACAAGCACATCAATTCCTCCTTTCAGCCAAATTTTAGGCCAAACTTTCCAGAATCTCCGTGTCATTTCTTCTTCACTGTACATATTCTCTCCCTGACGGTACCGCATTGACCCCCCAAGCCCCAAAAATCTCACCCCCTCGAACTCGTATACTCTTCCGTCAATGCAAATGCCCCCTTCCGGCCCGTCCTCGTCATGATTCCCAAAGACGTACAGAAGGGGAGCGTTAATCATCGTTACCAGAAATTCAAGGTATTCTTTACGCAAATCTCCGCACGAAACTATGAGGTCAATATCATGTGCAACTTCCTTAACTCTTTCACTCCACAAAATATTGCTTTCCTCATCGGAGACAGCGAGAATTTTCATATCAGCCTACAAACCTCTTCAGTTTCTCGAGAAGGCTCAAATGTTCCGGCCATATATGCCCCAAGTTTCCGCGTATAGTGTCGTCAGAATCATTCAGGAGGCTGTCATGTTTATATGTTTCAGCGTAAACCATGAAAGCGTCCCCGAATGTCAGTAAAGAATGTTCGCCAACATGTTCGGAATACAGTCTGGAAAAACTGTAAAACTCAGACTTCAGGTTAGTGATTATTTCATCAGGCCACCTTGAGTTAAGGGTCATACCGAAAAGTTCAGCGAGTTTGTCATAATACCCCTCAACCGAAAAATATATGCCGTATATTGACGAGCATTTGAAGAATTTTAAGAACTCGTAATATATCCTGACCTCGCTGGATTTGTTGTTCTCCGGCGGAAGTATCCTCACAACATCAGCGAGAATATCCGGCTGCTCAAGGTATTTGAGAACAGACACACGCTTGTTGCCCTCAGAGATATAAAACCGTCCCATAAACTCATAGGCTTTCACAGGGTCTCTTATTCCCTCATTCTCCTGATATTCAAGCAGGTTAATCCACTTCCGAGCGAACTCGGAATCCGAAGACAATAAGGGCATGTAATTTTTCGCGAAGGCTTCCTGCCGTCCCCTCGTGAGAGTACCGCAGATTAACATAATGGGGATTTCGCATAAACCCACTTTCTCTTCATTAAGACTTTCACGGTTTCTCAGAATTTCCTCAAGAGCGGGCAAGTATGGGTATCTTCCACGAATAACCTCATTCCTGTATGATTTCTCACCGAGTTTATGGGCGTTCTCATAATCGTTTGTCATCATAGCTGCTTAAACCTGAATGTATAACTCTCAAAATCCCTAGCCGGCATCTTCAACGGGAAACCAGAGTCCATTAAAGCGTCAGAAGAATAAACCTTTCCGCTATCAACGTCCCTGTAAAATTTTCCTGATGTTAAGCCTCTGGGGGTAATGTATATTTGCGGCATGTTCCCATGATTTAGCGACACTGCCGCGTTCACAAGTACATTAGTTCCGTCTTCCGATACATATTCCCAAGCGCAGAATGCCTCTTCCGCCGGATTACTCAGCCTGTAATAGAGGCCGTCAGAAACAATTGTCCTATCCCTCCTGTACTGTTCAATCTGTGAAGCAATTTCGCGTTTTTCATCATCGCTCAGCGCAAGAGGATTGAGTTCATAGCCAAACCCTCCGCTCATAGCCGCAACATAACGAGTTTTCAGCGGGGTAATTCTGCCGGTCTGATGGTTCGGGGAAGACGAGACGTGCGCACTAAGCACACTAGCTGGATAGCCGAACGAAGTTCCGTAATGAATGTTCAGGCGGTCAATAGCATCAGTGTTGTCGCTGCACCAAATCTGCGGCGTGTAATAGAACATTCCAGCGTCAAAACGTCCTCCGCCGCCTGCGCAGCCCTCAATCAGAACATCAGGGTAACGGGAATTTATACGCTCCAAAATCTCATACAGTCCCAGCATGTAATTATAGATTGCTTTGCCGTTCTTCGTTTTGCGTGAGTACACCTCGTTGATTGAGCGGTTATAGTCCCATTTGAGATACTCTATATTAGCCTGCTCCAATAATTTTGATACTGCCTCGAAAATATATTCCCTTACGTCCCGGTGGAAAAGGTCTAATACAAGCTGATTGCGTCCCCGTGTCGGCTTCTCGTTCGGGATAATCATTACCCAATCAGGGTGTTCACGGTATAACCAGCTGTCCTCGCTGACCATCTCAGGTTCAACCCACAAGCCAAACTTCAGCCCCAACTCGTTGACACTTCTGGCAAGCTCACTGAGAGTACACCCTAACTTTGTTTCGTCAGCTACCCAGTCCCCTAACGCCCGGCTGTCATCATCGCGTTTCAAGAACCAGCCGTCATCAAGAACAAGCATATCAACTCCGAGTTTCTTTGCTTCTTTCGCTACATCAATAATCTTTTTGCCGTTGAAGTCGCAATACAGTGCCTCCCAAGTGTTAAGAACTATGGGACGATTTGAGGCTCTGAATTTCCCCCTGCAAATGTTCTTTCTGATACACTCATGGTAATTCTGAGACAGCTTGCCTAATCCCTCATTGCTGAATGTCATAATCACTTCAGGCCCTATAACTTCCTCGCCAGTTTCAAGCTCATAAGCGAATTTTTCCCGCGACAAGCCCATAATAACGCGAGTCTGGTCAAACTGGTCAAGTTCCGCCGCAGCCTCAAAGCCTCCGCTGTAAACAAACTGCATTCCCCAGCAACGTCCTGATATTTCCGTTGCGTCATGGCCAGCGAGTATTATGAACGGGTTATACTGGTGCGAGGACATTCCTCGATTACTGCCGATTACTTGTGAGCCGTGATGAAGGGGCTGACGGTCAAACTGTCTTTCCATCATGTGCCGGCCATGAAACGTAATCACGTCAAAATTTCCATGCGTGAAGTCAAGGCACGAACTGCAAAGTTTCATCACCGTAAGCGGCCTCGTTCCCTCATTCCTTACGATTACGCTTCGGGTTATGATGTCCTTGTCGGGCAGAACTCCATAAAGCAGCCTGACGCTCAGGTTAAGACGCTCATTCCTGAGAGTGATTGTGAGGGTTTGAGCTTCCTCATCAGGATTAGCATAAACCGCTGGAAGTCCCTTCAGAGAGTATTTGCCCTCCGAAATCTCATGGCCTGAATAACGCAAATCACAGCCGTACACACCGTCAGCGTCCCTGACTTCAAGCATTGTGTTTCTGTAATCCCCCGTGCCCTGTATCGGGAACTCCTGAGGCAAAACATCAAGCGAGTATGTCCGGTCATTTCCAGCGTCATAAGGATTGCCGGAAAATCCCCTGTCCGAAAACGTCAACACCCAATCCGTAATACCCTGAGTTCTTCTGCCATAATACAGGTGAAGCAGATAACCGAAGCTATCTGCCCTCATCTGATATGTCGAATTTTTTGTGTGAAGGGTGAAGGTTCTTGTAGATATATCGTATTCGACTGACATATATTTATTTCACCGCTCCATTGATTACGCCGTTGATGATCTGTTTCTGCGCCACAAGGTAGAACACCAGCATAGGCAGCAGAGCAAGAAGGTATGATGCGAACGCAAGGTTGTAATTTGTCCCGAACTGCGTCTGGAAGTTCAACTGCGCGAGAGGAAGAGTATTAACCCCGCTTCCTGACATTATCACGAGCGGTGTCATTACGTCATTCCATGTTCCCAGAGCCGTCAACACGGCTACAGTAGCGTGCATGGGCCACATCAGCGGAAAGATTATCTTCCAGTAAGTTGTCCATGTCGATGCGCCGTCAACATGAGCTGCCTCCTCAAGGGCAATCGGAATATTCTTCAGGTATCCAGCGTAAAGCAGGACATTCATCGGCATATAGAACACCACGTACAGCACTATTACCCCGAACATGTTGTCAATATGAAGCTGCGCTGTCTGTTTGACAAGCGGCATCATCAATATCGCGAAAGGCACGAACATTCCGCTGACGATGTAGAAATAGCTGAAACGGTAAAACTTGCTTGTGTTCATGTTTCTTGCTACGGCGTAACCCATCAGCGAGTGAATGATAATCGAGAACACCATCGTTATGGCCGTTATTACGAAGCTGTTGAACAGTGAACGCCAGAAATCAGTTACCCTCATGGCCTCACGGAAATTGTCGAAGCTCCATGATTTCGGGAACGACAGAAGGCCGATAACATTGTTCGTCATTTCGCTGGGCTGCTTGAACGCTATTATCACTGTCATGTACAGCGGAAACAGCACGGTGAAAAGGCCGAGAAGTAACAGGATAGTTACGGGCCAGTTGAATTTTTCTTTGACGGTTATATTTTCCATGATTACAGCTGCTCCTCTCTCTTGTTCAGAAATCTTAACTGAAGCACGGAAATCACCACAATCACAATAAAGAATATCACGGCGTTCGCGCTTTGGAAACCAAATTGTCCGCCGTTCATTCCGTTGTTGTAGATGAGGAACGATATTGACTCCGTACTCTGAGCCGGGCCGCCCTTCGTCAACGCCATGATCTGATCGAACACCATAAGGTTATTCTTCATGCAAAGCACCATGTTAATCGTGAAGAACGGCATTATTAACGGGAACGTTATGTAGCGGAACTTGTTCCAGCCCGTAGCCCCGTCAAGCGAAGCAGCCTCATAAACATCTTCGGGGACTGTCTGAAGCCCTGAAATGTATATCAGCGTGTTCATGGCGATTGACTGCCAAGCGCAGACTATGACGATTGCCAGCCATGCCCAAGTCTTACTAGCGAGCATACTAGCGGCGTGAGTGAGTGCGGGAAGAATATACGTGAATATGTAGCTGAAGATGTAGCCCACGACCAACGCTCCGAGAATGTTCGGGACAAAATACATTCCACGAAGGAAGCTCTTGAAACGTATCTTGCTGTTCAACGCGAGTGCCATTATGAGGCTGAGAATGTTAATCAGTATCGTGGCCACTAACGCAAGTTTGAACGTGAACCAGTAGGAATTTCCGACCCTCGTGTCAGTGAACATGTCGATATAATTCCTCCAGCCTACCCACTCATATGAACCGTAGCCCCTGAAGTTCGTGAAGCTGTAGATGAAGCCCCTGATTAACGGTACTGTGTTGAACCCGAAGAACAGAAGCAGTATCGGTATCGCGATCATCAGGAACGTTCGTTTTCTATCGTTCTGACTCTTCATGATAAAATCCTCCTTTAGTGTGAAGCCATATATTTCTTCAGTTTGCTTATTACGTCCCTGTTATAGCGCGTCCAATCTCTGTCGAACTTTGCAAGGAACGCGTCAATGTCTCCCTGTATCAGATACGTCTGAATTTGAGCGTCAACCGCCATTTCCGAAGGATAATGATGGTCATGGTAGTCTGACATTTTGCCCGCGTCAATGTATTTCCTCATTCCGTCAAGCATAGGGGTGAGCTTGAAATTTCCTGTCTGGCACGGGACGGAGTTCTGCTCGTCAACGTAAGCCTGTATGTTCTCCGGGTCAAGAAGGAAATCGAGGACTTCATACGCAGCTGCTTTGTTCTTGCATGACTCCATGACGCAGAACATAATATCAACTCCAGAGTTCAGGGTGTGATTTTCATCATCTCTTCCAGGCATGGTAAACGAGTCGATGTTCAGTTCGGGGTTCACGGAAAGTATCTGGGGTATAGCGTAGTTTCCGATGACGAACATTGCTGCCTCGTCTCTGGCGAAAGCTGTGCAGGCATCATTGTAGCTGTAAGCGAACGGGCCTTCCTCAGCGTACTTCAGGAGTGAAAAAATCTTCTCTGCAACATCACGGTACTCTTTGGCAAACGTTGTATTTCCGAGATTAACCTGCTGGCATACATCAGCCGGAGCAAGGTCAACCGCAAGAGCATTCCAAGGAGCTAAAGTCGTCCACGTATCTTTGTATCCGAAATACATCGGGCGTACTCCCGCTGCTTTGATGTCCTCACAGAGCTTCATGAACTCTGACCATGATTCAGGGATCTTCCAGCCGTGAGCATCAAAAATATCCTTATTGTAGAGGACACCTGCCGCATTGGCCATGTAAGGAACTCCGAAAATTCCTGGCGTCGGAACAAACTTCAAACCGTCTATGATGTCGATGTAAGCCTTCTTGATGTTCGCAAGCCCTTTGTAGTCAGACACATCAGCGAGAAGTTCAGCGTCTTGAAAGTTTGAGTAGTTTACATCGCCGCCAATGCCTATTATGTCGGGATAATTCTCGCGGATAAATCTTGTCTTGAGAATTGTAATCGGCTCATTTGGCGATGATATTGTCAGGTG
>CALAUZ010000416.1 GCA_937892105.1 uncultured Fretibacterium sp. | reverse complement strand
TGAATTGCAGTGGCTTTTAGTGCGCACGCATAACTTCAAGGCTTGGTTCGGTGATTGGGAGAATAATACCGCAGGCGCGTCAAAAGTTCTCGATGAGAATGGTGAGCCGTTAGTCGTCTATCATGGTACTCCGCACGGTGGGTTTGACACTTTTGATACTTATGGTGATGGCTACAACAAAGGCACTGGCGCATGGTTTACTTCTGTAGAAGATAACGCTCGGACTTATATAGGACGCGGCTATACTCTTAATTCTGCTGTATATGCTGTCTTCCTTAATATTCGCAATCCTTTCGTTTTCGAGGCTAACGGGCGTTATTGGAACGAACTCGGCGATGTTTACATTCGGGATAATCTTGAAGATGATTTCATTTATGAGAAAAATGACGGAAGTTACTTTACAAGCCTCGATGACGCTTCTGAGTACATTCAAGACGTTCTAGGTGATAATGAACGATATTCTCCTGAAATGGACGATTTCACTGCCCGTACTTACGACATTGTTAGATATGTATGGTCGGGGGATATGGATGGCGAAAAAAATCATGACGGCGTTATTTTCAAAAATATCATTGATACTGGGTCTGCCAGCCAGGGTGATTTTGAAAGCAATGTCTTTGTCATTCCTACTCCTAATAATATCAAGTCCGCTACTCGCAATAACGGCGAATATAGCTCCAGTCCAGACATCTACAAGCAGGCTATCGGCGAAAAAGGTGCTATTGCTTCCGACAAGGCTAACGGAAACACTGCTCTTATTGACAGTCTCAACATGGCCAAGAGTATGGCTGAAAAAGGCATAAGGCCGAGAACTATCAAACGCTCTACGGGCTGGGAGAGGGGCATTGACGGCAAATGGAGATACGAAATTCAAGACGGACAACTCCAAAACCCTGAAGCTAAACAATCTCTTACTCTGGGTGAGTTTTACGTCAATGAAGCTCTGTACAACGCTTACCCGAAATTGAGAGATTTCACCGTTGCTTTCGATATTCCTAATGACCTATTCAGTGAACCGCCTATCGCATACAACCCTCAGCCGGGACAATTCGACAGAAAAAAACACGTATTCCACTTGCAGGAAGTCTACAGAAATTACTTCAAGTACATTGACGGGTTGCCGGAGAATGATTACAGGCACGGCGAAATCAAAGAGATTAAAGCATGGCTCATTAGTCAAATTCAGCGCGTCATTCAAACTGAAGAAGGCTTTACTCCAAGCAGACAAGCTAGTTGGTTCGCGTTGAAGCCGAGAACTGTTCAGAGGCTTGATGACGATGGCAATTTGTATCCTTATACCGTTACTAGGTCGCCTGCTATCGCTCATTCAAACACGGCAGGTGAGGTTGAAGCCAGAAATATAGGGACACGCTCAGAGCTTACTCAGGAGCAGAGAAGAAACTCACTGCTTGCTGACACGGAAGACACTGACAGAAAAAAACAGCTCATAGTACAGAGAAAGAACAAGGCTAACGCTTTGGAGCAATATGGAAATGATTTGCTTGACGCGGACGGCGATAACTTCCTGACGGCAGAGAAATTCGAACAGCTTGTCTATCACGGCACTGATAATACTATTCTCGGTAATATGTTCGACTTGACTTTCTCAGGCTCGTCTGAGGGTAGTGCGGCTTTTGGGTATGGTGCTTATTTTGCGGAAAATCCAGATGTTAGTGAAAGTTATAGGCACTTTGGAGACCCTAATTTTGGAATGCCGCATGTCGTTATAACTACAGCTGACGGCAGGACTTACTCATCAAGGAGAATGTTCCAAAATTACAATTTCTATTATGACATGCCACTTGAAGAGCGCGTCATTGGGGATATGTTCCTTAATACTCAAATTGATGCTACACAAACTCAAGACATAACATTCGAATGGGCGAGAAAAGAAGTTCTCAAAACATACAGGGAAGCAATACAAAGACACAGACAATCAATAACACAAATCAAAGAATGTCTGCGAATAGGAAAGACACTATACGGCAGACCTTTCAAGAAAAATGGCCCGGCAGAAAAAGCAATGAGAAACGACATTGCCAATCAACAGGAACAGATAAAAGTTTACAAAGCACTCATTCAAACTGCCAAGTCTTTAGCTGTAGCAGATTTCTCCGTTGTTGAGCGTGGCAAGAGAGGCAACTTATATGTGTTCGACATCCCTGAAAATAACGTCCTTATGGATTGGGACGCAGACATGTCTCAGCAGCCCGATAACGTTAAAGCCGCTAGAACTTCCATCATCAAGGAGCTTAAAGAACACGGAATTGACGTATCAAAGCTCCAAGAAGCAAGCACTGGTGAACAATTCTATTGGGCTTTAGCTGATACCCTAAGCAGCTATGATATGGGCGAAATTACTGATTATAAGCAAAAGGCTTCTTTCATGCTCAACAAACATGGTGTACCAGGTCATCGCTACTGGGACAGAGGTAGCAGGGATGCGGGCGCGGGTACTCGCAATTTCGTCATCTGGAATACTAAGGCCATCAAAATGCTCGGCGTTGAAGGCAATCCCGAAGCTGTCGAATATTTCAGAAACACAGCTCTGCAAAAACTCACGGGTAATCCTAACGAGACTTACAGGCAGTCAGCACAGGAAATTGATAGTGAGGAAACTCCGCCCGATATACCAGATGAACAGCTCAAACTCATACGCAAGAAATACAAAGGTACTCCGCAATGGATGAAAGCTCCAAACGGTAAACCTACAAATCTTACTCAGCGTCAGTGGCTCACTGTGCGTACTCCTAACTTCAAAGCGTGGTTTGGCGATTGGGAAAATGACCCTGAAAACGCAAGCAAAGTACTTGATGAGAACGGAGAACCCCTAGTGCTGTATCACCGCACCGAAAGAGGTAATAATTTCTCCGTCTTCCGCGAAAACTCTGGCGGTATTCACTTCGGGACGCGCAAACAGGCTGACGACAGAGCAAAAGGTAGGCTCTTCCCAGTCTTCTTAAACATTCGCAACCCTTACAGGACTTTTGACCAAGGGGCGCACTGGAATTACTCGGTACAGGCTTCTAAACGCGCTGGCGATGACGGTATCGTCTACCTTAATGAATTTGAAGGAGTTGAGCCGGGGACTGAACCACAAGACAGCTGGGTCGTATTCAATTCCAATCAAATTAAGTCCGCCACAAAGAATAACGGCTACTTCAATCCTAATGACCCAGATATTTATCACCAGAGCGCAACAAACGCACAATCAAAGCAAAACGAGCAGGCTTTCTACGGCATTGACGCAGACGGAAGACAACTTATGCTACGCTTCAACCCGCAGGAAATTGACGAGGTTCTCGAAAAATACAAAGGTACAGGAAAACTCTTTAAAGCTCCTAACGGCAAAAAATCAAATCTCGGAAAAAGAGAATGGCTCTTAGTACGCACTAAGGCTTTCAAAAATTGGTTCGGCGATTGGGAAAACACACCGCTTTATTCAAGCAAAGTCGTTGACGAGAACGGTGAGCCGCTAATCGTTTATCATGGAACACAGCATGAGCCTTTCTCTGTCTTCAATACTAGAGGCAAAGAGCTGCTAGACCCTACGGGAGCTTGGTTCGCGTCAAATAGGCGCGTGGCTGAAGATGAAAATACTACTACCATTTATCCAGTCTTCCTTAACATTCGTAACCCGTATGTATACAACGCTAATGGAGCTTCTTGGCCTAGACTTAACGTAAACGGAAAAAATCTTTCATCCGCTGAACTTGTACGCGATGTTAGAAACAGAACTCTCACTAAATCTAGGCATGACGGCGTTATTATCCGTAACATTAAGGAAGGACTAAACTTTGAACTCACTGACGATTTCGTCATATTCAAGCCCGTTCAGGTTAAATCAAAGAACAACAGAGGCACATTCGGTACTGGTACGGGAGATATTTACAAGCAATCAGCAACGAATACAGGCAGGGACAATCCAAATATCACACGCACGGCTGACAGCTTCCTTACTCAAGAGGCAAGAAGACAAATTGAAACTCTGCGCAAAAAATATCAGGGTACAGCTCAATGGTTGAAAGCTCCTAATGGAGAAAATACTAATTTAGACGAGCTTCAATGGCTTCTCGTTCGCACTGACAACTTCAAAAACTGGTTCGGCAATTGGGAAAATGACCCGTACGAGGCTAGTAAAGTCGTTGATGAAAATGGTGAACCTAGAGTTGTCTATCACGGCTCACCTAATGCATTCTCCATATTCAACACTGAAAGCGGCTCGGCGGGGGGAGGCTCATTCTTCACTACTGAGCTTTATGACGCTGAAGGATACGCAGAGCATGGAAAAGGCTATGTTTATCCAGTATTCCTTAACATTCGTAATCCCTACATTTTCGATGACGCTTACGGTAAAACTTGGAACAACCTTGATACTTTCCTTATCAGAGACTTCGAGACTGATGACTATATCTACACTGACGATTACGGTAATAATTTTGCTGACAGGAATGAAGCTGAAGACTATATCGCTTACACTCTCAATGACCCTGATTTCATGCGCTACTCCGTTGAAAGTAAGTACGGCTATAACACTACTGACGAAATCGTACGCGCTGCATTTAACGGTGAACTAGACAGCAGTCCTGAAGGCTATCATGACGGCGTTATCTTTGAGGGTATTATTGACGGACATTCGGAACGCACTAGCACTGTCTATGTCGCTAAATACTCGGAGGATATTAAATCTTCTACCCACAATAACGGCGAGTATAGTTCAAATCCAGACATTTACAAGCAATCAGCTACTAACACAAACAGGGACAGCGACAATGCCACACGCACGACTGATAGTTTCCTTACTCTTAGCGCAAAAAGACAAGTTGAGGTTCTGCGCAAAAAATATCAGGGTACAGCTCAATGGCTTAAAGCTCCTAATGGAGAAAATACTAATCTGGACGAGTTACAGTGGTTGCTGGTTCGTACCGACAATTTCAAACGCTGGTTCGGTGATTGGGAGCTTGACCCGCTAAACTCTTCACAGGCCATTGACAAGAACGGTGAACCCTTAGTGCTGTTTTTCGGCACTCATCATGACCATTACACCGTTTTAGACCCGCGCAAATCATTCCGGGGTAAAGGGCTGTTCACGTCTAACCGCTTCGAGGTCTCTGAAACTTACACTAGGGAAGACGGCGAAAAACCCAGGCACTCAAAAGCTTACCCGCTCTTCTTAAACCTGCGTAATCCTTTCATTATGGACGCTAAAGGAAAATCAGCCGTCAGACTTGGAGACACTTGGCTTCATGACAATGAAACGGGACAAGATATTTACCACAAAAAAGATGATGAGCCTTACTTCGGTGAACCTTTCGCTGATGATGAAGATGCCGCTGACTACATTGACGCGGAATTAGACGGAGACTTCGATAGGTATTCCGTTGAAGAAAGCGAATATCAATTCACTGACGATTTCGTTGAAGCCATTTATAATGGCGATTTTGACGGCGAGAACACTAAAAGCATTCCCTTTGACGGTATCATTTTCAGAAACATTAGGGACAGTGCCACAGACGATATTGGCGATGACTTAGGCGATGTCTTCGTCTTCTTCAACAAGCATCAGGCTAAATCTTCTGACATGAATAACGGAGAATATAGCTCCAACCCTGATATTTACAAACAGTCCGCCGCCGACAGAGACATGGACAGGCGATATTTTGACGCTCTTAACGCCGGGGATATGGACACTGCACGCTCTATCGTTGACGAACAAGCCCGCAAAAAAGGATATTCCCCTGACAATCAGCACAGAGGACTGCACCAGCCTCCAACGAGTCAAGACGGCTATCCTAACCTCGCTAACGTCATGAACTCTGATTTAGTCCCGGCTGATTATTGGACACACCCGCAATATTATCTATACTCGCCGGAAGAATGGGACGCTTTTTACGCTGTTACTTACGCCGTTAAGAACAAAAAACTTCTTACCGTTTACAGGGCTGTTCCTAAAGACGTTAAAGAAACTGCTCTGCGTAATGGAGATTGGGTTACCCCTTCTCGTGATTATGCCGTTCAGCACGGCGAAAGCTCCCTTGATGGCAATTACCGCATTATTTCCGCTAAGGTTAGCACTAGATTTTTATGGTGGGACGCTAACTCTATCGCTGAACTTGGCTATGATGACGGCAAAAATTATTCCTACAGAAACACAAAAAACAGCAGGAAGCTCAATGATACCGTTGTATCTGAACCAAGATGGGATGAAGAAAAACGTGAGTTTGTTAGGGACGAAAATGGCGAGATTGTCTATGATACTGTGCCGCCGTCTAAACGCTTCAACTACAGACGACAGGAAACTTATTACCAGTCTGCACCGCGAAATCCTCTCATTGAAACCTTCCCTACCGCTGAAACTGAGCAGGCTTTCTATGAAGCTCAATTACCGCAGGAACAAGAAACTACTCTTGACGGCCTGAAACGTTCTCTCGCTGAAATTATGCACGGCTTCAAAGGCGATTTCCCTGAATTGGCGGGCAAAGAAGCAAAAGCTAAAGGCTTGACACACGCAAGAGAAATTCTCCGCTCCATGAACAGAAAAACTGGGGCTAAAGCTCATGAGGCTTTAATGTCCTTCCACAGCTCTTTGCATGACCTTAATCCAAGACAGTTTGATATTTTCACTCGTATCATGCTTATTAACGACTTGTACACCTTCAAGCGCAACAATCCCAATGCCGTCCTTCCGATGGGCTTCACTCCTGAAACTTTAAAGGCTAGCAAAGATAAGTTTGTTGCACTCGCTCAAAGGGACAAAGCCATTCTACAAGCCATTAACCGCGAATACTCCATTAACGAGAAAATTCGCAAAGAATTGGCTACTCTGGCTGATGAGTTAGGGCTGAAGACTGCCGCTGAAAGAGTTAGACGCAATGACTTCTTCCTCCTCGATTATGCGTCTATGCTCGCGGGCAAAAACATTAACGCTAACTACATTCACGCCGTTGGACTGCATAGAACGTCTATGCTCCAAGATATTGAACGACTAAAGGCTCTCAGAGATTTACGCGATGAGTACGACAAAAAGCGCAGTCTAGAAAATTTCTTCGGCAGCCAGTGGAGACTTCATATTCCAAAAAATCACTCGCTGTTTAACCCTATGTCAGGTGAGTTCATTCATTCGGCTCGCTCCATTACTGAGAATGTTTTAGGCTTGGCTCTCGAACAGGCTGGAAGGC
This sequence comes from uncultured Fretibacterium sp., assembly GCA_937892105.1. The sequence goes on along the minus strand of CALAUZ010000416.1, from coordinate 1,059 downwards.
AGTTAAACCTGTCAGAGGATACTATGAAGAAATTACGCTCTAAAGTTGCTGGCTCTCAGAATGACGCGCTCATGGTGTTACCCAAAGAGCTGGCTGATACTCTAAACAAATTAAGCACTCCTGTACAAAGAGGCCCACTCGGTAAACTCTGGAAGAAACTTACTACTGCTTGGAAAAAACATACTCTATACTTCATTACACGCTTTGCAAAGTACAGCACTCGCAACTTCACGGGAGACCTTGACGCGGTTTTAGCTGGCAACCCTCGCGCACTTAAATTCATGCCTCAATCTATTATTGAGTTATGGGACGCGTTCTATGGCGATGTTGACAAGGTTACTAAAGAGCTTAGAGAGTTTCAGGCTAGAGGCGGGGCGGTAACCACTGAAAGCGCACAAGAATTAGCAGACTACAAACAGTTCAGGGAGTTCAATAATCTCATTTCTGAATTGCGAGGAAAAGAGGCTTCTGTGTGGAAAGATTTACCACGTCGCACTTGGGCTTTAATCGATAAATTCGCTTGGTCGGGCGTTCAGAAAATCTCAGAGTATAGAGAGCAAATTCTACGCTACGCAACATACCTAAGCTACTTGGAGCAAATGCAGAACAATAACGGCATTCCGCTTAACTGGGGCGCGTCTGATAGGGATGAAGTCATGAGCATTCCTGATATTCGCGACAGAGCTTTCAAGATGGCTAATGAGTTACTCGGCGCGTATGACCAAGTCTCCGAAACTGGACAATTACTGCGTGATATTCTTGTACCCTTCTATTCGTGGATTGAAGTCAACGGTAAAAGATATGTTCAGCTCATTAAGAATGCTATCACTGAAGATTGCGCTGGCGATGTCGTTATGGGGCTGCTTAAAGGCAAAGTGCTTAACGCTCCGTATTACGCGTACAAAATTGGCAAGGCTTATATCATGCTTAACCTATTCACTATGCTTATACAGCTCTTTAACCGCTTCTTCTGGCCGGAAGATGAAGACAGGCTACCGCCTGACATTCAGGGACGCCCGCATATCACTTTAGGCCATGACAGCAAAGGCAATGTATTGT
>CALAUZ010000415.1 GCA_937892105.1 uncultured Fretibacterium sp. | reverse complement strand
AACATGAATTGCAAGATTTGTGTTGCGGTCTCGAAGAATTAGGAAGCCCCCGCTTCTATAAGCGGGGGTAGTTCACTTTTCCATGAACTTGCGTATCTTCCCAAAAGATATCCCCGCAATCACAAGGATTATTCCCGTCAGCGTGAAACCCCACGCTTTAGGCAGATACCCGAAGAAATGGTCGAAGAAGTATCTCGATGCAAGAAACGCACAGAACGTTATCCCAATTCCAGAATGATCACGCCACACGTTCACCAGCATTAACGCCGCAACAATCACAGCATTCACGACAGACAGAACATTACGGTATTGCGCAAACACAACGCCCCTCCAGAAATCCGGCCATGTCAGCAGCAACCCGAACAGTCCAAGCATTAACAGCCCCATAATCTGAGCGTCATTCTGTCCGGGAATAAACGATATTAACGCACCGACGGCAGCAAGAATGATTAATGCCCATGTTCCGCCAAGACACAAACTCAATCGCGATGCAAAAAGCAGGATTGTAATCATCATGTTCATCGTGAAAGCTGCCCTGTCCCGTATAACATGCCACACTGCCCACAATGCTATCACCAGCGCGAATGCTTTTACCGGCTCAAAGAATGATGACACAGGAACCCTCGCCGTCCTCACAAAATACAGTGCAAAAGCGTTTATAGCGTCTGTCTCGTTAAGCCACACAAGAGATATAGCCTGCGCAAGGTATAACTGCCATGCGTCCCGTGTAATTGCCGCCGTGATTATTACAGCAGCACCCCATAATCCCAGAATCTCATCGAACGTCAGGCCATAGTCATACATTCTGGAGATTAGATATATTCCGCCGCCGGATATCAGACTTGCGAGAAGAAGGAATGCTTTACCCGTTTTAGTCTCTGAACGTCCGGTGAAAACATACGTAATGAGCGAGGCAATGTACGCTCCCAAAATCATTAGGACACGCAATGTTTTTCCAAGCTCAGACCAGTGTGCAAGCGCAAAACTCACTGCTCCCAGTCCCAGCAGTATTCCTCCAGCCGCAATCAGTATCACTCGAAGGTTCCTCGACTTCACACCGTACAGCGATAATATACTGTCCGCCTGTTCCTGCGTTATTATCCCTTCTTCAACCCATACTGCCGCTTCTCCGCCAAGAAACTCCATTTCCTTTCTGCGGATTTCTGGCATAACTAACTCACCCTGCTTCCAAGCGGTATATTCTTGTCTTCAGGCTCAAGAAGGGTCAACTGTTCCGATACACCGTCTTTCTTTACACTGGCTGCAAGTATCATTCCGTTGCTCTCAACTCCGCATAATTTCACAGGCTTCAGGTTTGTTACAAGGATTATCGTCTTCCCTTCCAGTTCCTCCGGCTTGAAGAACGCTTTTATCCCTGAACACACCGTGCGTTTCTCATAGCCTAAGTCAACTTCCAGCTTATAGAGCTTCTTCGACTTAGGTATCTCCTCACACTTCGTTATCCTCGCTACCCTCATCTCTACAGTCTTGAAACCGTCTATGCTGATTTCAGGCTCATGTTCAATTACCGCTGACTGTTTCGCCGCTTCTTCCTGCAATTTCTTTTCCTCCTTTGCTTTCTTCCAGGCTTCTAAGTCAATTCGAGGGAATAATACCTCAGATTTCCCAATGGCATTCCCTGCGCCTTCTCCCCAAATAAAAGCGTCATACTGTGATTTTACGGGGTCTTCACTGATACCTAACTGTTCCCATATACGTTTTGACGTGTCAGGCATTACAGGCGCAATCAGCATTGCCGAAAGTCTTAGTGCCTCATAGAGATTTAGCAGCACGAAATTAAGACCTGCCTCTTTGCCTTCTTCCTTTGCGAGTTTCCATGGCATAGTCTCATCAATAAACTTGTTGGAACGCCCAATAAATTCCCATATTGCCTTCAACGCCTCGTCAAACGCATAGTTATTCATGGCCTCGTCAACACGGCCAAGAATTTCACGGGACATTGATTCAAGTTCGGATTTAGCGTCATTGCATGAGGGAACAATGCCATTCCTGTAACTGCGTATCATCTGGAGCGTTCTGTTCAGAAGGTTGCCCAAATCGTTGGCCAAATCACTGTTTATCCGCCCAACTAATGCAAGCTCCGAATAATCACCGTCATTCCCGAAAGGCACTTCACGCAGCAGGAAATACCTGAACGGATCAACTCCATACTCCTTCACCGTCCCGAAAGGATCTACAACGTTCCCTCTCGTCTTGCTCATCTTTTCGCCGTCAACAGTCCACCAGCCATGCGCGAAAATTTCAACAGGAAGATTAACCCCAAGCGCAAGAAGCAGAAGCGGCCATGTTACGCAATGGAAACGTATAATATCCTTCCCTACCATGTGCCTTACACTGGGCCACCAGTAAGCGAACTTCTCAGGATCATCAAGATACCCTACAGCTGAAGCGTAATTAATCAGCGCGTCAAACCATACGTATATCACATGCTTTTCATCGCCGGGAACAGGTATTCCCCATTTCAATGATGTACGTGATACCGACTGATCCCTAACTCCTCCCTTGAGAAAGCTCATTATCTCGTTGTAACGTATCTTAGGCATTACGGCTTTCAGGTTCTCCTCGTAATACTTGATGAGCTGCGGGACATATTTTGAGGCTCGGAAGAAGTAGCTCTCCTCCTCCATGATGGTTAAGGGTCTTCCGCAGTCCGGACAGGTTTTGTTTGGCCCCATTGCGTTTTCGGGAACATATGTTTCATCAGGAACGCAGTAATAGCCGGAGTAAGTACCCTTGTAGATATCCCCCTGCTCAATCAGCTTTGCGAACATTGCCTGAACAGTACGTATATGTCTGTCTTCGGTTGTGCGAATGAAGTCGTCATTGCTGGCGTTGAGAACCTGGCACAATTCACGGAACTTTATGTGTATCCTGTCAACAAATGCCTGCGGGGTTTCGCCTTTTGCCTCAGCAGCCGTCTGTATCTTCTGGCCGTGTTCGTCAGTGCCGGTGAGGAAGCGGACATCACAGCCCTTCATGCGTTTGTACCTTGCGGCGGTATCACATGCTATTGTCGTATATGCATGGCCTATATGAGGAATGTCATTCACATAGTATATTGGCGTTGTGATATAGAACTTCTTATCACCATTCATCATACTTGCTACCTTCCTTCTGTAAAAGTTGTGGTTAAATAATAGCATGAATAGCACAACTAAAGCAGGTATGTTACTAAACGCGGTAAGAGCTTCGCACGATATATTCACGAGGCTTTGCAATGATTACGGGGCTGAAGAACTTTGGCAGTCAATGTTATTATGGGAGGAACTAGGTTTTACCGAAAGAATGAGACAGAGGCTTTCCGGTTTCATTCTTGACGACTGGGCGGAAAAAGAGCATGAACGAACAGAGAATTTCGGTGCAAGGTTCATAGTTTCCGGCAGCATAGATTACCCTGTAAAACTTTATGGCCTAAATAAGCCTCCCATTGGTCTCTACGTAAAAGGCAACGTAAATCTCTCTCTGCCTTCAGCAGCAATAGTAGGGACGCGGAAATGCACAGTGTATGCTGAAGGTGTGGCAGAAGAATTGGGAAGGTCATTGGCTCGCAACGGCATAATAACTGTCAGCGGCGGCGCAAAGGGTATAGATACTGCCGGACACAGGGGCACTCTCTCAGAAGACGGCGTAACTGTTGTAGTATTCGGGACAGGTCTCGACAAGATATATCCTGCGGAGAACCGGGACTTGTTCGCGCGAATACTTTATCGCGGTGCGTGGGTAAGCGAGTATCCTTTCGGCACTAACGGCAATACATGGCGTTTTCCAGAACGCGACAGGATTATTGCGGCCATTTCGCCGCATGTAGTTGTTGCTGAATCCCCTGAAGATGGCGGCGCAATGCATACAGGCAGGACAGGGATTGAACTTGGTAGAGATGTGTGGTCGATACCGGGCAGGATAACAGACGATGTAAGCAGGGGAACGAACCTTCTATTGCGTGAAGGCAGCAAAGTTTTTGTGGGAATAAGCGACTTTATCAGGACGATAACGGAAGGGCGTGAACAGATTAGCATAGACTTCGGGGAACGTGATGATGTTTCTGGGAGTAAGAGTACATCTGCCGAGCTTACGGACAATGGGAAAGTAATATACTCGTTGTTGCAGAGGAGCGGGGGGAGAATGACTGATGAGTTGCTTGCTGAGAGCGGTATGGACTTCATGACATTGCAGGAAGTATTGATGGAGCTTGAGTGCGAGGGGCTGATAAGGAGTGAGGCAGGGAGATATTTTGTTACAGCGTGAAAAGAAACACGCCGACAATAATATAATATAATTCAATGAACACAAGGAGTAATGCGTTATGAGAGTAGCTCACAATATTTCGGCACTGTCAGCCTTCAATTCACTGAACACGACAAACAATGCGCTTCAGAAGACTATTAATGCGCTCTCTACCGGATTGCGTATAAACTCTGCCTCAGATGATGCCGCAGGTTTTGCCGTAAGCGAGAAAATGCGTTCCCAGATTTCAGGGCTTGATACAGCGTTGCGAAACACACAAGATGCTGCGTCACTCCTTCAAACAGCAGAAGGTGCGCTCGACCAGACAAATTCCATGCTCCAGAGAATGAGGGAACTATCCATACAGGCCAGCAATGACACATTGACATCGCAGGACAGGCAATATATACAGCTTGAAGTTGACCAGCTAATGAAGCAGATTGACCAGATAGCGCATACAACACAGTTCAACAAAAAAAGAATACTCGATGGTAGTTCGGGGGCTTTGTGGTCATCAAGCGACGCGGCTGTAAAAGCAGTGATTAAAGGTTCGCTTGTGAAAATAGATAATTTCGGGCAAAAGATAAGTGCTGAGGGTAACTACAAAATAGAGATTAACGCAGATCCAGGAAAAGCTAGAGTTCAGAAGAGCAATATATTCAATATTCAGGAGAAGGTAATAAGTTACGCTGAAGAAATCCATGAAATTAGCATTAATGATGGCACCGACTCATCAGGAGCAGCATCGGGAGCAGGCTGGAATTTTAGAAATGGCCTCCTCAACATAACTAAGGACGGAGACTACTTCATTGTCGGTAAAGTAGACGGCAGTGGAACACCTATAGTTACAAACAACGGAATATCAGTCGCTAGAGGTGTTAAAGCCAATATATTCCTGAGAGACATAAATATTTCCACAAATAGATACGGCCTCAACGTTACAGGGGCGGAAGTGAACCTCTACTTAGATCCGGGACAGTACAATAATGATATAGTGATTAACGCTGGAAACGGCGGACATTGCTCGGCTGTTGAAGTCCCTAGAGGCTCAAAGCTCACTATAAGCAGTGTAGATGGTGATTATGCGACAACAGGCGTTCTTCGCGTAACAGGAACAATGCACGGCGCGGGAATAGGCGGCTCATGTTCAGGTATAGCTGACGCAGGGGACATTACGATTTTGGGCGGAACAATTATAGCTCAGGGAGGAAGTTACGCGGCAGGAATAGGCGGTGGCTCTTATGCTGGCAGTAGAGGAGGGAATTGCGGGAACATTGCCATTTACGGCGGAGATGTTACGGCAATCGGCGGACTTGGCGGCGCAGGTATCGGCAGCGGCTCGAACCCTCACAACACCATGAACCCTTGCTCAGGCACTATCACTATAGGAGGCGGAACTGTATCCGCCACAGGAGGGCTAGGAAATGACACAATTACACCATCAACAGACGCTAACTATCCCAAAGGCAATGTTGGGCAAGGAGCAGGTATTGGCGGCGGCGGCAGCTTTTCCATACAGAACACAACGATAACGATTGACCCAAGTGCGTCAGTCAATGCGTCAGGCTATGTGTCTATTGGTTCTGGAGAATACGCAGATGGTAATACGACAGTTCAGAATACTGCCGTAACTCTTCCGGCAGCCCGTGAAGTTCCTGACTATCCTACATGGCAGAGATCCAGCGATGTAGAGCCGCACCAGCTTTCAGACATAAAGCAGTTCTACAATTCTGAAGGAGTATTCCTGGTACAGCAGCCGCAGACCATCAAGATAACGCAGGGAGACGGCAAGACGGCAGAAGTTACGCTGTACAAGACCGATTCGATATATGATGTTGCCGAGAAAATCAATAACGCTGTATCCGAGACATTGGGACAGGGAAAGTACACTGACAACCTCAACAAATTCTGTACAATAGCTGACGGGACAGAGAATACATCAGAATCAGTTTTCTCCTCAGAACCTATATATGACGATTACGGTAACATCATAGGCCGTAACCTTCACACTACTATGCTTGTACGTTCAGCAGTTCCGGGAAAATCCGGAGAATTATACTTTTCCGGCGACGACGAAATACTCCGCGCACTCGGCCTCAACACAATACAGGAAGCCTCAGAGACCAAATATACCGCCTCAGTCTATGACGCTCATTCGGGAAGGGTTGTTGCGTCGGGCATAAAATCATCGGGAAATATCATTCATGACGCAATACAGGGCGTTGATATAGAGTTCAGTCCAATGGCAGGGGTAAAAGCATCATGGGACGAGGCCACAAAACGCTACGTTATCGCACAGGGCCAGACATACACCGCTGCCCTTCACCTTAAGGATAACAGTACAACGTTCCAGACAGGAGCAAACGAAGGCGAGGACATAACCATACAGCTTGGCGACATGTCATGCAGCGCACTTGGACTTTCAGGTGTGAACATGGCCTCACGCGAGACAGCTTCCAGCTCAATAGGCATAATTGACCGCGCAATACACAAAGTATCGTTACAGCGTGCAAAAATCGGGGCTTACTCCAACGCTCTGGATCACACTATGGAGTCTCTCACCGCTCAAAGTACAAATCTTACTGCGGCGGAAAGCAGGATACGTGATGCGGATATGTCGCAGATGATGATGGAGTTCGTGAAGTTACAGATACTCAACCAGTCGGGGACATCAATGCTATCACAGGCTAACCAAATTCCTCAATCCGTGTTGAACCTTATGCAATAGCTTGTTGTGCTAGAATTACCCCTGCATTAAACTTTTTCGCGCAAGGGGCATATTCTCACAATGAATTTCAGAAACTTTAAGCAGCTCATTCTTTACGGCATATTCGGGGTGCTTACTACCATACTCAATATCTTCGCATACTGGGTAATCTCTCGCGTCTTCAGTATAACTGTAGTACCCGCTGCCATCATTGCATGGATCATAGCCGTATTATTCGCGTATTACACCAACCGCAAATACGTTTTCGACAGCAAAAACTCCTCAATCATCGCAATATTCTTCGAGGCCGTATACTTCTTTGCCTGCCGGCTCGCTACTGGTGTCCTTGATGTCGCTATAATGTACATGTTCGCTGACTTGATGGGGCTTGATGACGTAATCGTTAAAACCGTCTCAAACATCATAGTCATAATACTAAATTATGTAGCCAGCAAGTTATTCATTTTCACAGGCAAGGAGGATAAAAAATCATGAACCATTTAGCGGCTGTCGCAAGAGGAGATGTTTCAGCACCTGCTGACCTCGTAATTCATAACGCCAGAATTGCAAACGTTTACTCTCATGAATACGAACTCGCTGACATCGCCATATATTCCGGCAAAATAGCAGGGATTGGACAGGGTTACAGCGGCCTCGTAAATTATGACGCTGAGGGAAGGGCGTTAATTCCTGGAATGATTGACGGACATATTCACATCGAGGACACCATGATGACTCCGCAGGCTTTCGCTTACACTGCGGCTCTTCACGGAACATCAACAGTCATGGCCGATCCTCACGAAATCAGCAACGCTCTTGGAATGGCAGGGTTAGAGTATATGTTCAGGGCATCGCAGGGGCTTCCTGTTGACATATTCTACGGCGCACCGTCATGCGTTCCGGCCTCAGAATTTGAGACACCTTATGAGGAACTCGACATGAACGCCATAGCCTCAATGTTCAAAAAGGGACATGTTCAGCATTTAGGTGAAATGATGAACTTCCCCGCCGTAATCGCAGGAGACCCTGAAGCGTGGGGAAAGATTTTGGCCGCCGGAAACGTCCCATTAACCGGCCATGCTCCAGGCGTAACAGGAAAAAGCCTCAACGCTTACCTAACATCAGGTGTGGACTCCGACCACGAATGCACGACATTGGACGAGGCAAGGGAGAAGCTGTCGCGCGGAATGTGGCTCATGATACGCGAGGGAGCATCATTCCTCGACCTCAAGACGTTACTCCCGTTGATACGCGAAAATCCCCTTAATGCCGCAAGATGTATGGCTGTAAGTGATGACATAACGGCACGATACCTTCTTGAACGCGGACACATGGACGAGAAAATGCGCATAATGATACGTGATGGACTTGATCCCTTCATTGCTCTGCGTATGGTAACGTTAAGCCCGGCAGAATATTTCAGGCTCTACGACAGAGGCGGCGTTGCTCCTGGAAAAATCGCTGATTTCGCAATACTTGAGGCCGACAGAATGGACGGGGATTTCAAGGTTCATACTGTCTGGAAGAATGGAAGGCAGGTTGTCCGTGATGATGATGTTTACAGCATGAATGACACGGAACATCTCGCACCCGTTATCCGCGTAAAGGTGAAGAAAGTCCCGTCTGCCGAACAGATACGCGTTAAGGCAGAAGGCAGCGTCATGAACGTAATCGGTGTAACTGAAGGTACAGTCATAACACAAACTCTCCAGATTGCTCCTAAAGTTGAGGGCGGATATGTCGTCCCTGAACCTGAGAATGACATCGCGAAAATAGTAGTGCTTGAACGCCACAGGGATACCGGTAGATTTGGCGTAGGCTTTGTGAAGGGCTTGGGGCTTAAGGCTCAACGCGGTGCAGTAGGTTCGAGTGTTGCCCATGACGCACATAACTTTGTTGTTGCCGGCAATGACGATGAAAGCATAATCACTGCATTGCGCAAACTCGCAGAGATGGGCGGAGGTCTTGTTGTGTCGGAGGGCGGAGAGGTTAAGGCATCATTCGCGCTGCCGATTGGCGGACTGATGAGCTACCTTTCGCCTGAAGAAGTATCCAGCGAACTTACGAAATTAGAGAACGCGGCAGAAGATTTAGGCGTTAAGATTGCTCACCCGTTCATGGTATTGTCGTTCCTGTGCCTGAGCGTAATTCCTGAGCTTAGGATTACGGATTTGGGATACATTGACATCACTAAGGGCGGGAAACAGAAACTCTTTGTGCTGTGAGATACACTGTGATACACTGTATTCGGGTTCTTCTGCCTCCCCTGCGTAAGGGGAGGTGTCGAACCAGATAGTTCATATAAGTGATAGTAGTCCACTCAAAAGGGTTTGAAAGCAATGACAAACAATAATATTCTGAGAAATATTTTCAAAACAGCACTTGTAGCAATGATTGTTGAAGATTTAGCAGAGGTTGTTGCTGCAATTATTGATGGAATGCTTACAGGGCGGTTTCTGGGTGCTGAAGCAATAGCTGCTTTCGGGATAGCAAAGCCTTTCTTTTCTGTTACTGGTATGCTTAGCGCGGTACTTTCATCGGGAGCTTTGACGATAGCCTCTCATATGATTGGAAAGGGAGACAACGAAAAAACAAATCAAATATTCTCAATCACATGTATTTTAGGAATTGTACTGTCCGTTGGAGTAACTTTGATTGGGATATTATTCGTCAATCAGTTCGCCAGCATTTTAGGTGCAAGAGGAGAATTATTCCCGATAGTGAGAAAATACATTTTGGGGCTTCTATTGGGAGTTCCTGCAATCGTAATGGGGAATGTTATAGTTATCTTCATGCAGCTTCAGGGTAAATTCACGAATGTAAGTTTGAGTGTCTTCGCAACAATCGCAGTAAACCTGTTCGGTGATGCGTTTAATATATTTTATTTAGACGGCGACATGTTCGGAATGGGATTTGCCACATCACTAAGCTACTATGCGGCGTTAGCTGTTCTCATGTATAACTTCATTACGGGAAAATCTGTCTTCAGGCTGTCAATTTTTCATCTCAGATGGGGAATGGCAAGAGAACTTTTAAGCAAAGGTCTTCCTAAAGCAACCAGGCGATTATGCAATGTTTTCCGTCCCGTGTTAATAAACCATCTTGTTCTGTTCATCGGCGGAACTTTTGCAATGTCTGCGCTGTCAGTTCAGAACAGTGCTACGGATTTTCTGGATTTATTGGGGACATGCTGCGGCGATGTTGTTGCTTTGATGTGCGGAATTTTCTACGGTGAAGAAAATGAGGACGAACTCTCAGAAACACTTTGCCTTTCGTTCAAATATGTCATGTACGGCGTTACTGCTATAACATTATTATGTTTCTTGGGAGCGCATGAAATTGCCTCATTCTATCTTGGTGGGGGTACATCATCTCAAAAACAGGCTGTTGAAATTACAACTTTATGCATGAAATTCTACGCGTTCAGGCTGCCGCTTCTTGCGTTCAACGAAATTTATATGAACTATTTTCAGGCAATCGGAGATAACAAAAGAGCGCATTTCCTCTCGGTACTTCAAAGGGTGGGATACGTTGTAGTGTCAGCGTATGTACTGGGTTATTTCTTTGGAATTACAGGAGTATGGGCGGCATTCCCTATCAGTGAACTTCTGCTGTCGATTACGATTATAGTAATGGCAGCGGTAAAAGAAAAACAGTTTCCCCGCAGTCTCAAACAGATGTTATTCCTTCCGCCAGGTTTCGGAGTGAAACCTGAGTACCGTTTCAGACGGCCTATTGCGACAAAAGATGATGTAATAGAAGTATCAGAACTTGCCTCTGAATTTTGCCTCAAAAACGGGTTGAGCAAAAAACGTGCGTTATATGTGGCTCTATGTATCGAGGAGCTTGGAATGAATGTGGTAAAACATGGATTTTCCAGGAAAAATCAAAGTGCGGAGGTTAATCTGTCTATCGTAAAAGATAAATTGATACTTCGTTTCAGAGATAACGGAAAGGCTTTCGATTTAACGAAATGGTTTAACATTTTCCGTCCGGAAGATCCTGCTTCACATTTGGGGATACGTATATTGATTGGGCTTGCAAAGGAAGTATCCTACACTAGTGCTTTGGATACTAACAGCGTTCTCATTAAACTATAAACGGCAAGGAGCGGAATAATGCAGGAAAAGGATATTGAAATACAGTCTCTGATTGACAGATACAAAAACTTGGAATGTATCGTTGATGAGCTGTTGCGCAAAGTTCTCGTGAACAATGTATCGCTGATACACATAACACATCGTATAAAAACGATAGAGTCCATCAAGGGAAAACTCGAAAGGAAGCCGGAGCTTTATAGCAGTCCTGATGAAATTTATGATATATTGGGATTTCGAGTTATATGCTATTTCTCTGATGATGTGGATTTGACCGCAAGATTGATTAGCGGGCATTTCATGGTAGACAGGAATAAGTCAAAGGATAAAAGAGCAATCATTGACGCAAGGTCTTTTGGCTATGTTGCGCTTCATTATGTTTGTGCGCTTCCTGAGGAATACGGTGAACTAAGCAATTTATGGTTTGAAATTCAAATCAAGACGCTTCTCCAGCATGGTTGGGCAGAGATAGAGCATGATCTCGGCTATAAGACGGAGATTGAAGTGCCTCGAAACATCAGGAGGGAATTTTCGAGGGCTGCGAGTTTACTGGAGACGGCAGATGATATTTTTTCTGACATAAGGAAAAAACTGCAGGAATACAGTATTACTGTCAAACAGGAGATTGAAAATCAAAATTTGGACGAAATATTCTTCGATAAAATCACACTTGCTGAATTTACGTCTCGCAATAAGGTTTACAGGAACTTGTTACACGAGATTGCGGCCATTACAAACGTACGTATCTCAGAACGAAGCCCCGAAAGTCAGCTTCAGTTGATAGAGTTTCTGGAGATACACACACTCGGAGATATGGTCAGGCTGATAAATGAGCAGCATGATCTTGTAATGGAGCTGGCCGGAAAATTGTTGCAGGGTTCAGAGATTGATGAACTGTCCTCTACAGCCGCATATCATTTCCTTTTCAGGGCAAAACTCATAAGCAGCAGTTACAGCCGTGAAAAGATACGTGAATTTTTCATGCTTACAACAAAGAATGAAAAATCCATAGAGATCAATACGGAGAAAATCATAAATGAACGTAAAAAGAAACAGCCTTCAAATTCGGAATAGTACCTGTAATTTACTCAGCCTATTAACAGCATTATTGCTTATCGAAAAAATGGCGTAAAACCCCTATCTTCAGCTATGGGGTATAAGCCGCGATATAGTATAATATATTTACGGTTAGTCGTTCCGCAATTATCATGACTATAAGGTATATATCATGCTCTCAAATGGTGCGGTCTCTGAACTTCAACTTTACCACGAAGCAGCAAAGTCTATGACTATCAAAGAAATTAAGGAACGCGGCGTTATTCGTGTTGGAACTGCCGGTGATTACTGCCCTATGTCATTTCTTAATCCTGAAACAGGAAAATACGAGGGGTTTGATGCTGATTTAGCAGAAGATTTGGCGGCTTCTCTCGGAGTTAAGGTTGATTTCATACCTACTTCATGGCCAACTTTAATGGCTGATACTCTGGCAGAAAAATTTGACCTTGCTATTTGCGGCATAACTATTACTGAAGCGAGGCTTGAAAAAGCATTAATGTCCAACGGTTATCTTGGCAACGGAAAAACGATTTTAATCCGTGCTGAAGATGTGGAGAAGTATAAAACTCTTGCTGACATTAACCGTCCTGATGTTGTAGTTATGGAAAATCCAGGCGGTACTAACGAAAAGTTTGCACGCGCTAATCTTCCTGACGCAAAAATTATCATTCACAACGTCAATGAGGAAATACCCGCTCTTATTGCTGAGGGGAAAGCTGATGTTATGATTACGGAAATGTCAGAAGCCGGATACTATTCCAAACGGGATAAAAGGTTTGCTGCTCCTCTAATAACAAAGCCATTCTCATCGGGTAAAATAGGAGTTCTCATGAATAGAAATTCTACTGAGCTTCTTGATTTCGTAAATTCTTTTCTGGAAGGACACAGCGGCAGACTTAATGAACTAAAGCACAAATATATTTATGCGGAATAACTGTCAGCTCATATTTTATACTTTCTCGGTACTCAGACGTTTTTTGTGAGTTCGTGAGTTTGTGAGATAATTATGCTTCATTCAAAATTTGGAGAGTGATAATTACATGTCGTTATTCAGGATACGCGAGACAGGAAGCACATTCATGACAGAAGTCCTCGCGGGAATTACCACGTTCGTAACAATGTCATACATCATTTTCGTCAACCCCGGCATTCTCAGCAACACCGGAATGGACTTCAACGCCCTCGTTGTCGTAACCTGCCTTGCCTCTGCACTGGGTACGTTCCTTATGGCACTTTTCGCCAACTACCCCATAGCACTTGCACCAGGAATGGGACTAAACGCATTCTTCGCGTTTGGTGTCGTTCTGAACATGAAGATTAACGGTGCGCCCGTAACATGGCAGATGGCACTGGCGGCAGTCTTCATCGAGGGAGCAATATTCGCCGTTCTGACCCTCACAGCCATACGCGAGGCAATCATGAACGCAATCCCAAAGTCCCTCAAGATTGGCATTTCGGCAGGAATAGGACTGTTCATCACGTTCATCGGTCTTCAGTCAGCCGGAATAGTCGTGAACAATGATGCTACACTTCTCGGACTGGGAAGCCTCAAGCACAACGTCCCAATGATGCTCTCACTTGCCGGACTGTTCATAATGTCAGTGCTTACGGCGTGGAACGTTAAGGGTGCGTTGCTTCTGGGAATAGTAATCATTACAGGAGCTGCGGCAGGATTAGGACTTGTTCAGATACCGGAAAAGTTTGTGTCTGAACCTCCCTCGATTATGCCTCTTGTTGGACAGCTTGATTTCTCGCTCATTAAGGAGCCTGATTTCTGGATTGTTGTATTCACGTTCTTCTTTGTTGACTTCTTCGACACGTTAGGAACGCTTGTCGGTGTGTGCAACCGTTCGGGACTTCTCGATGAGAACGGCAACCTTCCGCGCGCAAAGGGAGCATTGATGGCAGACGCAATCGCTACGATGGCAGGAGCTGCGATGGGAACGTCAACGGTAACATCATACGTTGAGAGTTCTGCTGGAGTTGCGCAGGGAGGACGCACGGGACTTACCGCGATAGTAACGGCACTTCTCTTTGTCGGCGCAATATTCTTCACTCCTCTGGTGGGGATAGTTCCGGCATATGCGACGGCACCGGCACTTATTATTGTGGGTATATACATGATGATTTCACTTCGCGACCTGAACTTTGACGACTGGACAGAGTTAATACCCTCACTGCTTGGGTTCTTCATGATGCCTCTTGCGTACAGCATTGCTGTGGGTATTGAGTTTGCGATAGTATCGTATGTTGCGATAAAGCTCCTCACAGGGAAAGTGAAGGATATATCATTATTGATGGTATTGCTTTCTGTGCTGTTCATCGCTAAGGAGTTATTTGCATAGCCCACTGTTATTAGCAGTTCAGCCCTTCGGTTTCACGCCGGAGGGTTTATTTTTTTGCCATAAAAAATAATTAATGCTTGACACAAATCATTTATGCGATATAATACTCACTGTCGCGCGGCAAAATGACAGCGAAAGGAGGTGAAACAATATGGCAAACACAACATTGACGAAAGTAGCAGTACAGTTAAGGCTGAATAACGGTACGGACAGTCAGGGAAATGTGAAGACAGTTGGCCTCAGTCTGGGAAATCTCAGCACAGCAAACTATGACGCAGACAAGGCTCTGGCAGTCGCAAGACTTCTCTCACCCTGCCTCACAAAGACCGTCAGCAGAGTTCAGGAGGTGAAGACCAGCACACTCACAGCGGCATAACAAGGCCATGAACAAACACCACTCGAAAGGAGGTGAACAAGTATGGCGGCAGGAACTAAATTAGTGCTTGCATTTGCGAACATAGAAGGGAATAACGTATCAATGTCGTACAATTACGCGTCTGATACAGCAGAGACAGCAGACGTTAAGGCTCTTGTGAACGGTATCATTGCCAACGGAAGCATATTCTCCAACGTCCCTGTAACAGCGAAAAGTGCGAAGACAGTAACCACGTCAGAGAGAGAGTACGATTTGAGCGCATAGTCCACGAAAAAGATGGTATATTGTCCCCCAGTTGACAGAAGGCTGGGGGATTTATTGTGCATAATTTGACGTTATAGACTGTATGAGCTAGAATATCCCGCATATTAAGCAAGTATTACGCTAAAATTTCTGCTTAAACATGAAAGGAGCTGTGCATATTGTCAGAACATGAGAGCATACACAAAATATTCGGCACAATGTTATTCGACCGCCGCGTAATGAGGGAACGCCTCAATTCCGATGTATATTCGCAGGTAATCGAGGCAATGGAGGGAAGACAGAGATTAACCCCCGAAGCAGCAGACATTGTGGCAGGAGCAATGAAGGATTGGGCAGTCTCGAAGGGGGCAACACACTGGTCTCACTGGTTCCAGCCGCAGACAGAACTCACAGCTGAGAAACACCTTGCCTTCACGATGGCTGATACGGAGGGAAATCCGATAGAAGTATTCAGGGGCCATAACCTCGCACAGGGTGAGCCGGACGCTTCGAGTTTCCCATCAGCAGGAACGCGCTCAACTTTCGAGGCACGGGGCTATTCTGCGTGGGACATATCCAGCCCGGCATTCATCGTCAAAACTCCCAAAGGCGGAACACTCTTTATCCCATCAGTATTCCTGTCGTATGACGGCACGCCTCTTGACCTCAAAACACCATTGCTTCGTTCGCTTGATGCTGTTGAAGGAAGAGCGTTAAGGCTTCTGAAGACGCTTGGACAGCGGGGAGTTAGGAGCGTTAAGATGACTGTTGGGGCGGAACAGGAGTATTTCCTTCTCGACAGACCTAGAGCGCAGTTAAGGCCGGACATAAGATTTTGCGGAAGGACGTTAATCGGGGCACAGCCTGCGAAAGACCAGAAACTTGACCATCACTATATGGGTGCTATTCATGGCCGGGTATTGCGGTACATGGAGGACGTTGAAAGAGATTTGGCACGTCTGGGAGTGTCTGTACTCGCAAGACATAATGAGGTTGCGCGGTGTCAGTTCGAGTTTGCGCACCTTTATTCTGACGCTAACAGGGCTTGCGACCAGAACCAGATACTCATGGAGACGATGAGGAAACTTGCCCGCCAGCATGAACTCCGCTTACTGTTCCACGAGAAGCCTTTTGCCGGAATGAACGGTTCAGGGAAGCACACTAACATCTCACTTGTTGACAGCGAGGGAAGAAACCTCCTCAAACCCTCGAACTCTCACAGGCGAAACGTTGTATTCCTTGCATTTTTGTCGGCGGTAGTGCTTGGGGTGTCGAAGTTCCACAGCCTCTTGCAGTTCTCGATTGCAACACCAGGAAACCTCTTCAGGCTCGGCGGTCATGAAGCTCCTCCGTCAATCATAAGCGTTTATCTTGGTTCTGCACTCACCGACTTAATCCGAAGGCTCGATAATTCCGATGTATCTCTGCCGGAAAAGGGAATAATGGATTTGGGACTGGCGAAACTTCCCGACATAATACCTTTCGACAGCGACAGAAACAGAACATCACCTGTTGCGTTTACTGGCGACAAGTTCGAGTTCCGTGCGCCGGGTTCATCGCAGAGTATCGCGCTCCCTGTAACGATGTTCGCGAGTTTGTGGGCATGGGGGCTTGAGCAGGTTACGGGAATGGTTGAGGCTAAAGTCTCAGAGGGCAAAGATCCCATTGACGCGGCACTTGAGGCAGCCCGTGAGGCATTCAGAATGGGCGGGAACGTTCTTTTTGAGGGTGATGCGTACTCGTCTGAATGGCACGAGGAGGCAAAACGCAGGGGACTTGTTGAGGCAGAGACTATGCCTGACAGGATAGATCTTGTCCTGAAGCCTGAGAACAGGGAAATGCTTGAACATTTGGGTGTTTACCGCGCTCATGAGCTGGAGAACCTTAGGTCTGTAAGAATGGAGAGTTTTGCGACTGGGCTTGAGGTTGAGGCAGCAGTTCTGTATGACATGCTTTGGGAGGGAGTTCTGCCTGCAATATCGAAGCAGCTTACACTTGAGCGCAACTCCATGCTGTATTTTGAGGACGTTGATTTCGGCGATATGACCCCGTGGAGGGATTATGTTGGCGGATTGGGGCGTGCTAAGAATGCGCTGATACATGACGCGAACTCACTCTATGAGCTTAAAGGCAGGCTTTCGGATATGAATGCGCGGGAACGTTCGGATTTCCTGACGGGAACGATTATTCCGTTGATGGACGAGATACGGGCTAAATGTGATATGGCAGAGCTGACTATTGCGGCGGATATTTGGCCTTATCCGATTTACAGGAACCTGCTATCGCTGTCGGCGTAAACACAAAATTATTCCCCCGTCTGAGACTTTGGCCTTTGGCGGGGGATTTATTGTGTACTTTACTTTGTGAGATTTAAGAAGCGTTCAAGACAGTAAACCATCCATTTCTGGTCATAGGTAATCCTCTGATACTATCTCTGGATTTTCCCCCACTTCACATCGTGCATGAGACTTTCATACTCACACGGCGTTCCATCGAATAGGTCTATTCTTTGCTTAAACAATCAAACCTCTAAGATATTACAAGCTGTTACTATTTGTTTTGCATTGCTAGATTGTTAAGAGATTGCCTTTTTCACGGTATTTGTTCAGTTTTGCAATCTGATCTTTATCGAGTTTTAGCTTATTAAGCATATTTTTTATTGTATCTTTATTCTTATAGTCAGCACATTTTGAAAGCAGTAAATATAGCGGAAGCCAAGTCAGAAGTAA
>CALAUZ010000414.1 GCA_937892105.1 uncultured Fretibacterium sp. | reverse complement strand
GAACTTAATCCTATTGAACATTTTTGGCAAAAACTACAGCAGATACACTTAAAAAATCCACAGATCTTGACAGTGCCATTTTTACAGCTTTTCAACTGTGGTGAGTATATCTTACACAGTTCATTGTACAGTCTCATTTCAGGGACATTGCAGACCGTATCAAAAATATAACCGCAAAGAGGTATGCCATTCAACTGGAGTAAATTCTTGCCGGGTAATCTTTGGTTATTGAGTTTTATAGGGATAAACGAAACTATCTTCATCTCGTTCTTCCTCCAGGACAAGACTAAACAAGACAAACTAAACTACTATGAATTATACTACGCACACATTTTCGCTTTGTCAACCTCCTTATTGCGTAATTTTTAATTATTATAACATAAAGACATAAAGAAAATCCCTCTGCCTCACTTCGACAGAGGGGAAAAACATATTACTCGTCCTTCACTACCTGTATAGCCAGTTCATCAAGCCTTTCCTGTTCCACAACATCAGGAGCACCAGACATTAAGCATTGTGCTTTCTGCGTCTTCGGGAACGCCATAACATCGCGTATCGAGTTGCCGCCGCAAAGAAGCATCACCAGCCTGTCAACTCCCAGCGCAAGTCCGCCATGAGGAGGCGTACCATACGACAGCGCGTCAAGGAAGAACCCAAAACGCCTCTTAGCGTCTTCCGGCGTAATCCCCAAACTCTTGAACAGTCTCGCTTGTACTTCAGGATCATGTATCCTGATTGAGCCGCCGCCAACCTCGTTTCCGTTCAGCACGCAGTCATACGCACGTGCTAATGCGTGTTCAGGGTCTTCATCGAACGGAGTATCATTGTCCAGCGCAGGAGATGTAAATGGGTGGTGCATTGCAACCCAGCGTTTCTCTTCAGTACTCCACTCGAACAGCGGGAATTTCGTTACCCACAGGAACTTCCAGTTATCTGGCTCATCATCGAAAATGTCAGCACGTTTCTTGCCCAGTTCAAGACGTAACGTCCCCAAAATTTCGCAGGCTTTTGCACGTGAATTATGTGCAACAATGAACAATGCGTCATCAGGCTGCATTGCTCCAAGTTCCCTGACTTTATCGACTTCTTCAGGCTTCAGGAACTTCAAAAGCGGCCCTTTCAATCCTCCGTCTTTATACAGGAAGTTGGCAAGCCCTGACGTTCCCAGCTTTATGGCGCGTGCTTCGATATCCATTATTTCTTTACGGGACATTGACGCTCCTCCGGGAAGCCTTAAACCGCGAACTACTCCTCCGTTCTCAAGTATCTTCCTGAAAGGCTCGAAACCTGAATCCCTGAAAGCGTCGGCAAGGTCGCAAAGTTCAAGTTTCACACGCAAATCCGGCTTGTCGCTGCCGTATTTGTCCATTGCTTCCCAGTATGGCATTCTCATAAACGGCGTTGGTATGTCTACTCCGCGTATAAGCTTGAATAATCCCTTCATGTAGCCCTCGATGAGTTCCATGATGTCATCTTCCACAATGTAACTCATCTCTATATCCACCTGTGTGAACTCAGGCTGTCTGTCCGCCCGTAAATCCTCGTCCCTGAAACATCTCGCAATCTGGTAATACTTGTCGAACCCGGAAATCATCAGTATCTGCTTGAACAGCTGAGGAGACTGCGGCAATGCATAGAAGCAGCCCTGATTTACACGTGAAGGCACAAGATAATCGCGCGCACCTTCAGGAGTTGCCTTTGTAAGCATGGGTGTTTCAAGCTCTACAAAATCACGTTCCCCAAGATAGCTGCGGGTATAGGCGTTAATTTTCGCGCGTGTTCTCATGTTGTATTGCATTTTCTCGCGGCGCATGTCAAGGTATCTGTACTTCAGGCGTATATTCTCGTCAACATTCTCTGTTGCGTCTCCAATCTCGAAAGGAAGGGGTTTTGCACGGCTCATAATGAGGAAATCACTCGCCACTATCTCAATATTCCCCGTTTTGAGTTCAGGGTTCTCTGTACCTTCTGGACGAATGCGCATTCTGCCTTTCACGGCTATGCAGTATTCATTCCTGAGACTGCCCGCAAGGTTGTGTATTTCTCCTGCTTCGGGGTTGAAGACAACCTGAATAGGCCCTGTCCAGTCCCATACCTCGATGAAGATTATTCCGCCCAAATCCCTTCTGGCTCGAACCCAGCCGTTCGCACGGACTTCATGCCCTGCGTCTTCCTCTGTGAATGTTCCGCAGAGTTTAGTCCTCTGCCATGTCTTGTCGAATATTCTTGCCATAAAACTTTTGCACGTTCCCTTCATGATTTATTGCTGTGTCAATTTTATATATTATAGCTGGTTGCTCATAATCTTATAGCGTTATGGTACACTTCAATTATCTTGAATTTTATCTGAACAATGCAAGGGTAATTTTTCAACTACAAAAATGTCCCAAAAACCCTTTAGATATCAACGTCCTAATATATCCCATAGCTCCTCGTGTGTATCTAGTATCAATCTCTCACCCTTCACGAATTTCCCCGCAATACCAGACACAATACCTTCTTCCTTCAGAATGGACTGGACATGTGATACTTCATCAGCAGGAATTACGGCTATAAGCATTCCTGAAGATATGAGGCTGTAAGGGTCAAAGCATAATTTCTCCGCAGCCCTCAACGTTAAGGGTGATATGGGTATATTCTCACGCATCAGCTCAAGGGATAAGTTGCTTCCTTCCTGCATTTCGTACAACGCACCGTTAATTCCCCCCTCCGTAGGATCATGCATGTACCGCGCAAAATCACGGAGTATCCTCGCAGGTTTCACTACAGACAAATCCCTGCCCCATGAACGTATAATCTCCAGCTCCTCATTCGTGAATATTCCGGCGAAAATGTCCGGCCTGTCGTTCGCTATTATGCTCATACCTTCAAGCCCCGCATGTCCCGTAACAAGGATAACATCACCCTCCTTAATCTTCCCCGCACTGAGTTCATGCCTCGTAATCCCCAGCATTGTCCCGGAAATCACAGGCTGTTCGTAACGGTCAGTAAGCTCCGTATGTCCTCCGGCTATCGCTATCCCCATCTCGCAGCATGTCTCGTGAATTTCCTGCATTATGTCATGTATGTACTCTGCTCCCATTCTGTCAGGAACTATCAGCGTTACTATGAGCCATGAAGGATCACCGCCCTTGCAGGCAATATCATTCGCGTTTATGTGAACGAGAAGGCTTCCTGCATTTTTCCCAGCACCTGTTACAGGATCTGACGCAGCAACAAGAAATCCTCCATTAGGTACGCGTATTACTGCGGCATCTTCACCTATTCCACCGCCAACAAGCAAATCTTCACGCAACTTCCCAGTGAAACCCAGCACTGTACAGCGCAATATGTCAGGCTGTAATTTTCCAGGCATACTATCGTTCCTCCCCCTGAAATATACGGAGCAATATATTACCCCCGCGTTCAAGCCCGAGAAGTGATGGACGGCTTATGTCTCTTTCAGGTATCTCGTACACTCTTGCGTTATCAAGCGCACCTGCCCATTCACGTGTATTGAAACCTCTAACTCCAGCACTGTTCATCGCACCGCTCTGGATAATGTAAACGTCAATACTCTCCGCATTCTTCAAGACGCGTTCAACACCCCATGAGGCTATTGCGCTTCCGGTACGAATGGGTACGGCCTCGCTTGCAATGTTCACTCCGCCGGCAAGAGCTATTAACCTTGCAGCCCATGAACCTGGAGAACATGTGTGAATTTCGCGGAATGTTGCCTCTAGGAAAACACGCGGGTGATGTGAGTTTTTTGCACGGCGGGATATGTCCTCATGTATCGCGTTAAGACGGGATATCGCCGCTTCAGGGTCAAGACCTAACTCTAAGGCTAATGCTCTCAGGTAATCTGGGAAATCGTCCCATGAAGGAGGATCTATGCTCAACACTCTTACTCCTGCACGTCTCAGAACGTCATACATTCCAGGATTGATACGTTCTGCAAAACTTCTGGTAATCACAACATCAGGACGCAACGAAAGCACCTTCTCAGCTCCGGAACGCAGGGATATTCGCGGAAGTTCAGGCATTAAGTCAGCATCATCATTATCCGACAGAGCAACAAGCATATTCCCGCCGCCCATAGCGTATATGTTGTCCGAATGTCCGGGATAAAGCGAAATCACTCTAAGTACATCATCACCCCATGCAGGGCTAATCATCATAACAACAAGCAATATTATTCTGGCAGTGCGCGCCACATTTCATCATTCCTTTCATCATTATGGTATGAAGCAAATTTTGTTCCGTATAATTCCATGAGAACATCAGCATTAACTTTCAGGCCATGAGATATTAACATTCCTTTATGCAACGCAATATAGCAGTCCGAATATGGCAGTGAGGCGTTAATGTCATGTACTGCGGCAATTACAGTTTTCCCACCGTCAGCAAGAGACCTTAGCAGGGAGAATACTCTTGCGGCTCTGTCTGGATCAAGAGAACTTGTCGGCTCGTCAAGAAGAATTATCCCCGTATCCTGAGCCATCGCACATGCAATAAACACTATCTGCCTCTCACCGTCCGACAACGTTATGATATCCCGTCCCATCAAATGCGATATTCCAAGAATTTCCGCTGAATGTTCGATGATGTTCTCGTCATTACGTGTGAGACCGCTGAACACTCCCCTGTAAGGCAGCCTTCCCATTGCTATAATCTCCTTTACGGTGAAGGGGTAAGACGGACTGAAACCCTTATCGCTCATCACAGTGCTGACCATTCGTGCGAATTTTCTGCGCGGAATGTCCCTGACCTCATGGCCGAAAAGCCTTACGCTTCCCGAATAACCTTTCAGACCCGCAAGAACACGCAACAACGTAGATTTCCCCGAACCATTTGGGCCGATTAATGACGTGAAGCCTCTCTGTATTTCGAGTGATATATCTTTCAGGACAATATTTTTCCCGTAGCCTGCCGAAAGATTACTGACGTTGTACACAGTATCGCTTCAATTCAGCTTTCAGGTAATCGTAACGTTCCTTTTTCTCTGTACGCATGAAGTGTATTTCTCTTGACTGCTCAGGGTTGCCGGAGTAATCAAGTTCTTCATTGCCGAACTGCTCGCTCGTAAGGTCAAAAGCGTAACCGTCCACAACGTTATAGCAGTGATAATTTCCGCCTTCTATCAGTATGCCGTAAACTTTGCCGCCGAAAATGTCCTGTGCAAGGAATGATGTTACAGCGCACTGTCCTAATGTTGGATTGTCGAATGTCCATTCGTGCCGCAATCTTGGAGTGCAGGAGTATTCACACCATACGTGAAGCAGGGCATCATAGAGGCTGCACGGGGTAATTATGCCCTTGTATTCGTCATTGACGGCGTGAATGTTATTAGAGTTGTGCCAGCCATAGAAGTTATATGCCAAAGTAGATAAACCTTCTTTCACGGTAAAATATTATCATTCTGTAATGATATGGAGCTGATTATAAGTGAAAATGAAAAAATTTTTTATGCTCATAACATTTCTGATTGTGTCAGTTAATGCTGGATATTCTCCTCCTGCACGTTACGACCTTCGTGAACATGGAAGGATTACCAGCGTCAAAAATCAGGGAATACCCGGCCCATGCTGGGCATTTGCTGCAATGGGTGCGATGGAGAGCAATTACCTGACGAAGTATCCAGGCAAAAACCCGGATCTCTCCGACATGCATACAGCATTCTACTGCTACAGAGACCCAGTGAAGTCCCGCAACTTCTCATCACGCAAAAGTTCAGGGACACTCAGCCTTGAGGGAAACGCTTTCATGCCCGTAGCGTTAATGTCCAGGCTTTCAGGGCCAACTGATGAAAAGAACCTTCCGTATTCAACGACATTGACGGCCTCACAGAAAAATGCGCTCTCGAAGAAATCACCTGAAACCTACAAAAGAAGCATGAGATTACGGGAGGCGTATTTTCTGTCCGGCAACAACGTCCTCGACAAGGCGAACAGGAAGAAGCTCATAATGACTAACGGAGCTATAGTCGTCAGCATGTACAGCGACCTTTCCAGTTACCACACTAAGGGGAAATATTACACGTATTACAACAACTCTCACGGTAAGGCGATAAACCATCTTGTTCTGATTGCGGGCTGGGACGATAACTTCTCGCGGGACAACTTCAATCCCAAACCTGAGCATAACGGAGCGTGGCTGGTCAAAAATTCATGGGGTACATTGCGCGGGACTAACGGCGGATATTTCTGGATACCATATGACCAGTACACAACGGGAGGGACTGCTTTCATTGTTGAACGCAATAATAACAGGCTGAAGCATTACGGCTACGATGACTTGGGGTTCTGCTCAAGCGCGAAATACTCATGGGGTGCAAACACCTTCAAGATTTCGGGCAAAAGGGAGAACCTGAAGGAAGCAGCATTCTACACGGTGTCGAACAACTCAGCCTATGAAGTCTATGTTTATTCTCACGGAACGAAAACACCTTCAAGCCCCGTAAAGGGAAAACTCATTGCCAGCGTCAAAGGTAAGCAGGAATATGCGGGCTATCACACTGTAAATCTTCCGGAACAAGTTGCGATGAATGAGGGGGAATATTTCTCGGTTGTACTGAAGCTGTCGGGAGGGAATATGCCTTCCGAGAAGAAGCACAAAAATTATTCGGAGAATGCTGTGGTTCACAAGGGGGAAAGCTATTTCTCGCAGGACGGAAAGAGCTGGACTGATGGGGTGAAAATTGGCAGCAACGCTTGCATAAAGGCTTTCACAATATCGAGGATATAGGCACAATAAATCCCCCAGCCACTCTCGACTGGGGGCATTGATTATGGTTATGCTGATGTGTTACTCTGACTGCTCCGCTTCCGTCTGGGGAACTTCAGGTGCTTTTGCAGGGGGAACTTTGCGGTTAAGTTCGCGTTGTCTCTGCATGGCCTCAATACTCTCAAGTTTCTGCTCAAACCTCCACGTGTCTATATCCTGTTCGAGCTTCTGCATTTTCGCGTAAACTTCCAGTGCCTTAGCCTTGTTCATCGGTCTGCTGGTGAGAGCCTCCTCAAGGTCAACACGCAGTTTCGCAAGGTCAACTGCCTTCTCGCGTATCTCTTTTGGCATGTCGGGCGTGAACTTTGGGCCTCTATGCTCACCGCGTCCATCAAATCCGCAGGGCATGTGTCTTCCGTCAAAACCCGGCCTGGAATCTCCACATCTGTCCCATGATGATGGCAGCCATCGCGGGCCTCTTCCGGGCATTTCTGGGGCGTTGCGCGAAACCTCAGGGTGATTTGCTGTCTGCTGGTTCCTGTGTTCACGTTTCACATCGGGCTGAGCAATTGCTGCTCCTGCAATGCACATTACACAAACTACACATACTGCTGCTAATACTTTCTTCATGATTATCACTCCTGTTGTAATATATTAATTGCTTTTACTGCGTTTCTGCGGTTTCTTTCCGTCAAATTCCGGCGGTCTCTTGTCCCCTGAACGTGGCGGCATTGGCGGTCTGTTCTGTCCGTTGCCTATGTCCCGGCTCATCATCGGGGGACGCTGGCCCTTCTGGAAACCTTCTGGCGGCTCAGGAGGTCTTTGCTTCTGCGTCTGCTTGCTTGCAACTATCTTCGCTCCTGGAACGTCAATATTCACGTTCACGTTTACTCCTGCAAATGCTGAACCTGATACTGCCATTACTCCCGCTAATACTAAACCTGCTGTTAATGCTTTCTTCATGTTACGTGTTTTCTCCTTCCTGTTATTGCTTTATTTTCCCCTGTGAGGCTGGGGAGGCGGTGTATTTCTTCCCGGTTCTCTGTGAGGCGGTGCGGGCATGTGTCCTCCCGGCCTGTCGTGAAAACCATGTCCTGGCCCTCTTGGTCTGCTGTCGTGATGTGGAAGAGGCGGCATGTCTCTGCGGTAATCCCTGTCGTACCCTTCATCACCATAATCATTCCCGTATGCATCATCGTGGTTTCGCTTGAACGTTATATCTACCCTGTCTAGCTCTATCCCTCCTGCTCTTGCCGGTAATTCTGAATATAATATGCTTCCTGCTGTTATTATCATGAGAGCTGTTGCAAATTTTGTTCGCTTCATTTTTGATTGCACCTCCTTGTTTCAACGCTGATAGAATAGTCTTTGATTGTGAACGGGGTATGAAACCAATCTATAATTTTTGTGAAGGAGGAATATTTGCCCCATGAAGATATTAATCGTTGAAGACGAAGCTCCAATCGCTGAAGTTGTAAGCGCATATGCAAAGCGGGACGGTTATGATACCGTTACTGCCTCCGATGGAATGACAGCACTCGAAATCTTTGAACGCGAAGACATCTCCCTCGTCATTCTGGACTTAATGCTCCCCAAATTATCCGGCGAGGAAGTGTGCCGAAGAATACGCGAGAAATCCAGCGTACCAATCATCATGCTCACAGCAAAAACGGGAGAAGCTGACGTTGTATATGGTCTCGATACAGGGGCGAATGATTACGTCGCAAAACCATTCAGCCCGCGTGTACTCATGGCCAGAATACGCGCACATCTCAGGCCGGCCATCACAAGGGACAGTATCGCGGCAGGATCATGCGCCGGAGGAAGGATCGAGATTGACCCCGAACGCGTGGAAATTCGCAAGGACGGGAAACCCATACCCGTAACAAAGAGCGAGTTCCTGATATTCTCGACGTTGGTTTCGAGGCCAATCCGTACATGGTCAAGGGAGGAGATTATACGTTCTGCATTGGGCGATGATTATGAAGGTTTCGACAGGACTATCGACACTTACATCAAGAATTTGCGCAAGAAACTGGCTGAACCTGGCCATGAAAACGGGTGGATAAAGACTATATACGGTTTCGGCTACAGGTTTGACGATGAGAAGTAGGTCTCTGCGTTTTCATTTCCTCATGCTCTATGTCATGCTCGCCGTATTGTCCGGAATTGTTGTACCTGCGTTGGGCGTTAATTTCAGCGTTGAGGCTTTCAAGAGATATCAGGCACATAGACGGCAGGAAGACCTGGAGAACTTGGGCGAATCTCTGGCCTCTCTATACAGGGAGGAAGGAGGTATCTGGAAGCGCAGGAGAGTAATGGATATTCTTCACCCTGCACCGCAATGGGCTGGAATGTCCATCACTCTCTATGACGCAGACAGCAGGGAAGTTTTCACACACCGTTCCCCTACGCCTCGTGCCATACACAACGCACGCATGAACAGTCCTTACCCTCTGCCGCCAGAAGACAACGCAGAGAAGGAATACATAACGCTTGAACTTTCTGGGAACGTTGGCCGCCTTGAAGTTGAAAGGAGACTGCCTCCTGGAAAGTTTGAGAGTTTGTTTCTGTCCTACCTCATGCGGTATACGCTTTCTGGTGCGTCAATCATGATACTTTGTGCCTGCGGATTGGGTTACATCATTGCCGGTAAGTTAAGCAGACCCGTCATAAAAGCCATAGAACGAACAAAGAGTATTGCACATGGGGATTATGACATTTACGAGGAAAGCAGGCCTGTTGGGATACGTGAACTTGACGCGCTCACGCGTGGAGTTGAGGATTTGGGGAGATCACTTGCGGGGCAGGAGAAGCTGAGGCGAAGATTGATGGTTGACGTTGCACATGAGCTGCGAACCCCGCTTACCGTAACGCGGACACAGATAGAGGCCATTGCTGACGGAATACTTGAACCTACCCCTGAGAGGTTGTCGCTATGTGTTGACGGCATGAAGAGGCTTGGAGACCTTATCGGAAACGTCGAGGCGTTATCGCGTATTGAGGGTGAGAACCTTGCAATACATGCTGAACCCACAGACATGAAGCGTTTTCTTGGAGCGGTAACGGAAAGTTTCATGCCAATGTTCGCAAAGGAAGGAATAACCCTTACGTGTGAACTTGACGATGTAACCTGCGAGATTGATCGGGACAAATTCAGGCACGCAACCGATAACCTTCTGTCCAATGCGTTGCGTTACACGGACAAGGGAGGAAGCGTCAAGGTGAAGCTGTATGAGCGCGGGAAAGATGTTGTGATTAAGGTCAGCGATACTGGCATTGGTATATCGCCGGAGGATCTGCCCAATATATTCGAGCGTTTCTGGCGTGCGGACGAATCACGTGCGAGGGTTACAGGCGGAAGCGGAGTAGGGCTTGCGATTGTGAAGGCGGCAGTTGAGGCACATGGCGGGAAGATTTCGGCTGAGAGCGTGAAGGGTGAGGGTACATGTTTCACAATAACCTTGCCGAGAGTATAAACAGGCTCAATAACTTAGAGTATTTCAGGTTTCACATGATATACTTCACCAAAAACGTTTACTGCTAAGGAAAGGAGTATCTTAGAAGTGTATGAAAACATGCCTTCATTAAAGATAGGTAAATACAAGCCGCGATTTCCTCTCATTCAGGGGGGAATGGGGGTGGATATATCCGGGCCGAATTTAGCCGGTAATGTAGCAAAATACGGAGCAATAGGGACAATAGCCAGTGTAGGGATTGCGCATAACTCGCCGCTGTTCCAGATAGACAAACATAATTACTTTGACGCAAACGAGGTAGTAATCAAGGAAGCCATAGCAAAAGCAAAATCAATAGCCGGATCTGAAGGAATAATCGCCGTGAACTGCATGGTAGCCCTCACCGATTACGACAGGCAGGTACGCTCATCAGCGGAAGGAGGGGCGCACATCATCATTTCAGGAGCTGGACTGCCTTTAAGGCTTCCCGACTACACGAAGGATTTTCCTGATGTCGCATTAGTCCCGATAGTGTCGTCGGCAAAAGCAGCAAGCCTCATAACACGTCATTGGGAGAAGAAATATCACCGCCAGCCTGACGCATTCGTTGTTGAGGAACCGGCAACAGCAGGAGGACATCTCGGAGCAATGACGATAGAACAGGTCTACGATCCTGCATTGAGGCTGGAAAACGCTCTGCCTGATGTCGTAAGGTATGTTCATGACGAGATGAAAAGCGATATACCCGTTATTGCCGCCGGAGGAATTTGGGACAGGTCAGACATTGAGAGAGTATTTGCGCTTGGGGCTTCAGGTGTTCAGATGGGGACGAGATTTGCCTGTACGTTCGAAGGGGACGCTTCGGACAGGTTCAAGCAAGCATATATTGACGCGAAGGAAGAGGACGTTGTTTTGATACACAGTCCTGCTGGTCTGCCTGGAAGGGCGATAAAGAACCCCTTTGTAGCAAAATACCTTGAGGGTGAAGTCGAAAGCAAGCCATGTTTCGCAAACTGCCTGACACATTGCCGCTACAGGAAAACGAAGGAAACATTCTGCATTGCCGCCGCACTTGTTGACGCTCAGGTCGGGAACTGGGAGACAGGATTATTCTTCTGTGGAAGCAACGTTGTGAAGGCAAACAAGATTGAACACGTAAAGGACATAATCAGCGGACTATTCGAGTAAAGCTTCCCGTACTGCCCTGTTCGTGAACCCTCTGGCCATGAGCCGGGCAGCAATCTTCCTTTCCTCAAGCCCTGAAGCCCTCAATTCTTCCGCGATCTCTCTTGCGCGTTCAGCCTCATCTTCTGCGTCATCAAGAGCCTCATTGATATCCGAACGTGATACACCTCTCACGCCTAGTTCATGTGCGATCCTTGCATTCCCCCACTTCAGATGGCCGTCAACAAATAGCCTTGAATACCCCAAGTCATCTATAAGCCCCGTATCTTCCGCTTCATTCATCAGCGAAAACGGCAGCTTCATTCGCGATAAATACTCCTCTGCCTGCTTATGCGTGCACGGCCTCTTCATCAGGAACGCAAAAAACTTCTCCCTTGCCTCATCGTTCGGGTTTACCAGTTCCTCCCAAGACTTCATGATGTCGCCGCAATCTCCAATACTTTGCCCAGCCTGCGGAATATCTCGTGCTTCAACGCAGGTTCGCCATCAAGAGCTGGGTCTTCCGCAAGAAGTACATGCGCCTCATCACGTGCAAGCGTCAGTATCTTTTCGTCCCTGACAAGGTTAGAGACACGGAAATCCGTAACGCCATGCTGATGGGTTCCGCATATTTCGCCGGGCCCGCGCTGTATCAAGTCCCGTTCCGCAAGCTCAAAACCGTCAGAGATATTCACCATTGCCGACAGCCTCTCCCTTCCTTCGGGGGTAATGTCCGCATTCTCCAGAAGTACGCAGACACTCTCAGCATCTCCGCGGCCTACACGCCCTCTTAACTGGTGAAGTTGCGACAGGCCGAACTGTCCAGCGTCCTGAATTACGATTATGCTTGCGTTTGGAACGTCAACACCAACCTCGATAACGACAGTTGCAACGAGTATATTTACATCGCCTCTGGAAAATGCCTGCATGACCCTCGTCTTCTCCCAAGCGTCAAGCCTTCCATGAAGCATAGCAATTCCCATCTCCGGCATAATCTCCCGCAAATGCTCATACGCTGAAGTTACGTTATTAAGCCCGCGTTCTCCCTCGTCAATCAACGGACATACCCAGTAAACCTGCCTGCCTGCCTGCACATGCTCACGTATCATTTCGTAGACCTTCCTGTGTTCATTCGGCTTCAGTGATATTGTTCGTATTGGTTTTCGTCCTGGCGGAAGCTCGTTTAGTGTTGAGACTTCGAGGTCTCCATACACTGACATAACGAGTGTGCGCGGAATTGGAGTTGCCGTCATGGCCAGAACATGAGGCGACTGTCCCTTCGAGGTGAGTTCGCTGCGCTGTAAAACGCCAAATCTATGCTGTTCGTCCACAATGACAAGTGCAAGGTCATGAAACTCTACCTGTTCCGAGAATAACGCGTGCGTACCTACAGCTATATGTATGCTTCCGTCCTTAAGACCAGATAAAATTTCGCGGCGTTCTGAGGCTTTGAGGCTTCCTGTGAGGAGTGCTGTATTTACACCCAATGGTTCAAGGTACTTAATGAGGGTATTATAGTGCTGTTGTGCAAGTATCTCTGTCGGTGCCATGAATGCAGACTGACAGCCCGTATCACATGCCGCAATCATCGCGCATACCGCAGCGAGTGTTTTCCCCGAACCTACATCACCCTGTAACAGCCTGTTCATTGGGAAGTTTCCGGCCATATCTTCGAGTATCTCATACACTGCTATTCTCTGTGCGTCTGTCATTGTGAAGGGTAAATTGTCGGTGAAACTGGCGAATATTTCTCCGGGCTTTATGTTATGTGCGTGATATTTTCGTGAGTATTCTGTTCTCCGCATTATTATTCCGGATTGCAGAAGGAAAAGTTCATCGAATGAAAGCCTGTTGCGCGCCCGTATAAACGTCTTTTCATCAGTGGGATTGTGAACCTGAATTACTGCGTCCTTGAGGCTCATCATTCCGTAATGCTGTAATATTCTCTGCGGCAGAAAATCCTCCAGGCATTCGTTAGAGTGATAGGCCAGTGCGGCATCAATAAATTTCTTCAGGGACTTCTGCGTTATGTCCGAATTTGCAGGGTATACGGGTATTATGCTGCCTATTATCGAGGGCTTCTGAACGAGACTGCGCAATATCTCAAACTCAGGGTGCGTAAATTGAGGCTCAATATAATAGTTACTGACCTGACCATAGAGAGCCAGCCTCATTCCTTCACGGACGAAACCGGCTATCTTGTCAGTGAACCATACAACCCTTGCGCTCCCTGTATCATCGGTGATTATTGCCTCAGTTCTGCCGTTACGCTCTGCAATCTCCGACACAAACGCTATTGCACACTCAGTATTTCCTGGCTGAATATCCCGCAGACACTTGGGGAACCTCCTGTCCTCGTAACGTCTCGGCATAAAGTACAGTAAATCCTCAATCGTGAAGATACCCAGCCTCCCCAATGCTTCAGATTTCTTTGGCCCTACACCGTCAATAATGCTTACAGGGGAACTTAACCGCGAATTAACCTTCTTCCACGCTGTCATTCATGAAGTTTGCAGGGTGTTCATGTTCAGCAGTATCAGTCCTTGCTGGAATGTCCTGCATCTCTGCTTCAGTGTCTTCCTGAGCGCGGTCTATAATCTTCCCGAAGTCAAGCAGCAACGATACCGTATCCTTTAGGAACTGTTGTTTCTGGAGGCTTAGGAAGCGTATCTGTTCACTGTATTCTGAGGCTTCATGTTCTGCGTCAGCTACAAGTTTTCTGGCTTCTGTGCGGGCTGTGGAGATGATTTCCTCTGCCTTGTCCTCTGCCTCGCGCCTGCGGGATTCCAGTTCATGCTCGATGTTGCTCAATGACTGCTCGGCTTTAGTGCGCCTGTCCTGCGATGTCTGTACTATCTCGTCTGCCGATACTCTGGCTCTGGCCATTATGTCTCCGGCCTTCCTGTCAGCTTCTACAAGGCGTTCATGTATCTGCCTTTCCGCTTCGTCAAGACGTTCCTGAACCTTCCCGTCTGCCTCTGCAATATGCCTCTGCGCTTCCTCCTGAGCTTCTGCGATAATCTTCTCGGTCTGAGCCTTAGCCTGATCCTCCATGTCCTTAGCGGCTTTCCGTGCCTGGATTAACGCGTCCTTTATCGCGTCTGTCATGGCCTCCTGCTTCTTCACAAAGGCTTCAAGCTCCTGTATCCTCGCTTCCTTCTCGTCAAGCTGAGTAGCATATGCTTCAAGGTCATCTGCTATCTGGTTCAGAAAATCCTCGACTTCAGGAACAGAATACCCGCCGAAACGCACCTTCTTGAACACTTTGACTTCTACATCTTTTGCTGTGAGTAAATCGCTCATTCGTGTGTGTCCTCCTCCGGCCATACTTCAAACATGTCTGCTCGCGGCGTAACAAGATACTGTGCTGGCTCTATGAATTTCAGCTCACCATTGCGGGCAAATGCTACCCCTCCCATGAACGTTATGAAGTCTTTTCCGTCCTCGTCAAATTCGCGCTGGTTAAGTTCATGAAGGTCGATTAATATCATTGCACCGTTGTTGAAGGCTTCACGTAATCTGCGTTTGTCATTGTCTGACGCAACACCGTTGAAGAGGATTAACTTTCCTGATGAGCTGGAGCTGCCGGAAGATCCTGAACGTGATGAGCTTTCCCTGCGTGATGATGATGATTTTCTGCGCTTATCGTCTGTGTAGTCGTCGTTGTCGTCGTAGTCGTCCTCGTCTGTCTCGAAGCCAAAGAATTTCATGATGTTCAAGGTTAAACGCCTCCCGTAAATTATGTATTTCTGATTACGATAAATATACCACGAAAATTATACATTACACATAAACTCTTGGGCCGAATAACAATGTTCCTATACGAACAAGCGTACTGCCCTCCTCTATCGCTATCTCAAAATCACCGCTCATACCCATAGACAGAACCGGCAGTGCTAACCCCGTTCTCTCTCTGGCATTCTCGGAAAGCCCCCTCAAGTTTGCAAAAGAACGCCTTATCTCCCGTTCTTCATCTGTCAGAGGCCCAACTGTCATCAGCCCATCAAGCCTTAGATTTCCGCACAGTGTTACAGCGTCAAGAAGCTCCGTGAATTTCTCTGGTTCAATGCCGGACTTGCTTGCCTCGCCTGAAGTATTGACCTCGATTAATACGGGGATAATTTTCCCAAACTCACCAGCTATCCTGTCAAGCCTCTGTGCAAGGTCTATGCTGTCAACGCTGTCTATTGTGTCGAAGATTTCTGCCGCTTTCCTTGCCTTGTTCGCCTGAAGATGGCCGATCAGCCTCCACGCTATCCGTGATGAACCATATGACTTCCGTTTCGCCTCTGCTTCCTGAACCCTGTTTTCGCCGAAAAAGTCAACCCAGTCTATCGCTTCAGCCTCCTTCATCTCGCTGACCGTCCTGGTCTTGCTGACCGCCGCAAAATATACCTTATCCGTCCTACCTGCCTTAATCCTTGCGTTCTCTATGCGTTCACGTATCTGTTCAGCGTCCATTTTCACCATATCCTTTCGGTAGCGTCCTTTATCATGCCCGCGTCAAGTATTAGTTTGTCGCCATGCCTTACTCCCTTTTCGATGAAGAAGTTTCGCTCGTCTGCCGGAAAACCCTCTACATCTTGCGATACAGGGCTGTTGCCCTGAAGAATGAATACCTGATTTTTCCCGTCCTTTGTTATTACCGCAGTGTCAGGAACCATTATTCCCTTCTGTATATCCGTAACAACGCTTGCAGTGAATGACCTTGAACGCAGCAATCCCGGCGGGAAAAACGGCAGCCTCAAATAAACTTTCAACTTTTGCACCGATGATTTAACCGCTACAACTTCTGCTTTACGTTCTTTGCCCTCATACTCTGTGCGTATTCTTATGAAGGGATTTTCCTTGTTCCCTAGTACTCGTTCGAGAGACGGCGTGTAATCAAGGTATGCTATGCACCTTAGAACTTGCGGCTGAGGAACCAGCTTACCTATGGCATCTCCCCTGTGCATTATTGTACCGTTCTCAATGAGGCTTGCGTCCTGAAACTCTGGGAATGAAGCAAAATCCGGCCACAACTTAGGGTATACCCAGTTACCTTCCTGTCCGTCAAGTCCAGGATAGAAGTATGCAGGGTATGGTGCGCGGACTGCTGTACCGTCAATCGCTGCCAGTATCTCTCCTTTTGAGACCATTCTGGGACGAGGCGAAGGGTATGTTAATATTCCGTCCTGCGGCGCGTATATGAGGTGTTCGTCCCATAACAATATCCCTTCAAGCGGCTGTTCCTCGCTGTAACTTGTTGTTATTGCCTCTATGACTTGGGGGTGCGAAAGCCTGTAGTTTTCAAACCACACTCTGTAGACCCTGTAGGCCATTAAGAATATGAATACTATTATCGAGTAGTATAGTAATCTCTGCGGAAGACCCCTGCGTTTTCGTCTGCTCATGAAGTCATCTTATCTCGCTCAAGTTCCGCAAATGCGTTATGTTCATGTATGCTCTCCTGACTTTCCACACTTATGCTGTACCATGTTATACGGTCGTCATCATCAAGCCTCACTGCAAGCTCACGGATTACGTCCTCAACAAATCTCGGGTTCTCGTAAGCGTGTTCGGTGATGTATTTTTCGTCCTCACGCTTCAGAAGGGTATACAGAGGTGATGAAGCTGAAGCCTCAATCATTGCGATTAACTCCTCGAACCATACCAGTGATACGCACCTAACTTTAACCGATACGACTGCTCTCTGGTTATGCGCCCCGTAACTCGATATTTCTTTGGAACACGGGCATAATGTCTGAACGCTGAGGGATACGCCGATAATCATGTCGAAATGTTTCCCTTCAATGTAATCGGTCTGAATGCAGGCCTCACACTTGCTGAAACTCTCAATGCCTGATACGGGAGCTTTTTTTCGGAAGTAGTAGGGGAATTCTATATCTATGCTGCCTTCAGGAGCGTTGAGTTTTTCGCAGAGCCTTCGGGTGAATGCTTCGAGGTTATGCGGTGATACCCTGCCCCTGTACTCTTCGAGTGTCTCAATAAAGCGGCTCATGTGAGTACCTCTGTATTCGCGGGGAAGCATTACACTCATGGATATATTTGCGATGGTGTCCTGAGTTCCTCCGTCATGGTAGAGCGATATTATGGGACAGCTTACGTTCCTTACACCTACGCGGTCAATCTGGATATTACGGGGGTCAAATTCCTTCTGTACGTCCTTCATTGTTATACGCCCTTCCGTTCTCGTATAATTCATCACAGCTAAGATCTATAAGTTCATTCCACACAATGCCATACCCCCCCGCGTCAACTCTGACCTGTTCAAACAGTCCGTGAACATATCTCAGCATATCGAACACGGGAATTTTTGACATAATAGGCTTGACATCGTAAGTCTTTGTCGTACCGTCCTGAAACTCTGCCCTCAGCATGAAATCAGGAAGCGGAGTAACATTCTTCAGCCTGTGAAATGACATGACACTAATCCAGCGGAGGAAGCCTGCGGATATTCTGTGAGTTCCACATCTCCATAAGCTCGGACTGATGAAGCCCTGCCCATTCTTTAACGATACTGACTGCACGGGGCGGCAAATCTCCTCTGAGCATATCCAGAGTATTTATGTCAAACTCACCCATATATTCGCCGTATAACGCGTGAAAATGCGGCGGATTATGTTCATTCTGCATAAAGTACATCTTGATGATTAAACCGTAAAACCTTGCTATTTCAGGCAATTCACATCTTCCCTTCTTACAGTTACGAAGCTGTCAGCAGTCTCCCACGCAATAACCTCGTAAAGACTGCAATTCTCCCGCCTGACATATTCTTCAATCTCACGCCATACCCATAGGGCTATATTCTCCGCACTGGGCTGAGGGATTATGTCATTGATGTATGCGTGGTCAAGACGTGATACTGCCCGTTCGTTCACTATGGCTTTAAGCTCGATGAAGTCCATAATCATTCCTTCAGAATTTGGCTGGCCCTCAAGCACAACCCTCAACTTGTACGTATGCCCGTGAAGCCTCTCGCACTTCCCGTGATAATGCACAAGATTATGCGCTGCGTCAAACGTGAAATCCTTGCTCAGTAACATTTTTTATTCCCCCCCTCATGGCCTCCATCTCTTGTGAAGCCAGAACCATAATTCCGGCTTCTTCCTGATGAAACGTTCAATCGCCTCATTGCACCCTAAAACTATCTGCCTTACTCTCTCTTCATGGCTCATGCTTTCACTCGGCATATCTACAGGAGGAAAGAACTCTATCTCGTGTTCAAACGGCGCGTTCCTGTAAATACATACCGGAATTATCGGCACACCGGAAAGCATTGACATTACAGCAGGGCCGGACATGTTTGTAGCCTCATGGCCCATGAACGGAACCATCATTTTCCCGTTTCCAGCTATGTCGTTCAACAAGGCAAGGTGCATTCCTGATTTCAGCATACGAGCGTACTTCTGCACTGACACGTCCTTAGGGATAAGTTCAATTCCAGCGTTCTTTCTGATTTCCTCGATGTAGCCGGAAACATCAGCGTCATGCATTTC
The DNA here is from genome assembly GCA_937892105.1 of uncultured Fretibacterium sp. Next base: position 11,657 of record CALAUZ010000414.1, on the reverse strand, counting down.
CTGCGTAACTATGTGCAATCTGTGCCCTTTACGCCTGCAATACTGTGCGTACCACCCAGCAAGAAGCTCCCAGTTCCCAAAATGACCAGAGAGGAATATTACACCCTTTCTGTCCGACAAAAGTTCATCGGCAAGTTCCATGTTGCGGACACTCTTAACCCACTTGAATGCCTGTGATGGGTCTCTCTGTAACGCAAGAAGCTCCGTTACAGTCCATGCGAGATTTTCATATACCAGCGAACGCATTTTCTTTCGCCATTTCTCCGTGCTGTCAGGGTATCCCAGTTTCAGATTGCCGTCAATCACTTTCGCTCTAGGACGTACCAGCTTTAGTAGGCCGGACAGAAATTTTTGCGTTATCCTGCCGCGTATCCCTGTGTCGGAAAAAGCCTCAAATAATCTTATCGCCCTTACTGCCGCTTTACTCATTGCGATATTACTTTCCTGTACAACGCTATTATCGAGTCCGTACACCTCTCGTGCGAACGCCTCGATTTCAGGAAATGACGCGCCGACATCGCTAAATGCCTTCCCTTGTCGCCTAATCCCTGACGTATTATTCTTGGCAAATCTTCATCATCTCGAACCATGAAATATCCGTCTGGCCCTAATATCTCGTCAAGATAGCCCGACTTCTCTGACGCAATCGCTGCCCCCCGCATTGTGAGTATGCCTGCCCTCATTGCCTCACGCGGACCTGTGTCATTGGCGATGTATATTCCGCTGAGTGCTTCCGGCCGCAGCAATTTCTCCGATATGTCCGAAACCTCGTAATCACCTTCGGGAACTTTGCGCCCATCTCGAACAAATACCGCCCTGCTTCCTTCCTCGCTGTATGAGCTTAACGGATCAAATACCGGAAATATTACCGCCTCGCCTGATTTTGCACCTTCCGTGAAGAAACGTGAGGGATAACCTGCCCAATAGCTGTTCTCCAAAAGTGTATGAACTGTGCGGGAATGCATACGTACTATGCGCCACCATAATGGAGCTTTCCCGAACAAGTGCCATATCTCACGCCTTGCAAAAATATTCTTCACACGTTCAAAGCCTGACTTGTAGCAGTAATCCTTCGCGTTTATAACGTCGATGTCTATGTTCCGAGAATGACTGCGCAAAGCGTTGGCCATATCGTGAATTACCTGCGCAAGAACATCGCTGACTGACCGCGAAATATACCATGTACACGTATGCATGACTATGATATTTCGGCCATCTGGAATTTCTTTCGGCCTATACGTACAAATATATATTTTCCGCAGATGAGGGTATCGCGTTCAATCTCTGCTTTTTCATCTGAAACCTTTACGCCGTTCACTGACACACCGCCCTGACGTATAGCGCGTTTTGCCTCACCGTTGGACACACACGCGCCTGATGCTGACATTACCCCGACAACTCCGGCAGGAAAACTTACGCCATTAAGCCTCGAATACGGGACTTCCTGTTTGAGCATTTCGCAGGTTTCCTCACTTACCCCGGCAAAGTCGATTTTCGGGTTGAAAAGTATCTCGCTGGCAGTGATTACGCTCTTTGCGGTCTCCTCGCCGTGAACAGTACGCGCAACCTCAAAAGCAAGCCTCTTCTGTGCAATTCTGTTTTCGGGAGCTTTATTGTGTTCAGCCATTATCGCTGTGATTTCGTCTATCGGCATGAACGTATAGAGTTTGAGGAGTTTCTCAACGTCTCTGTCGTCAGTGTTGAACCAGAACTGGTAGAACTTGTAGGGGCTTGTCTTTTCCGGGTCAAGCCATACAGCACCGGCCTCTGTCTTCCCGAACTTAGTACCTGATGATGTGAGAAGAAGCGGCTGTGTTAAACCGAATACTTCTGCTCCTGATGTCCTGCGTATGTAGTCCGAACCTGCAAGGAGATTACCCTGCTGGTCATTTCCTCCCATCTGGAGACGGCAGTTGTAGTGTTCGTTGAGGTACTTGAAGTCCATTGCCTGAAGCAGAACGTACGAGAACTCAGTATAGGATATGCCTTTTTCGGGGTCTTCGAGGCGTGAACGTATATATTCGCGTGCTATGAGATTGTTGATGGAGAAATATTTGCCAACATCGTGTAGGACTTCGAGGAATGTCATTTTGCCTAACCAGTCGTAATTGTTGAGGAGCAACGCTGAGTTTTCGCCGCAGTTGAAGTTGAGGAACTTCACGAGCTGTTTCTTCACACCCTCAATATTATGCTGGACTGCCTCAAGGGTGATGAGGTTGCGTTCCTTGCTTTTCCCTGAAGGGTCGCCGATTAACCCTGTGCCTCCGCCTGCAAGGGCTATGGGTCTGTGTCCGAGCCTCTGAAGCCAGCCCAGTGCCATAAGGGGGATAAGATGTCCCACATGGAGGCTGTCTGCTGTGGGGTCAAAACCTACGTATGCTGTAACCATTTCCTCATTCATTACCTGTGCGAGGCGTTCTTCATTTGTACACCACTCGAAATATCCGCGTTCCTTCAGTGTCTCAAATGCATTCATGTTCTATCAGGTCTCCTTATTATGAAAGGCTTTATATTTTGGGGTTATTATATAATACGCAAAAAGTTTTATTTCCATGTCAAGGAGCAGGAGAACTCAATGCGGAAAAAAATAAACGCTCTCATTCTTTCAATACCGCTTCTACTATCTGCAGCGTCAATATCATGTGCAGCCGCAAGCCTTCAAGACCTTTTCTGGCGCAGGGCATGGCCGGAAATGGAAATGCAGTTCCAATCCATCAAGAAGAAGACAGCGAGGGATTATTCCCTGATGGCCAACGCCTATAGGTTCCAGGAGAAATGGCCGGAGGCGGTGAACATTCTGGAAGCACACTCAAAGAACTTCCCAGCTTCAGTGAGACCATATGCTGACATGACGTTGCTTCTGGGCTACGAGAACACAGGCCAGACGCAGCGGGCATTATCATTGGCCGAAAGCCTCTACAAAACTGCTCCGTCAGAACTGAAGTACTATGTTGCGCTTGCACAGTACCGTATCAACGAGAAGCAGGGTAACTCCGGCGGAACGTACACGGCTTTAACGCGAATGCTCTCACACGCAGGGACGGACGAACGCAAGATATACACGCTGGCCCGTCTAGTCTCGCACTCAGGCAACAGGAACGTAACCGAACATGCGTTACAGCTTCTCGAACTTCAGGCGGGAAGCAAGGAGGCAGCGGCAGTACTCTCACGCACCAAGAATGCCGGCAACAACATACGAGTTGCATTGGGAGTACATTACCACACAGTAGGGGACAACAAGGCTTCACTCGATGCCCTACGAAACGCAACGGGACGTAAGGCGCAATACTATCGGGCGTGGGCAAATTCGCGCCTCAAGAACAACAACGAGGCACTCAATCTTTGGGGAAGCCTGGCAGTCAGCGGGAACAGTTACGCTTCAAGTTCAGTAACGAGGATAGCGAACCTTGCGAAAGACAAAGGAATGCGCGATTCCTGTATGCGGGTACTGGAAAGGATAGCGCGTGAACGAAGGGGAAACACTCAGGCACGGGCTCTTCAGGCACTCGTAAACCTCATCGGGAAGTCGGACACTAATCGCAGAGATATTCTGGAAGGTCAGATAATGCGTTCATTTCCTGGAACAAATTTTGCCTTCAACGTAATGTGGGCTAGGGCTTGGCGAAATCTTGACGCTGGGAATTATTCTGAGGCCGTAAAATTATTCCGTCAGTGCGACGCACCAGGAGTGAACCAGTACAAGAGGGCGAGAATACTTTACTGGCTTTCACATGCACAGGCACTCGCAGGGCAGAACCAGCAGGCTGCGAACACGCTGTCCCTTTTGAAGCGGAAATACCCTCTCACAATCTATGCGTTTCTTACAGGCCAGAAGCTAAACATTGTGAACGGTGCAAATCCCAATCTCAACATGAACCCTACGGAACTTGAACAATGGGGCTTCGTAAACCATGCCTATCTCAGGTTATCGCGTCCAAAAGCAAGCACTAAGGAGCTTTACAGGGCGTTATACCTATCGAGGTGGCTTGGACTTGAGGAGAGCTACACGGAGGCACGCAGGCTTGAAACTGTCATGACATCAAGCACGACTATGTACCGTCAGGATTTGGAGGCTTTATATCCCCGTCCATACAAGGCGAGTGTTGACGCTATGGCCAGACAGTACGGAGTTGAGAATAATTTTGTATGGGCGATAATGCGCCAGGAGAGTGCGTTCAAGGTCAATGCAAGAAGCTGGGCAGGGGCGGCAGGACTAATGCAGCTTATGCCGGCGACAGCAAAGGAAGAAGCGAAACGCGCTGGTCTTCAGCGTTATGACCTCTACAACGCGAGCGACAATATACGTCTTGGAACATCACATCTCGGCTGGCTTGGGAAGAATTTTGCCCGCAAAGAATACGTCATGGCCGCGTACAACGCAGGTTCAGGGAATGCGCGGAAATGGTTGAAGACGGTTGGGAACAATGCTGACATTGCACGATGGATAGAGGCAGTGAAATTCGAGGAGACGAACGGTTATGTACAGAGGGTGAGTGCGAACCTTGAGGTCTACAGGCTGCTCTATGACGGGAAATAGGAACATACCCTACGAACTTTCGGATTACGTTCTGGGAAAATATTTCCGCGAGACGGGGATACGGCAGGGCTGGTTGAAAGCTGGTTCTGCGTGCCTTGCTGTTTCAGGAGGCGGCGACTCGCTTGCAATGCTGTGGCTGTTTAAGACGTTCTGGCAGGGGGAAATAACTGCAATACACGTCAATCACGGCATAAGGGGCGATGAGGCAGACGGGGACGAGGAATTTGCGGGGAAATTTGCGTCAGATATGGGGGTAAAATTCCGTTCAGTGAGGGTGAATGTTCCGTCATCTCGAATGAAGGGTGAATCGCTTGAAGCCTCAGCGCGTCGAATAAGGCTGAATTCTCTTATTGCTGCGGCGCAAGAAATGGGCGTGAAAACGATAATGCTTGGCCATAACCGCGATGATTTGGCGGAGACCGTACTGTTCAACATTCTTAGGGGAACAGGGATACGAGGCAGTGTAGGAATAACCGAAAGCACTAATACTCAGGGGATAACATTCTGCCGGCCGTTATTGGGATTAAGGCGGGAATTTCTGCGTGAAATTCTGAGGGTGAGGGGGCTTTCGTGGCGTGAGGACAGCACTAACAATGATGACGCATACACCCGCAACTACATACGACTGAAGCTGCTTCCCATGATAGAGGCCAGCATCAATGCTTCAGCGGCGGAACATCTTGCGCAGTTTGGCGAGGAAATGCGGAAGGTCAGGGAACAGGAGGACAATCACAGCCGCGAACTTCTTTCCACATGCCGAGAGAATGAACGTACTCTGAACAGGAAGGTATTGCGCTCATACAGTGAAGATGATATTACTCTTGTAATCCGAGATATAGGCCGTGAACTTGGACTTAGGACTTTATCCCGCAGAAGGTGCAGTGAACTTGCCGGGTTAATCAGGAAGGGCGGAAAATTTGAGTTTCAGTGGTGCGGAAATATGACAGTCTCAAGCAGACAGGGGAAAATATATTTTGAGGGGGGAGAATGATTATTAATGCAGGAAATTCTTGAACAGTGCGAGGAACTGAGAAGCATACTCAAGCACAGGGCAGAAGAGATACATTATCAGGAACTTCTGAAGGACATTGATGCAAAGCGCGCAGATTTGGACAGGAGGACAGCATTATTTGTTCCATCACGCCAGAGGCTTGAACGCGGCGGGAAAACCCTTGAACTTGGAGAAGAATACGAGGCCATAAAGGATTTGAGGGAGCTTCGCGGAAAGAACAGGATACAGCAGGACGCTCTCAAGGACGACTTAACCGAAGCCCGCAACGACCTTCAGAACGCAGAAGAAGCATTGACGTTAATCGAGGCAGAATATCGGGACAAGCTGTCGGAACAGTCGAAGCTGGAAAATCTTGTACAAAGGGTAAAGGCACTTGATGTTCAGATTACGGACAGGCAGGACGCAGCAATTCAGGCCAGGAACGAGTACGAGGGTGCAGAACGGGAACTGAAGGAATGCTCCTCAAAAGTTGAAAGCGGACAGGTAGCACTTGAACGGGTAGAAGTAGCACTGCGGGAAGCGAGGAAGTTTTTGCAGACGCACTCGATTGACGAGAAGTTACAGGCCGGACTTGCGGGAATACAGAAATGTTTTGCGATGTACGAACAGTCGGAAGAGAAGCATACATCACTGAAAGCGTCATGGTCAAAGGCGATACAGAGGAAGTTACAGGCACAGGGTACACTGAATGACAGGACAGCGATGTTCTCGGACATTAACCATCGTTATGCTGTAATAGAGAAGAAATATGTACGTTCGCGGGCATTCTATGAGGGAACTCTGAAGGGCAAGACGATAACGGAATGGCGTGAAATTTGCGGCAAGAGCATAAAGAAGCTGGCAGACCTTGACGACTTGTACAAGAAATTTCAGGACGTAAGGACGCTGGAAGACAAGCTGAAACAGTTTCAGGATATACGTCTTAGGATACAGCAGGAGACACGGAGCCTTAACATACGGGACGTAGAGCAGTCAGGGAGGATATACGAGCTTCAGCAGGAGGCTGCAAGGCTGGAGAAGCGAGCGGCATTGCTTCATCGAATAGAGGATTTGGACGCAGTACGTGAGCTTTTGCAGGACGGTTCAGCGTGTCCATTGTGCGGTTCAATAACCCACCCATACACATCAGGAGCGTCAATCCCAGACCCTGAGGAAGTACATAGACAGCTTCAGGAGACACAGAAGTCGCTGGAGGAATTGCGGGACGAACTGACGATGAGGCAGACGAGGGCAGGAAAACTGAATGAGGAGATATCGGCAGTAGGGCGAGATGAGACGGAATTACGCCGGCAGATAAACGAACTTACAGCGGAGATAACCTCGAAGGTCTCACAGTTGGGGCTGAAGATTAGCGCAGGAATTTCGCCATTTGAGGAGCTGGACCGGGAACGCCAGAAAACCCGCGACACTCTCCAGCTTGCCCGAAACGCCGCAGACACCGCAGAAGCCGCTGAACGGGACATGAAAGCTGTCGGAGATGAACTGGACAAGGTACGTGAGACGATGGAGGAAGTAACGCGCTATCATCAGGACGCACTTTTCGCACTCCAGACCGCAAAGGCAGAAGAAGAACAGCTTAATACGGAGACGAAGACGCAGGCAGAGATTGTTGCCAGCCTTAAACGCGAATTAATCTCCCAGATTACTCCATATGGATACAAGACATTGCCTGACAAAAACCCTGTAGAAGTAGTAGAAACGCTGGAACGCAGAATGAAAGACTGGCAGGAGGGGTCAAGGAGGCGAGATGAACTTGAACGCGAACTATCATTAGCCAGCACAAATATGGCCTCTCTCAAGAAGAACAAGGAAGCTCTCAGGGTAAAACGCGATGAATTAGCAGGGAGGGTAAAGGCTGTAGAGGCGGAACGGGACAGCGTACAACAGCAGAGGATAATACTATTTGCGTCAAGGAAGCCCGATGATGAGATGTCGCGAATGAATGCAGATGTTGAGGCACTTCGGGTACAGCTGAACGAACGCCGGGAGGACAAGAACGCTAAGGCACAGACGCTTGACCGGATAATGACTGCGATACACACGCTTGAAACTGAGACGGCGACGGGGCGGGAGGAATTGCAGAGGCACGAAATCAGCTTCAACAAGAGGCTTTTAGCATTGGGTTTCAGGAACGAGGACGATTATGCTGCGGCATGTCTTACGCCGGAAGAACGGCGGGAATTGCAGAACAAGCTGCGGGAACTTACGCAGACAGATTTAGACCTTAAAGCGGAACGAGAGAATACGCGTGCAAAGATACTGGAGCTTCAGTCAGATGGAATGAGCAAGAGCAGCGATGAGATAACCGCGATGATAAAGGCGTTGAAGACTTCACTGTCGGAATACGGAGCAAGCGAAGATGCTTCAGCATACAGGGAGAAGATAGACGGAGAAATAATCCCAGCGATAAAAGATTTGATGCTTACGTGCGGACTAGAGGAGGTATTTTGAATGAATGAAGTGTGGGAGGATTTGAAATTTTTTCTTGCCAGATTACGGGCCTTAAAGGTGAGTGAGAGTATTTCGCTAGGAAAATCGGGAGGTTTCTGCGTTTCAACGAACAATAATTTTGAGAACTGGGTGTATTTTCCTGAGCATGTAAAAGACATTGAGACCGTGAACACAGCCGTAACATTTTTCCGTGAACGTAATATGTCGTTCATGTGGCCGTTGTATGATGGAGGGGGTGAATTTCTGGAACGTTCAGGGCTTCTTTACGCCGGAAACCTCGAAGCAATGAGCCTTAACCCCGGCAATGCCAAAACAGAACGTGTCAATCCCTCCGTAACATTCAGGGCTGTAACGTCCCATGAGGAAGCAGAAGAATGGGCGCGCTGTGAATGGTCAGCATTCGAGTACGGCGACGGAGAAGTATCAGGGGAATATTACGCTCTAGCGCGGGCATTTTGTGATGACAGTGAAAATCTCTCAATGTATATTGCTGAACTTGAAGGCCATGATGTCGGAGCGTTCCTCGTAACCCATGAGCCGGAATTAATGGGGGTATATTATTTTGCGACGAAGCCAGAGTTTCGGAGAAGGGGAATTGCTGCCTCAATGATGAACGAGGTATGCAGGATTTCAGATGGGAAGGAGATAGTTTTACAGTCGACACCTTCAGGAGTGCCATTCTATGAGGCGTTTGGATTTGCGGATATGTTTCCAATTCCTGTGTATTCGACAGAGAGGGATATATTCTAGTTACGAAGCAAGCTCCTTCTGTCCTGCCCCCATAATAACAATCCCCCCTGATGCAGGGGGGACACTGCTTGCCAAGAGGGGTAACTTCTTACTCTACGACAGCTGTATCAGGAATAAACACGTTTTCGGTGCTTTGAGCTTCCTCATTCTTCCAGATTATGCCAAGTCCAAGAGCTGTCATTGCAAACGCTACAAGAGGGTTAAGCCAGTTCATGAAGCAGTAAGGCAGGTAATCCAGAGTTGCGACACCCAACACTGAGCTTACATACACTCCGCAAGTGTTCCAGGGGACTAATACGCTGGTCATTGTGCCGCTATCCTCAAGTGAACGCGATAACATTACGGGAGCAAGTTTCTTTCCGTTAGGCCATGTTCTCTCGTCAAAGGCACGCTTGAACATTCTGCCAGGTACTATGATTGACAGGTACTGTTCAGACAGGAAAACGTTGGCCATGAACGCCGAAGCAAGAACCGATCCTATAAGCCCGGCAACACTCTTAACATGCCGCATGAGAGCATCAAGGATAACATCAAGGAACCCGCATACTTCCATAATTCCGCCGAGAGACAGAGCTACAACGATAAGGCATATTGTTTCAAGCATAGAAGTCATACCGCCGCGAGTGAATAACTGGGTGAGAAGTCCTCCAACTTTAGCGAAGATGTCAGGAGTTACGCTGAGTGCGGGGCTTCCTGCCGTGAATACCTGAGTGAATGCCCCTGTAACGCTTGCCATAGCTTCAGGTGTTGCAGCCTCTGCGAATGTTCCCAAATGTTCAGGAATGTAGCCGGAGAATAGAACTTCCATTGCCTCATGAGCTGTTGAGCCGCGAATTAGTGAGAGTACGAGGCTTGCTGCAATGCCGGAGACTATGCCGGGTATTGCTGGTATCTTCATGAACGCCATCACAATAATCACCATTGGTGGAATGAACGCCCACATTGATATGTTGAACTCTGCCCTCATCATGCTTTGAATGAGTGCAATTCTTCCGCCGTCAGAACCTTGTGCGCTGTCTCCCATCATGAACGCTATTATTGCCGTAATGAGTAAGGTCGGGATAGTTGACCACATCATTGCTTTAACGTGGTCGAAAAGTTCACTGCCAGCGACAGCGGGAGCAAGGTTAGTTGTGTCAGAAAGCGGGGAGATTTTGTCGCCGAAATACGCGCCTGAAATGACGAACCCTGCTGTAATGGGAAGCGGAAGTCCTAAACCTGCGCTTATACCGATTAAAGCAACGCCTACGGTTGAACTTGTTGTCCAGCAGCAGCCAGTAGCAATAGCGACGACGACGGAGATTATGAGCGAAGCCAGGTAGAAGTATCGTGGTGTCATGACTTCGAGGCCGTAATATATCATTGTTGCGACAACGCCGCTTTGTATCCATGAACCTACGAGACAGCCTACGAGAACGAGGATTACGATTGCCTGAATGGAGACCTGGATTGCACCGGCCATACCCTTTTCGAGTTCAGACCATGAACGCTTGAGGTATAACGCCCCTACGATTGCCGCGAAAATTGCCGCGAAGAGAAGGGGAACCTGTGCTGGAAGTCCTAGACCGAAGTGTGAACCGGATTTGAGTTCGACATCGACAACGCCGAACGTAACGATTAACGCGCTAACAAGGAGTACAGAAATCGACAGTAAAAGACTTGGCCGCTTGCACAAATAACATTCCTCCCAATAAAGATGAATAGTATGATATCTTCTCCGACTATTCCCGACAGTGTCCGCCAGAACGAGAGGAATGCTTTTGCCTATTGGTCTTACCGGCTTAATGCGGAAAACGGCGCAAATTGTAAAACATTTCTCTCAAAATGCAAGCAAAAAAATAAAAGGGGAAACAGTGATATATCTGTATTCCCCGAAATTCAAGGTTTTAAGTATTACGCAAAGAAAATACTTGGACAGATAAATGAAGTTGAGCACACTTTCAAAAAGACTGAACCCAAGAAGCGGCAGTTTTCAATTTCAGTACCCCGAGTAAGCTATATAGCAGACGCTTTCGTAGAGTTTTCACGGAATATAGGCAGGCGCATCCGTTGAAATCTATTGCAAAGAGACAAATCCATACAGGGCAATTAAGAATATTCTTGAGGCTGATTACAGGCTTGGGATTGTGCGGTTACGCATCGGGCTATGATAAATATTTCACAGGTACATTTGAAGAGAAGGGACTGTCTCATGACCTTGTAGTGAAGTTTCATTACGTCCTTACAATGAGCAGAAAAAGCCCTCTGGCAAAAAAAGATGTTATTCATTTCAGCGACCTTCATTCATTGATAGAGATTGCGTACGCTGACCAGTTTGTTCCGACATTGCCGATGTCAGTCGTAAGGAAAGAGGAGCTTCCTGATGATGTCGAACGCAGAATATTTGTTTTTGAGCGTGGAATCCAGTTTGATTTGCTGGCCGAAAATCTTGAAACATTCATGTGGGTATCGCCAATGCCTGAAGGAATATTGGAACGTCATGGGCTTATTCAGCGTGAATGTGCCGACAACACTAAATCATACAAGGATGTACTTATTCACCGAAGGAGCTATGAACTTTCGGAACTGGACAGGAAATTTATGAATGAAGTGCAAAATTCCATACGCAACAATTTTTGTCATACTGCTCAGAAATTACCCCCCGCAATGAACTTGCTATATCCGCAGGGGGCGGCGCAGGGAGCGGCCTTTCATCTGATGGTGAACACGTATTATCATCATAAGTGAACTACCGCCACTTATAGAAGTGGCAGCTTCCTAATTCAACGAGGTCAGCACAAGCGTCTTACGTCCTCTCCAAAGGCGTTTAGGACACTTAGTCCAGGTTTCCTACGTACCGTAGGTACCACTTTTATAATCAGCCCAGCTAAAAAACTATAAATATAGTATAATAAATAATATAGCATA
>CALAUZ010000413.1 GCA_937892105.1 uncultured Fretibacterium sp. | reverse complement strand
ATGGCGGGAATGCCTCCCTGTAGGAATCTGGTGATTGATATGGGCAGAAAGTCCAAGAAATCCCGGAAGAGGACAGGAAGAAAGCTGATCCGCAAAATCTGTTCTTTTTTTACTGTCCTAAACTGGCTAATGGGCTTTGTCCTTACAGCTATACTGCTGTGGGACATTTACCACAATCTACATCTAAATCATCATGCACACCATAGGAATGCTCAACATACACAGTATATTCTGAATGAACATTATCTTTGCGGCAAAATCCATATTCCCATGATACATTTCACACATTCCAACAGTAACACTCGCACCAGGCATAGACATTATGAGTACAAACACGGCACTGACCAGAGGATTGTTGCCTAGCGGAAAGACTTTCAGGAGCAGGCACCAGAATACAGGATACACGACAAGACGCATTGCTGTAGAAGTCCATGCGTGAACATCGCGGAATATGTCTGAAGCCTTAGAATGTGCCAACGCCATACCTATAATCATCATTGAGAGCGGAGTTGTTATGCCGGAAAGATAGTTTAGCGGAGTTGCGATGGTATGTGGAATACTTATCCTCCCAAAATAGAATATGAGGCTAAGGACTGTAGAAATGTTTATTCCGCTGAAGATTATTGACTTCATGTCCAATCCTTCGGTGTCATGTCCTGGATTATCACGGGCTATTTCGAGTGCGCCCAGAGTGTATATCGTCATGTTGAAGGCTATGTTCATCATCACGGAAAGTGCCAGACCTTCCGAACCGAACAGCGACAAAGCTATAGGGAAGCCCATGAAGCCTGAGTTGTTGAACGTGCAGAGGAATGCCCAAACTCCCCTGTAACCATCAGGCACCCTGAAAATGCCGGACAATAACCGCGAAAAGTACAGCATGAATGTGAAGCCTACAAGTCCTGCAATGATGATGATTATACTGTCGTGAATGAAAGCAGAATTATATTCGCGCTGAACGAGAGAGATGAAAATGGTACACGGCAGGGTAATTTTCATCAGGAGAGTAGAGAAATATGCAGATGCTTCGGGCTTTAAGACACCAGATTTTACGGCGACATATCCTACGGCTATTAATGCGAAGAGGCTGACGAGGTTGGCCATGACAGCAAAAAAATCTAAATTCATGTAAAATTTCTCCTATCACAGAATTTACAGGATTTTAGCACACGGGAGGAGAAAACATTATGCCATTGAGAATAATTCAGGCGGATATAACGAAGTTGGAGACAGACGCGATAGTGAACGCTGCAAATCCGAGCTTATTGGGAGGGGGAGGAGTTGACGGAGCGATACATAAGGCTGCAGGCTCAAGACTTCTCGCGGAATGCAAAACGCTTGGAGGCTGCCAGACGGGGCAGGCGAAAATCACGAAGGGTTACAGCCTTCCCGCAAAGTACGTGATACATGCTGTTGGGCCTATATGGCAGGGTGGGAAACATGGTGAAGCTGGACTTCTTATGTCATGCTACGTTAATGCGATGAGGCTTGCGCAGAAGAAAGGCTGCAAATCTCTTGCATTCCCATTAATTTCGGCAGGAATATACGGTTATCCTAAGGCAGAAGCGATGAATATAGCCGTGAAGTCGATACAGGATTTTCTAAGCAATAACGACATGGATATAGTGATAGCGTTGTTGGGAGATGACATGATGGAATTAGCGCGTGAGAATTTTCCGGAGCTTGTGAAATGAAAATATTAACGCCGGAACATATAAGTGCAGATTTCTTCATGAAGGGTGAAACTCTTGAAGGAACTGGAACGCTTCCTCACGTAATGCCCTCACAGGTACACGGAAGCACCATCATAACCGTAAACAGCACGAACTTTCAGGAATGTTCCTTGCCCATGCGCCCGCAAGCAGATGGAATACTTCTCACTGTCCCGAACATTGCGGCCTCATTGAGATTTGCGGACTGTACTCCTGTGATGGTGTGGGGAAGGTCATGGGTGATGATTTTGCATTCGGGCTACAAAGGAACGGTGTTGAACATCTCCTGTGAAGGTCTAAGCCTTGTGCGCGAACTATACAGCGATAATGATGTTGCAGAGGCTGGTGCGTGGATTGGCCCATGCATAGGGCGTGAATACTTCAGAAAGTTGGGCGATGAATGGACGGTGAAGGGGATTGAGGCGTTTCACCGTGAAAATTATGACGTATCTGGCGATAAGGTATATTTTGACCTTGCGGGAGAGATACGTTGCCAGCTTGTTGAAGGAGGAATGAGGGCAGAGAATATCGTGTTGTCAGGTATAGACACGTTGAAGGACGATCGGTGTTATTCCTACAGGCGGGGAGATATTCACGAACGTATGACGCTTGTTGTGAGAATGATACTGCCATGAAAAAAGAGTCCCCTTTCGAGGGGACTCTTTAACGTCCATAGAAGATTTTACTCTAACGCGGTGATGTTCAGTTCTTCAGTAACAAGTTCTTCAGTTCCAGTCTGAGCCTTTACTACCACACTGAAGCCGCCAGTTACCCTTTCAGCAGGAAGTGTGAATTTACCTTCATCGGAAACGTCCACATCTTCGTCTGCCTTGCCATTTACGAACACCTGAACGTCCGTAACTTCTACCTTCTTGCCTTCCACATCAACCCATTCACCAATGATGAAGCGTACGGGCTTGTTTGCCTTCACGTCCACGAGGCCCTCATCACGTCCAGTACCGACCGATACTACATCAGCACTATCAACGCTCAGGCTTGTCTGCGACAATACTGAGCCATCGCCAGCTCTAGATGAATTATTGCTGTAGTCTGCGTACGAATATGACGGGGAGATGTAGATTGTCAAGTACTTGGTGGCCGTATTGCCGTGGTAATCCCTCACTCTGAGTGTGAAACTGTACGTACCTGATTCCCACGGAGTACCGCTTATCGTTGCAGTTGAGCCAGAATATGTCAGTCTAAGGCCGCTTGGAAGACTCCCGCTGTACACTGACCATGTATACGGAGATGTGCCTCCGCTTACTGTTACGAAGTCAGAATAGTAGCTGTCCTGTGTTCCGCTCGTAAGCGTGTAGTTAATCGTGAGGCTCGACTCTAGCGTTGTCATGGAGAAAGACTTTGTGGCCGTGTAGCCGTAGTAATCCCTGACCCTGAGCGTAAAGTAGTATGTTCCAGCCCTTGTAGGAGTGCCGCTGAGATACAGGTAGTTACCAGCCCTGCTCATTGACAGACCAGGAGGAATTGTGCCGCTTGTCTTCGTCCATGTATACGGCGATGACCCGCCACTCACCGTTACAAAGTCAGAGTAGCTCCTGCCTAATGTTGCGCTCGTAAATGTGTAGTTAATCGAGATACTAGGCCTTTCTATACTTATGGTGAAGGACTTTGTCTTAGTGGTGCCATTATAGTCTCTCGCCCTGAGAGTGAAGTTATATGTGCCCGCTCTTGTAGGAGTACCCCTGAGATACAGGTAGTTACCCGTTCTGCTCATTGACAGTCCTGGAGGAATTGTGCCACTTACCTTCGTCCATGTATAAGGCGATGACCCGCCACTCACTGTTACGAAGTCAGAATAGCTCCTTCCAACCGTTCCGCCAGCAAACGTGTAATTAATTGTGATGGACGGTCTGATTATCGTCATGGAGAAGGACTTAGTTGCAGTTGAGCCATAGTAGTCCCTGACCCTGAGCGTAAAGTAGTATGTTCCAGCCCTTGTAGGAGTGCCGCTGATATACAGGTAGTTACCAGACCTTCTCATTGACAGTCCAGGAGGAATTGTGCCGCTTGTCTTCGTCCATGTGTATGGCGATGAACCATTGCTTACTGTTATGAAGTCAGAGTAGCTTCTGCCAACCGTCCCGCCTGTGAACGTGTAGTTAATCACAGGGGTCGACCTAATTATTGTCATCGAGAAGGATTTTGAGGCTGTTGCACCGTAGTAATCCCTCACCCTGAGAGTGAAGTTGTACGTACCTGCCCTTGTAGGAGTACCCCTGAGATACAGGTAGCTTCCCGACCTTCTCATTGACAGTCCTGGAGGAATTGTACCGCTTGTCTTCGTCCACGTGTATGGCGATGAACCATTGCTCACTGATACGAAGTCAGAGTAGCTCCTTCCAACTGTACCGTCCGTGAAGGTGTAATTAATTGTTGGGCCTGTTACCCTTATGGAGAAGGATTTAGTTGCAGTTGAGCCGTAGTAGTCTCTGACCCTGAACGTGAAGTAGTATGTTCCAGCCCTTGTAGGAGTGCCTCTGAGATACAGGTAGTTGCCCGACCTGCTCATTGACAGTCCTGGAGGAATTGTACCGCTTGCCTTCGTCCATGTGTATGGCGATGAACCACCGCTCACTGTTATGAAGTCAGAGTAGCTTCTACCTACTGTAGCACTCGTAAACGTGTAGTTAATGACAGGATCCGACCTAATTACCGTTATGGAGAAGGACTTAGTTGCAGTTGAGCCGTAGTAGTCCCTTACCCTGAGAGTGAAGTTGTACGTACCTGCCCTTGTAGGCGTACCTCTGAGATACAGGTAGTTACCCGTTCTCCTCATTGACAGTCCTGGAGGGATAGTGCCGCTTGCTTTTGTCCACGTGTATGGTGATGAGCCGCCGACTGCTGTTACGAAGTCAGAGTAGCTTCTTCCAACTGTACCGCTTGTGAACGTATAGTTGATTGAGAGAGCCGACCCTCGTATTGTCATCGTGAAAGACTGTGTGTCTGTATCACCATAGGAGTCTCTTACCCTGAGAGTGAAATTGTAAGTGCCGGCCCTCGTAGGCGTTCCTCTGAGGTACAGGTAGTTTCCTGACTTAGCCAATGACAGACCTGAAGGGATCGTTCCGCTTATCTTAGTCCACGTATACGGTGAATATCCATCGTCCACTCTTATGAAATCAGAGTAGCTTCTGCCCACTGTTCCATCTGTGAATGTGTAGGTGATTGAAGGGTCAGCAAAGACCTGCCCTGCAAGTGCAACCACCGTAAACATGGCCAAGACGATAAGTCCTGTAATTTTCTTCTTCATGAAAGTTCATCCTCCTTGAGATTTTGAAAAACTTGGAATTCCTTTTGCCACTTTGCGCGTTTTCTTTCTTAGGACTGGAGATTAAGGAGGTCTGTCCTCTCTGCTGCTGCCCATAAAAACTCTCAGCCAAGCATAAAACATAAGTTCACACTTCCTTATGAAAATAGCTCTGTAACCGGCTTATGAATTTACAATTTCATTCACTATAACTGTTATCGTAACTTATTAAGAAATCTTTATTTAATTTTCGTTGAAAACGATGAGTTAGTTAATTATAACACAAGGTATTTCAACAACAAAAACTGCCTCCTCTAAACTTTTACAGAAGAGGCAGATAATACATTCTTGGCTAAAAAGCTATGCTTGCCTGTAATCAAGAGGATTTTCCCGGTCAACTATGGCCCTTATCTCGTCGCTGTTGATAACTTCCTTCGTCTGCAACGTTTCAGCAACCTCATGCAGAACCTTCTCATGTTCCTTCAGTATATTTTCCGCGCATTCCTGAGCCTCTTTCACAAGACGCTTGATTTCATCGTCAATAACTTCCGCCGTACCCTCGCCAATGTCATTCCTGACTTCAGAATTACCCGAAAGATACATCATTGACGGTGAAGCATACCTCACAGGCCCCAGCTTCTCAGACATTCCGAACTCCGTAACCATTCTCCTTGCCGTCTCTGTTGCACGCTCAAGGTCATTCGACGCACCCGTTGATGCCTCGTTGAACACAAGAAGTTCCGCCGCACGTCCTCCCAGCATTACAGCCATTCTCGTGCGGAGTTCTGCCTCAGTAACAAGATACTTGTCCTCCGTAGGCATGTTCATTGTGTAGCCTAAAGCTCCCTTTGTCGTCGGGATTATGCTCACCTTATGCACAGGGTCAGAACCAGGAAGGTAACACGCTACCAACGCATGGCCAGACTCATGATACGCTACCTTCTTGCGGACTTCGGGGGTTAATGGTGTCTTGCGCTGAAGTCCTGCAACAACGCGCTCAATTGCGAGGTCAAAGTCATTCATTGATACCTTGTCGGCCTTGCGTCTTGCGGCTAAAAGCGATGCCTCGTTAGCGATATTGGCCAAATCTGCTCCAGAGAAACCAGGCGTAACCTTCGCTATTGACTTTAGGTCTATTGCCGGGTCAAGGGGAAGTTTCTTCGTGTGAATGCGCAGTATCTCCTCCCTGCCCTCCTCTGTCGGAAGTACTACCTGTATCTGTCTGTCAAACCGTCCCGGCCTCAACAATGCCTGGTCAAGTATCTCCGGCCTGTTTGTAGCACCCATAATGACAACGCCGTTATTCTCCTCGAAACCGTCCATCTCCGCAAGAAGCTGATTGAGAGTTGCTTCCTGTTCAGAGTTGCTGTTGAAGTTGCGCATACGGGACTGGCCTATTGCGTCAATCTCGTCAACGAATATTATGCAGGGTGCTTTCTTCTTTGCCTGCTCGAACAAATCACGAACCCTCGCCGCTCCAACTCCAACGAACATCTCAACGAAACTTGATCCCGTTATGAAGAAGAATGGTACTCCTGCCTCGCCAGCACATGCTTTTGCGAGAAGTGTTTTGCCTGTTCCGGGAGGGCCAACGAGAAGCACTCCTCTGGGAAGTTTTGCGCCAAACTTGTCGAACCTCTTGGGTTCCTTGAGGAAGTCGATAATCTCCCTAAGTTCCACTTCTGCTTCTCCTGTACCACCGATATCGCTGAAGTGGACACCGCTCATTTCGCCCTGCAATTCTTTGGCCTTGCTGCGTCCAAACGAGAATATTCCGCCTCCTATACCGCCATGCATGTTACGGAAGATGAAGTACCATATTATCATGAGTGGAAGCAGTGGAAGAAGTATTCCCATTATAAGGTCAATGAGGCCGTCTTTGTTCGCAATTCCTCCGAACTTGATATCAGCACTGGATAACCTCTCTATAAGAAATGGATCTGTCAGCCTGACTACACTCTTGATTGTACCTTGAGGCTTTACCTTCTTGTTGGTGAAAATAACTCCGCCTACTATAGGACGTTTATCGGGGCTTATGTTCTCTTTGAGGGTGAATATTATCCTGGACTCTGTGATGTCAACATTCTCGATATTTCCGGCGTTAAGGTCTGCAAGAAACTCACTGTAAGGGACTTCTGTCTTTCCTTCAGTGTAAGGCTTGTATATATACTCGGAAAAAAGCCACGCTACAACTAAGGCTATAAGGAAATACCATACTGAAAATTTTTGTCCTTTATTCATGTAAAAAAATCTCTCCTGTGAAAATTAAAGCCTTGCGCTCCTCATTAATGCTCTTCCGCCTTCATTGCGCCTTGTTCTGTTTCTCAGGCGGTCAAACTCCTCTGCTATCTCCTCCCTTTCCGACTGGCTCACCGGCATAACGTCAAGAAAACTGTTTACCTTACCTTCAAGCTCGTCAACTTCCTTTGTGCCGGGCGGGATAGTTCTGCCTATATTTTTGAGGCTCATCACAGAAACTTCAGCTATAAGCATGGCCAGATCATGAAGGTCTTTGTTGTCGTCATCATAATCTCCTGATGATGTTTCATGTTTCTCAGTTCTTGTCCTTGTTGCGAAACAGAGAAAGCCGACAGTTACAGCCAGCCACGAAGCACCCAAATCATTCCTGCCGGTGTTGAACATGCAGCCCGCGAATATTGCCGTTATTATTCCTGCGCAGAACAATGCCCAGCGTAAAAATTTGTCGAAAGTCATAGTATTATCTTTTTCAGTTCCTCACATGCGTTCTCTAAATCATCATTCACTATAACATAATCATATTCATCTTTCAGGGCTAATTCTTTTACGGCGTTGGCAAGTCTGACATTGAGGCTCTCTTTCCCTTCCGTTCCTCTGCCTTCAAGCCTGCGTTCAAGCTCCTCAACACTCGGCGGTGCAACAAACACAAGTACTGCATCAGGCATTTTCTCCCTGACCTGCAATGCTCCCTGAACATCAATCTCAAGCAGTACATCATGTCCAGCCTCAAGCTCATTCACAACGTCCTGCTTAAGTGTGCCGTAATAATCCTCGTGAACATGCGCATATTCCAGAAACAAACCGCGTGATATATCCTCCTGAAACTTCTCCCGCGATATGAACCTGTATTCCACGCCATCAGTCTCGCCATCTCTCGGCTTTCTTGTAGTGCAAGAGATGGAGTATGTCAGGCTGGGCGCATTCTTCAGAGCGTGTTCCCTGAGAGTACCTTTTCCTACACCGCTTGGGCCTGAAAGAACAAATAATCTTCCCGTCTTCATCATTCTATATTCTGTACCTGCTCACGTATTCTCTCAATGCAGGTTTTCGCCTCGACAACTCCCCAGCGGAAATAGGCATCGTTCACCTTGCTGCCCATAGTGTTAATCTCCCTGTTCATCTCCTGAATGAGGAAATCCAGCTTCTTCCCGCACGGTTCTTGAATATCCATTGTCTGTCTGAATTTCTCCGTGTGAACCTCCAGCCTCGCAAGCTCCTCCGAAACGTCCCATTTGTCAGCCATCAACGCAACTTCCTGCGCTATTCTTGCCTCGTCAACTTCGAGATTATAGTGTTCCATTACGTTCTGAATGCGTACTCTGAGGCCTTCAAGAGCGTCTGTGTTTGCGGTTTTCCAACGTTCCTTCAGGGTTTCAACGATACCGTCAAGAATGGAAAGGTCAGCCTCTATTTTTTCGCGGAGCTTCTGGCCTTCCGACTTCTTCATTTCCATCAATGAGGCTATTGCGTCAAGCGTCAGTTTGTCCCAGACTTCGGGATTTTCGCGGGCGGCTTCTTCCGCAATATTGCTGCTGTCGTCAAGAACTCCCGGAAGCATGAGGAATGTTGTAATATCGTTGGTAATGTCTAAATTGTTGCGGCGGGCAATGTGCCTGAGCTGCTTTACGAGAGCCATAAGACCGTCATTGTCAACTAAGGGTATATTTGCGCCTGGATTCCATGTTATTTCCGCAGAGAGCTTAACTTTTCCGCGCCCGATATTGTTCCTGAGAAGGGTTATTGCTTTGGTCTCAAGGGACGATAACTCACGTGGAAGCCTTGCGCTGAAGTCCTGATACTTATGATTGACCGACGTTATCTCAAATTTCACTGTACCCCACGAAAACTCGCAGGATTTACTGCCAAAACCTGTCATGCTGAGAAACATTTGTATCTATTCTCCTGCCTCTAATTCCTTCATGGCCTTGTTCAGGCTGTCCATTATGATGTTTCTTCCTTCTTTGCTCCTGTAGACTTCCTCAGAGAAGCGCAGAGGTTTTCCGAACGTTACGCGGAGTTTTGCGGGTTTTACGAATGCGGCTCCTGGAGGCATTGCCCTGAATGAACCGTGAATGAACACTGGCAAAATCGGTGCCCTTTCGTGGGCGGCAATGAGAGCTACTCCGGCTTCAAGAGGCTGAAGCTTCCCGTCAAGCGTCCTTCCTCCTTCAGGGAATATCAGTACATCACTGCCTTCCTGATAGAGCTTCATGAACCCTTTTAATGCTCCTGCGGCTGACGCATTGTTCTGGCGGGATACCGGCACTGCCCCCAACGCACGTATACATGTCCCGAATAACCAGTTTGTGAATAATTCTTCCTTCGCAAAATATCTCAGCATTCTTGGGAAGAAACACCCTACTATGAGAGGATCAAGATTGCTGGCATGGTTGCAGGCTACTATGAATTTCTCGGAAGGGTCTAGCTTCTCAAGCCACTTTGACGAACACCTGTTGTAAATTATCAGGAGTATCTTGAAGAATGTCTTTACGACCGCGTAAAATATTTTATTCTGCTTCATGGGATAATGCTTCTTTCACTTTGTCGAGTATGTGATTTACTGCCTCTTCTTCAGTCATGTCCGATGTGTCAATGTATATTGCCCCGTCAGGTATAACAAGCGGCGAGGTCTGCCGGCTTGCGTCATTGAGATCGCGTTCCTTTATGGCCTGCAATATAGCACCATAATCTGCGGGTTTGCCTTTGCTGACGCGTTCATCGTACCTGCGCTTTGCCCTTGCCTCTGGTGATGCTGTGAGGAAGAACTTTACCTTTGCGTTTGGGAATACTACGCTTCCAACGTCCCGGCCTTCCGCAACGATTGAACCGTGCTTCTCCTGTTCCTTCTGGAGACCTAACAATGCCCTGCGTACTGACGGAATAGCAGAGTATTTCGAGGCCAGACCGTCAACTTCAGGAGTTCTGATTTCCCCCGTAACGTCAAAGTCATTCACCAGAACTTCATTGCCGCGCAACTCTATGCGTATATCACCCAGAGCCTCGCGCATTATGTCATCATCAACGGGACTGACTTCCGATTCATGAAGGATTAACGCTATAGCCCTGTATATTGCGCCGGTATCGAGGTACTTTATGCCAAGTTTTCGCGCAACGTCCTTCGCAGCTGTACTTTTCCCAGCACCGGCAGGGCCGTCTATCGTGATTACGTATGACACTCTTACAACCCCGCCATATCGCCCATATCACCGGCAACGTTTCCGGCAAAGTCGATCATCTCGGACAATAAGCTGTCGAAATTCGTTATTCCCAGCCTCTCCACAGGCTCAGGAAACATGTAAGCCTGCAATCCGTCAGCACCAAGACCAATCCCCAGCATAAGGCATATGGTGTTAGCGACCGTTACAACGTCAAGCAAAGGCTGATACTGCATTTTGTCTTCAGGAAGCTCGTTAGGTTTGTGGTGATAGGCTATGGGTATGCTGTAAGACTCAGGCATTGCCCATTTTTCGACAAGAAGCTCACCTATCATTGCGTGGTCAAAACCCAAAACCTGCCATTCCGCGTCAGTAAATGGTATATGTTTCTCCTCAACCATCTTCACGATTATCCCGTAGCCGAAACGAACATAGTCATTCAGAATGACCTTGCCTATGTCGTGAAGCAATCCTCCTACATACGCGTCCTCAGTGCTGACCTTCCCGGTTATCTCTGCAAGGTGCCTCGAAGTGTAGGCAACCATGAGAGAATGCCGCCACAATTCACCGCGATCCAGAGCATAACCGGTTAATCCCTTATCCATCGCAGAATACACTGTAGCCGCAAGTACTATGTTGCTTACGGACTTATAGCCGAGTAACGCAATGGCTTCAGAAATGTTGGAGATGTTACGGCTTACACCGTAGGCCGCAGAATTGGCGAGCTTCAATATACGAAGCACAAGACCTTCATCGCGTGAGAGACTTTGAGCAACGTCCGCTGCATTGCTTTCGGGGTCATTCAGTTTCCTCATTGTCTCAAGCACGAACTGCGGGAATGATTTTATGTTCTGCATGTTGCCTAGTATTCTTGTCTTAATTAGTTCTCTGGATTTCGGATCGATTTCACTCACGGACTTAACCCCCTTTTGTGTGGAAAAATTTAGACCGTACCGCCATTGAATATTTTAGTGTAGAGTTCAGAAAATGACAAACTCACATATTCACCGCTGCCAAGTTTTTCAAGACACATTTTCCCGATTTTCCTGCGTATCAGCTTCTGCACATTGAACCCTGCCTCTTTCGCCATTAACCTTATCTCCCGTTTCAGTCCCTCAACAATCACAACCCTTACCCACATATTTATCGGCTCTCTGTCCATTACCTCAATACTAAGCGGCGTAACATGACGGCCGCCCTCAATCTCGAAACCTCTGCGCCAACGTTCAAGCTGTTTCTGGTTTATGGGAATGTTGAGCATTGCTTCATACTCCTTGCGTATCTCCTTCGATGGGTGAAGAATACTCTGCGTGAATTTCCCGTCATTCGTGAGGATTAACAGTCCCTCGCTCTCACGGTCGAGCCTTCCGACAGGGTAAAGTCTTCCTTCATGGCCGTGAACAAGGTCTATCACAATAGGATCATACTTGTCGCTGGCGGCACAAACATAACCTGTCGGCTTGTTGATGACGTAATAGACGTGTTCAGAGAGTTTCAGAGGCATGTGGTCTAGGGTTACTGTGTCGTTCTCAGGGTCAACGCTGAAGAATGGCGCAAGAACTATTTTACCGTTCACCTGCACCCTTCCGCTGAGTATTATTGTCTCGGATTTACGCCTTGAGGCAACACCGCATGATGATAGGAAAGCGTTTAGTCTCACATTAAATTCTCCTCTTCTGTGTCAATCTCATCTGCCGATGGTATATCTGATATGTCGTTAATCCCGAAGACTTCAAGGAACTTCTGCGTAGTAACGTAAAGCAATGACGGTCTGCCTTCCTTTTTTCTTCCAGCAGTCTTAACCAGTCCAAGCTCCATAAGTTTTGCCAGAGAACTTCCAGAGTTCACCCCTCGAATATCATCAATCTCGGAGCGTGTTACAGGCTGTTTTTTGGAGATTACTGCGGCTGTCTCGATGGCGGCTCTGCTGAGACGTATGCGTTTGGAGCCTGCATTGTCGCGGAATTTCCCAACGATTTCGGCTAACTCAGGCTTCGTTTCAAGAACCCACCCTCCTGCAAGCTGTCTCAGCAATATTCCGTGTCCCTCACCCTCAAGCACTGTTCTAAGTTCCTCAAGCGCAACTCTCAGAGAACGTGCCGGAACAACAAGTGCTTCCTTCAACTCACGTTCTGTTACCGGTGATGGCGATGTGAAAAGTAATGCTTCAATTTTTCGTGATAATTCTGACATCGGCGAAAAGTTCATCTTGTTCAATATATGCCTTTCCAATCCTGCAAAGTTCAAGGACAGCCAACAGCGTAACAACGAGATTTTTTCCGGCAATTTCGCGAAGACTTAGAGTTTTATCCGTTGACAGCATACCTTCAATCTCCGACATTCGCGCCTCAATCTGCTTCTGGTCATCATGAGCTGCGAAACCGTCCCAGTCTGCACCTGCCTCAATATCAGCAATATCCTGCCTGTTCCTCATGGCCTCATCGTGCTTTGCCTGAAGCAGCTTCCATGTTTTAGCCATAATATACGCCCCTGAACCGTCAATCACTATCTCACGTTCGGGATTTCGCGGAAGCTCTTGGGGTGTCCGCATGAAGGATTTTGAGTGCGAGGAAAGTTTCTCGGACAGCCACAGATATATCTTCCTGTAAGGCTTGTAACGTTCAAGGGACTTCATGAACTCCTGGCCGCCTGGTATGGCTTCAGCGTCATCATCATTACTTGCGCCAGGAAGCAACGAATGTGTCTTTTCCAGCAGCAACCCTGCCGTCATGTAGAAGAACTCTGCGAGGGTATCTGCGGGAGTTTGTTTTGTCTTCACGAGATAGAGGCCGTAAATCCGTATAAGCTGGGCTATCTTTATGCCCGAAACCTGAAACTTCCCGTTCTCAACAAGCGAACAAAGAAGGTCAAATGGCCCTGAATATCCTTCTATATTAACATCGAGGTCAGTTACAGGCATTGCGCTTAGGATTAGGGAGAAGGCCCATAGCAGGATAAATCTCGCTCATAGTCTGGCGCGCAACCTTTCCCGCACGTTCTGCACCGTCAGCAAATATTTCATCTAGCAACGATTTCTTGCCCTCATATTTCGCACGGCGTTCGCGTACCGGCTCCATCATGGCCTGAATATGGGCATTGAGTTTCTTCTTGCAATCTATACAGCCTATGCCGGCAGATTTGCAGCCCTCGCAGATTTCAGCCTTCTCGCCGTCATCAGGATTAAAGACCTTGTGCAAGTCCCAGACCGGACATTTTTCGGGATCGCCTGGATCTGTGCGCCTCATTCTTGCTGGATCAGTCATCATTGTACGGAGCTTCTGCCACATTGAGTCGGCACTCTCGGAGATTTCCAGAGCATTGCCGTATGACTTGCTCATTTTACGGCCGTCTGTGCCCGGTACTTTCGGGGTCTGCGTGAACAATGGCTGCGGCTCAACCAGTAATCCCTCGCCGAAAAGGTTGTTGAAGCGTCTGACAGTCTCGCGGCTCAATTCAAGATGTGCGCTCTGGTCTTCTCCTACGGGGACTAGCTCTGCCTTGTATAGAAGTATGTCGGCGGCCATCAGTACAGGATAACCCAAGAAGCCGTATGTTCCCAAATCCTTGTTCGTGATGTTCTGGAGCTGTTCCTTGTAGGTTGGATTGCGGTAAAGCCAGCCTAATGGTGTAATCATTCCCAGTGCTAACGCTAACTCCGCGTGTTGTGGAACGTGGGACTGAATAAACAGCGGGGACTTTTCCGGATCAAGACCGACAGAGAGCCAGTCGAGCAATGCAGTGTAGCAGTATTCGCCGGTGTTTGCGCTGTCCTCATAATTGGAGGTCAATGCGTGCCAGTCTGCAATGGCGTAATAGCAGTCGTAGTTGTCATCGTTCTGAAGCCTGACGAAGTTGCTTAATGCTCCGGCCATGTGTCCCAGATGAAGCGGGCCGGTTGGTCTCATTGCGCTTAATACACGTTTTTTCATATTATAACAATGCTCCTATACTCTCAAACTAAGAATTTTGGGAAGTGCCTTAACGCCAATAATTACTGTCTCAGTTCCGCAGAGTGAAATTTTCCGTGAAAGCTCAGGAATTGAAGCCCTTTCCATTTCGCCATGATCTGCAAGAGCTATAATCAATCCTTCTTTTGTTGCGTCTATAATCTCGTGATATTTCATGTCGGCGGTAAGATACACATCTGCTCCCTTTTCCCTTGCGGTTTTCCAGAAAGAAGCCCCAGACCCTCCGCATATAGCAGCCCGTGAAACCTTATCGAGTACATATTTTGCGTAAACGTCAATGTGTGATAGCCCCCATGAAGACTGTACGTGTTCGGCAAAATTCTTCACTGCTACAGTCTGGGGAAGACTGCATAAAACGCCGAAGTCTCCCAGAGGCTCAGTATCCTTAATGCCGATCAGCCCCGCGAGAATGTCATTCACGCCGCCCTGTGCCTTATCCCAGTTTGTATGGGCAGCTATTATGGCTATGTTCCGCCTTATGGCTTCGATTATCGTCCTTCCCTGTTCCGTTTCGTCCGTAACGCGTTTTGCCGGACGGAATATGAGCGGGTGGTGGCACACAAGGACGTTACAGCCCTGATGTTCAGCCTCAATTACCGCCTCACTCACTGCGTCGAGACACACACCTATGCGCGTAACTTCAGCACCAATGCTTCCGACGAGGAGACCGGAATTATCCCATTCCTCTGCGAGTTCAAAGGGTGCGAAAGTGTTGATGTGGCACAATAAGTCTCTAATCTTCATGGGGAAGTAAAATTTTGCGGTCAGGGAAATAGCGTCTTACGTCCTCAAGGAAAGCGTCAACCATTGAGGGAGTATCAATGAACGCCGGATCTGAAAGTTCAAGTTCCAGGAAGTCAATATCGCCCTGCAGCTCTGATTTCACGAGGTCAAGGAACGGCATATAAGCGTCATACAGTCCCTTCCAGTATTCAGTTCCCGCGTCAATCTCGTCCTGTCTTCCTCTTTCATGAATACGGCGCATAATCTCCTCGAACCTGCAGCGCACAATGATGAACAGTCTGGGTTTTCTGACGTAACGCAGGAGTGAGTCATAAAGGGTGAGATAGCAGCCTAGCTGGCTGTCCTTGAAGTAGCCGTTTTTGTAGTAGAGCATGGCATAAACTTTGTCGCCGAAAATGCTGCGGTCAAGTATGTAGTTATCCTCCTCGCTGGCACAAAGATATTGTGCGAAACGAGTTACGAGGAAGTTCAACTGCATGGGGAAGGCCCATTTCCTGTTATGATGAAACCTGTTGAGCAAGTCCAGAGGGTCGCGAAATTCTTCGGGCATAACCTCGAAGCCTAATCGTTGCGAGAGAAGATTAACGACTGTGGATTTTCCGCTGGCTGTCATGCCTTCAACGATGATTTGTATTTGTCCCAATAAAGTACCCTCCTTAATGTTATATGCGATAAATGAATGGATTATACCAGATTGACAGTGTTATTATGATATATACAAAATTTTTCGGTTGGACAAAAATACTAAATGAAGGTGCGCGGGAAACTCAAGCATACCATGATATAATTGCTTAAATTTTAGCGTAGATTTCAGCAAAAGGGGTGTAGACAGAGTGCAAATAGGCGGCTATAATCGAACTACGAACTACGAACTACGAACTACGAACTACGAACTACGAACTACGAACTACGCTATGATTGTGCCCTGATAAGTGCTGAAATACTGAATATTGAGACCAACGTCCTCATGTTTGGGAGGTTATTCCTGAGCATGAGGGCGATTTTTTTTGTCGAAAGGAGACATTATCATGGTCAAAAAAATGTTGTGTTGCGCGATGCTGATGTTACTTGCGGCATCAGGTGCATTGGCGGAACCCTATCTGTTCAGCTGCCATTACTCGCTGGCAGATTTGACTGATGGGCATTCGGATTACTCGCAGGCAAGGTTCTATCGGGTATATCTCAACGTTGAGGACGATAGTATTTCAGCAAATCAGACATATATAGACGCTGAAGGTACTATGACGCTTTCGGGCGGGACATACTCGTACACTAACGAACAGTTGTGTAAAGCTGTGTCAGGAAGCTCAAAGACATTTCCCCTTAAATCTGACGGTATGCGCATAAGTGATGATTACCTTCTTTACGTGCCTGTGAATGACGATGGGGACAGTGCAAATTTCGTTCTCAGTGCGGACAGCGGGCTTAACGGTGTGAATGTAAGCTGGACATTCCCGACTATGCAATCGCTGAATGGTCAGGGGACTGTATCATCATTCAGGACGACGGAACAGCAGCTTGCGTCATTCGTGCCTTATGTCGAGTACATACGCTCAGGCTCAAATGTAACGGGTATAAGGTGGCGCGTAGTCAGTTCATCGGACGTTACTGCTCCGGTTTCTCAGGATTTCAGAATGCGTGTTCGTATCCGTTCGGTCTGGAAGAAAGGTTATGACAGCATATATTCCGGCTCATGGACTGAAATTCCGGCGGGGCAGACTCCAGAAGGTACAGCGATGTTTGATTCTCCTGTTGCTGAATCGGAAATATGGGGATTGCGCATAAGGCTCTACACGTATGAGGGCAGCGCAGTCTCGCGGTATGAATGGCGTTACTTTGTTCCCAGTGTGTCAGAACCTGACTTATGGACGAACCACGTAAGTACAGCTTCTCTCGTTGACGGGAAACCTGACTACAGTACGGCAAAATTTTACGGTCTCGCGATAGATCCCCGTACTGACAGACTGGCTGAAGCAAAGTATTTTACTGACGCGGGAAGAATGACGATACCAGGAGGAGGCTACTCGTTCAGGTATGACAGCAGTAACGTATCAGGAGACGCAGGAAATGTTGCCTCTGGAACGACAAAGACTTTCGAGCTTAGAATGTACAGATCATACATAACAGATGAGGTAATAGAGTACAGTCCTGTGGACGACACTGGAACTATGGTAATGTTTTCGGGAGGAGCAGAGAGAGGGCTGAACGGGAGAACTATAACATGGACATTCCCTTCAGATCTCAATATGAGTGGGAGTGCTGTGATACCTCCGTTCAGGTCAGTGAATGAGCAGTTATCGCAGGGAGTTCCGTATGTCGAGCTTGTTACTTCAGGAGGGAATATAACAGGGGTAAATTACAGGATAGTTACGTCAGGCGACACATCAAGAGCATTAACACCGTCATACGATACGGACTTCAGAATTTACCTTGACCACACAACTGGTTATTATTACGACTCAGAGTGGCAGGAAAAACATCATTCAGGGACGTGGACGCTTTCTGAACCTCAGACATTAAGCACATTAAGGCGTGTCAGGGTACGTTTCATAACTTATGAGGACAGTAATAACCCCTGCATATATCAGTGGAATTTCACGCCAGCGTCATCAGGCACACCATCAGGAGGTGGAAGCAGCGGAGGGTGTGAAGCGGGTTTTGCGTTTGCGAGCGTGGTAATCCTTGCAGCATTCATGAAGAAACGTTAAAGCACGAAACAAACAAAAGCCGGGACTTCTACATGTAATCCCGGCTGCCTATATTACTTCTCTATTTTAGTGCAATACCCCGTTACCGTAAGCACGTACTCATCAGCATTAATATCTGACATATCCCTTCCAGCCTGAGAAATTCTCGCGGGAGTACATGAACCGTCAGTGTAGAAATATATTACCGCAGGCTCAAACCTCCAGCCGTCATCTTCAGGAAGATTCTTCACTTTCACTTTTTGCCATTCCAGAACAACAGGCTTGTTGATGTTAGTCCCCAAAAATGCGCTGAGACTGTCCTCCGGTTCTTCCTTCTTCATGAGGGCTTCTGCCATTATGTATCCTCTCCGTGCTAAACCTTCAGTCTTCACGGAAAATCTTACGGGAGTTCCGGATAACGCAATGTCGTTAGCTTCCTCGATTGCGCGCTGGAGAACGGCTGATGACGGCTCAAAGTAGAATGAAATACGAGGGAGCATGACCGAAGCCAATACTCCCACGATTGAAAGGACTAACAGTATTTCTACCAGAGTGAATGCAGAACGCGGATTATTCTGCGTTTGTGATATCGGCATTTACCCCTTCTCCGCCTTCTTCACCGTCAGGGCCATAGCTCATGATGGTAATTCTTCCGTTCGTGTTGCGGTAAACATAGGGATTTCCCCACGGGTCATCTGGGACTTTCTTGATGTATCCGCCCTCAGCATACCTCTTTGGCACAGGTGAAGTCGATGGAGCGGTAACAAGTGCTTCAAGCCCCTGCTGTGTTGACGGGTAGAAGCCGTTATGCATTCTGTACATTTCGAGAGCGTCCTCAAGAGAGCGTATCTGTGTCGCTGCCGCTGTCCTCTGAGCCTCCGCAACCTGCGGCCCTATACGCGGTACAACGAGAGCCGCAAGCAATCCCAAGATTACTACGACAACCATAATCTCAATCAGTGTGAAACCTGAACGCCTGACCATAATTATTCTTCTGTTTTTCATGTACTCATTACCTCCTGAAATATATATTATCACCGTACAATACCTGCAAGGTCAAACACTGGTGTCAATATGGCAAGAACGATGAACCCTACACTGAAACCCAATGACAGAACCATTATAGGCTCCATCAATGTCGAAAGCTTCTCCATTCTGGCTTGTGCAATTTCGCGGCATTGTTCAGAGACATTCGTTAGTGAGCCGGCAAGATCCCCGCCCATTTCACCAACACGTACAACCGCAACAGTTTCCTCCGGCATACCTATTTTCTCCAGAGCACGGTCAAACCTGTGTCCTGCCTTCACCATTTCAGCGGCATCAATCCATCTCTGCTTATACATGTCCATAGATGATGCCATTCTCAGAGCCTGAACCAAAGGTATTCCCGTCTTTAAAAGGGTGCTTATGTGGGACATTACGAGTGCTAAGTTGAGCTGGTCTCGTATTCCTTTCATGAACGGCATGTTCACGCTTCTTCCAGTTCTCTTCAGCCATATGAACGTAACGGCCATAGCAAGAAGTATCCATAGGCCGTAATTCCCCAAGAAGTCAGACATCGCAATCAGCATTCTTGTAGGCAGGGGCAAAGTCTGGTGCATGTCTTCGAAAAGTTCGGATATCTTCGGCACTACGTATGTCAGCATGAATGACACAACCCCAATGCCTACTACAGCCATAACTATGGGATAGGTCATTGCACCGCGTATCTTGCGTCTTAGGTCATCTTCCAGCTTGAACTCGTCAGCCGCTTCATTGAGGACGGATATCAACGTTCCCGACTGTTCGCCCGACTCTGCAACACGCCACAAACTTTCGCGGAAAACCCCCGATTCTGCCAACGCCATATGAAATTTACGGCCTCCCTGAACGTCCGCAAGCAGCTTCTCCATTACGGGTTTCATGTTCTTGTCCCTTGCCTGCTTTGACATTATGCGGAGTGCTTCGGCAACCTGCAAGCCTGACTTGAGATATGATGCCAGGCTGCGGCAGAAGAATATGTGCATTTCGAGTGAAAGCAGCTTAACTTTTGCGTTCCTGCCGGCTTTCTTGTCCTCTGCAGCTTTCACGTCAACTACTACTATTCCGCGTTCCGTGAGGCGGTCAACAGCCTGTATTGATGAGCCGGCTTCTACTGTTCCCTTTGTCGTCCTGCCCTTAGCGTCATATCCTGAGTATGTGAAGTACGGCATATTTCCTCCTAGTCCTCCCCTGCAACGCGAGTAAGTTCATCGGGTGATGTAAGCCCTGACTGCACGGCCGAAAGCCCTATCTCCCACAACGTCTTGAAGCCCGACTGCCTTGCTATATCCCTGAGTTTTGAGGCGGCAGCTCCAGAAACGAACGCTTCCTGTATTGCCTCGTTGATGACAAACTGCTCATAAAGTCCGACACGTCCTCTGTAGCCGGTGTTGTGGCATTCGGAACACCCTACAGACTCAAACGCGCGTGTAAGTCCCTGTTTCGCCATCATTGACGGAGGTGTAATCTCACGCCTGCAATGCGGACATAACCTTCGTGCAAGCCTCTGTGCAACCGTGCCAATCATGCAGCTTGCGGCAAGGTAAGGCTCTATTCCCATGTCAACAAGCCTGATTATTGCGCTGATGGAGTCGTTTGTGTGAAGTGTTGAGAGAACAAGATGTCCGGTGAGTGAAGCCTGTACTCCTATGTGTGCGGTCTCGAAGTCCCTCATCTCTCCAATCATTACGATATCGGGGTCTTGCCTGAGAATTGAACGCAGTGCTGAAGCGAATGTTACTCCTGCTTTCTCGTTGACTTGTATCTGAGACACTCCTGGCAATGCGTACTCTACCGGGTCTTCTACGGTGATGATGTTGACTTGCGGGCTTGCAAGTGCCTGAAGTATGGCATAAAGGCTCGTAGATTTTCCGCTTCCTGTAGGGCCGGTGAACAGTATCATTCCGTGAGGGTGGTGAATAAGCTCTCCCATGATTTCGCGTTCACGTTCTTCCATGCCCAAGTCTTCGAGCGTCAAAAGCCCGTGTCCTTTGTCCAGAAGACGCATGGCTATCCTCTCGCCGTACTGTGTCGGCACTAAACCAACTCGAACATCAACCGCTCTGTCGCCAACATTAATACCTATTCTGCCGTCCTGCGGTGTCATGTGTTCGGCAATATCCATTCTTGATATGACCTTAATTCTGCTGGTCAGAGGCGCGAGGTTTGAACGCGGAAGCCTCATTCTGTCCTGCAAAACTCCGTCAATCCTGAAACGTATCAGCACTTCATCTTCATACGGCTCAACGTGAATATCAGTAGCCCTCTGTTTCAGTGCATCGCGGAACAGGCCATTAACCAGACGTATTATGGGAACATCTACAGAGTCGCTGAGAACGTCCTCACGTGAGAGGTCGTCAAGGTCGTCAATTCCCTCAATGTTTTTCGCCGCCTCGTCAGCAGCAACGCTTCTCAAGTCATAAAGTGTGTGAAGGAGATCGCCGAGTTCTTTCTCGTCCCGTATTTCGATGTCAGCCGGATAGCCCAGTGCAACACCAAGCATTTGAGCTTTTGGCCATGCGTCGAAATCAACAGCTCCGACAATAAGCACGCCATCTTCAACTCTCAATGGGACGATTTTTGCCTGCCTGAGAATGTCAAGACCCATTCCATCTGGAAGCAATGCTGATACTTCTTTGGCTTCCGGAAGAGGCGGGAGAGATGACTGCGCTGTCTGTTCGAGTGTTTCTGCTTCAGGCATAACGTTACTTCCTCCTGAGACTTTTTTGGTAAAGTTCCCTGAAGCGTATATCTATGTCGGCTTCTACGGGGCTTATGTCAACACTGAGAAGCTCTTTCCTGGCATTAGCGGGCATGAGGTCAGCAAATCCCAAGTCCGTATCAGGCTCTGCAAAACGCGTCTTGAAGCCAGACGATTTCGCCGTAGCTCTCCTCATTTCGTCAGCGTCCTCGATAATCTGCGGCGTAAGGAATATCACAAAATCTACTTTCTGCTTCTCCTTATTTACCTTCTGGAACAAACCGCCGATTAATGGAATATATGACAGTCCCGGAACTCTGCGCTTCATTGATGTCTCTGTTTCTTTAATCATTCCGCCTAATATGATTGTCTCTCCGTCTCCTACAAGCACTGAGGTATTGACTTCACGCTTTGACGTTATGGGTGTCGGCACTCCTGCTGGTGTCATAACATCTTCAGTCGTCTGCTTTATGTCCATTGCAACAAGATTACCGCTCCTGATGTGCGGCGTTACGGTGAGCGTTAAGCCTGTGTCCTTGTAGTCGTAATTGCTCTGTACCGCGCTTGGGTTGCTTAGGTCTGACGTTGCACCCTTGAGAACAGGAATAACCTGGCCTACCTGGAATGAGCTTTCTTTGTTGTCCGTACACATGAGGCGGGGAACTGAGAGGATATTCACAGCGTTGTAACGTTTCAGAAGGTCTATGGTCGCATACATTAAGCCCATAGGTTGATAGTTCGTTATCGTGTAGGTTGAACCGTTGCGGTCTAACAGCTCCTCCTTCTTGCTCATGTCGGTGAACCACTGCATGAACTGTGAAGGCACTGTGGCTTCTCCGAGAGACATGTTGCCTCCCATGAGCACATTATCCCACATCTGGCCTCCAACTATGTTCCAGTCTATGCCGTTGTTCTCAAGGTTGGACACGTTGATTTCGGCAATGAAACCGCGTAACAGTATTTGCTTTGGCTGAATATCTATGGCATCAAGTATAGGTACAAGCGAATCGAACTGTCTCTGTGTTGCGGCAAATATCAGGCTGTTTGTGGCAACGTCAGGCACTACTGTTGCAGGAAATCTTGCGGAATCTGCTCCCAGCATTGTCCCTGTTGTGGCCAGAACCTTCGCTACCTGTTCAGATGCTGCTGTAGCGTCAATATTCTTCAGGCGGTAAATGTGGAAGTCGCCTATCTTGGAGTCAACATCGAGATCCCTCACTATGCTTACTGCACGGTCTACCGCTGTCCTGCTGCCTATGACTATGACCTTCTTGCTTGGAGCGTCGGCTATTGCGTTGAGACCTTGAAGAGGCCCGTTTGCCTGAGCGATTGCGTTCAACTGTGCGGCAACTGTCGTGGGGTCTCCATACCTTAACTCAAATGTACGGCTTATCCTTGCGCTTTGCGGGGTATCCATCTTTCGGATAAACTCCACTCCTTTGCGGACATCGGTAGCGCGTCCTTGAAGCAGTATATCTTTGCCGTTCCCTACCGCAAGAACGATTAGAGTTGCACCGAAAGTCTGCTGTAATGCCGGTATAAGACTTTCTACTGTAACATAGTCTACAGGCACTATGTGTGTTACTGTTTCTTCTCCAAAGCCTGGCCCTGATTTTCCCCTGTAAACATTCGGTGAAGGGCTTGCTCCTCCCTGCCGCACAATGGAATAGCTCCCCATGCTCTGAAGCGATAAATTATTCATCTGGAGCGTTGACAGCATTATTTCACGTGATTCGCGTATAGTAACAGGGTGAGGGGATATTATTGTTATCCTTGAAGTTATGTTGGGAGGAACAATTATATTCTCCTGGAGTATTTCCGACATGAAGCGCATAAACCTGACAAGATCCATGTCCTTAAAGTTGAACTGTACAAGCCCGCTCCTCCTCATGGCCTGAGCCATCTCCAGAAGATTATGTTCTTCCTCAGCTGTCATATTCCCGCCTGTCTGAGGCTGGGCAGGCGCATTATTTTGCTGGCCGTTGGCGCGGCTGACTGCTGCCTCTGCGCTCACAGACAATGCAAGAGTTATTATTATACAAGGCAATATTTTTCTGAAATTCAAGTTTTGAACATCCCCCGTTCTGTCAATCTTTCAAGCGGGCAAGCATAACTAGTGCCATACTCCGAGTACATGATACTACGAACAAGTTTTATTCAGCAACATAAATAATCGTGGAACGTCCGTCTCCCATAGTTACAGTTATCCTTCGGAATTTCAGCTCATAATCATCAACTGGAACTGAAATAAGATCCGAACGCCATGTTACATTGTCATTATCATCTGTCCCGCTTGATGCCATATCCACGTCAGTGCGAAACCTGAGCCATATTTTATTCACAGCTGATATTAATTTCCGTTCAGCCTGAAGTTCGCCCATGAGCTTGTAAGACATAGCTATTAACCTGAAACCTGCCGCCACTACCAACCCAGCTATAGCTGCAGCAACAAGTACTTCCATCAGCGTGAAACCCCTTCGTTCCGCCATCACTTCACCACATAGCGCAGAGCCGTGTTATTGCCGCCCCTGTTTACTTCAACGTCAAATCTTTCGCTGGCCATGAGAGAACTTATCGAGTTTGCTATATCTCCCATGTTCGTGAAAGGTATACCGTTCACGGACTTTATGACGTCGCCGCGCTGAATACCAAGACGCTTCAAGATACTGTCATTCTGTATCCACTGTATCTCAAGACCGCCCGATTTATCGTTCGGCCTGAGCCTTATGCGTTTTAGTTCGTCAAAGGGATTTTGTACGAGCTGGTTCACGATTTCGCTGGGAACCTGTCCCTCGTTTCCTCCTGGCACTGCCGCTAATATGTTCCCGCTGTTTTGAGGGGCAGGCGGCTGTTTTACCTCTGGTGCTTTGGCTGGTGCTGAGGCAGCCTTTGGTGCTTCCGCTTGTTCAGGGGCAGGGACAGAGCCATAAACTATATATTTCTTTACAGGAGGCTCATTTCCCCTGCGCAGTATTGCCTCATATGCACCAACACTTATAAGTTTGTAGTAATCAATTTCCTCTCCTACAGGCACTAAAACATCAGGAATATTCCTCACAGAAAAATACGCTCCCGCTCCAGGAAATGTTGCCTTGAGCGTAATATGGTCTGCTGTGCCAGGTTCCTGCGGCTTCGGCTCCTCTGGCTCCTCTTGAGGTTCTGGGGGAGGCAATGGAATATCTGTCTTCATAGGAGATATTCTGAAAGGGTTTGAGGCAAGGAAACTGTCAAAACCCCGCTGTCTCCCGTCATTCTCTGAGTTTGAACGCGAACCTGTTACTGCTTCATCTCGTACACCGGCATTTCCTGAAATCATGTCGAAGCAAAATCCTAACCCTGTATCAACCAGGCAGCCGAAAACACCTCCAGCCAAAAAAGGCAGGACTAAAAGCCAAAGCGCATAGACTTTTCCACCGCTGTCATTATCCTTGCGCAAAGAATTATTACTGCCGCGTTTTAACTTCGAGAATATTCCCGTGAAACTTTCAAGCATTATTCATCTCACCTCCTGAGATACCATCTGCCGCCCTCCTGCACTAAGGGCAGAAAACCCTTCAGCATATCCATGTTCTGACGGAAATTTTCTGGAACTTCAAGCCTCGCGTCTGCACGCCCTATCTTCATCGTTGCTGGATTAAAAGTTATGTAACCGTTTAGCGCAAATTCTCCGTTCGTCCTCAGATTCTCCAACAGTATATCTTCCCGCCCTGCCGTCAGCAAAAATCCTCCGTCACCAAAATTCATCGTCTGGCCCAGCCTCACTCCCATTCCTCGAAACGTTATATCGCAAACTGCCGAAAATGATAATATGCTTGCGGCAAATCTGGGCCGTATCGTTATAGAGCTGAACGAAATATCTGCCATTCCGCTGGAAGTCAGGTTATGTACCGTAAATCCATCGTCTTCTCCTGAGACATCTGACCAGTTCAAACGCATTCCCCTGCGTTCAAGCTGTGAATGTGCTATAGACATTCCGAACTTTCCAGCCTCCTGCCATGGCATAAATACATAGAGTGCGTAAATAAACCCCGCTATGAATAATAAAACTTTCGTTATGTTAAGCAATGAACGTTTCATGTATATGCTCACTCCATAGGCCCTATTATAGCTGAGACCGTCATTAACCTCTCCTGTCCCGATGGCAATGCTCGCAATTCTGCCGCTATAAATCTCACTCCTCGCGAGGCTAACTCCTTCTGTAATTCCGCAAGCTCCTCCGCATAAAGACGGTTTATTTCTACTGACTGGTTACGGCCGTCTGGCGTTATCCTGTTCACTCGGCTACCCAGCTCCATGCGTTCCGATACCTGCGCAAATACTGCCGCTACATCTACTTCTTGCCCCGCATTCCCTGAAGTTCTAGGCGAAAGAGTTTTATATTCCTCCGCAAGAAGCAATAACGTGTGTCTTCTGCCCTCCTGCGATTTAAGACTGTTGAGGCTCTGCGCGTTCCAGCCGCTTACCGTCAGAACTCCTGCCCATACAGCAAGCATTGAGAGAAACACCGCTAGAAATCTCACCGAACCAGACACTTCACCCCTAATTACACTCCTTGCGCTGTTTAGTACGCTGTCAACATTTATCGCCATTACTTCACCACCTCACGCGCAAATCAAACCTGTACCCTATCCCTGACACAAACTGCGTGTTATCCACTTGCGCTAACTGTGCACGGCTCTCCCATGCCCTCCGGAAATTCAGCACCGTCGTCATGTCTGGCGCAATTCCAGTGCAGTCTATTCCCTCCGAATTGTAGCGCACTGTGTCTATCGTTATGTCTGCACTGCCTGTCTGCTCAAATACATCTCCCATGTCCGCAAGTACTTCGTCTATCGGGTGTGCTTCTTCTCCCGTCCCCGTAAGTGAAGCTATCCTGTCCCGCGCCAACAATACAGGGTTGGATATTCTGCCTGTACGCGATGGGTCAAACGTCTTGCGGTAAAAGTCCTCGCTGTGAGTTCTTATGTCCTGTATCTGCCACTGAAGCTGATAATATCTCAGCAGTTCCGCGCCAAGTATCGCTGCTCCAGCCGCTAAAAGCCAGCATGATACACGCGATAAAAGCCTCACCGTACGCTCTAAATCCCTCGCTCCTTCAAGTGCTGAACGCGACAGATTTACGTCCGCTATCCATGGGCATATCCTTACACTATCACTCACAATTTCTGTGAAGTCTTCATCGTCATAATCCCCCGCTGACGCATTTACTATGAACGTTCCGCCCCGCTCTAGCCCCATAGCCTTGCAGTAGCCATCGTACCATAACGCTTCCTTATTCTCCGTATTTGCGTCTATAAGTTTTCGCCAACGGTACATTACTGGTATGTTCTTCTGCCAGAGTATCGAGCTTGCGTTCTCCTCGTCCGTCCATATCGTAACACCGTTCCCGTCAAACTCCTCCAGCTGTGATATGAATGGGAGCGGAGCTGGCCATATCTTCAGAGTTCCTCCTGTGCTGTACGATAGATTAGGGATTTCCAGCTCTTCTGGAGAAACATACCACGCTATTCCGTTTGAGCCTCGCCCTGTCTTCGTCAGTATTACTGGGAATATATCAAGCTCTCCGGCAGCAGTGAATGGCATTGCCTGAAGCCTCAATGCCTCACGTATCTTTGACGTGTTCTGGAATGGAAACGAAAAATCATCGAGTGATAATGACTTCATCGGAACAAGTATAACCGTGTTCTTACCGTAACCAGGTGTTATCGTTCTAACTGCTTTGCTTAAAACTTCTTCCCCATCTTCTCCCGTCGTCCTCTCACCACTAATTACCCTCTTAAACTCCGCTGATGTGTAATCCCTCTGTCTGCCTGCTTCTCCGTAATGCAACGTCAATATATCCCTTATGCTCATGTCTCCTCCCACCTTACTATCTGCCTAGTATTTCGGTCAAATATCACGCGGAATGACGCTCCTCCTTCTCCCTCCTCCTCCATGTATTCAAGCATGATGGAAAAATAACGACTCCTGAAACCTGCTATGTTCGTAAGCTGGGTTGACGTTCTCGGTGAAGCTCCTGGTATCTTCTGGATATCCTGAAAACTCGTTATAGGCTCCTCCATTCTCACCTGCGCTAACCTCTGCGCTAACCCTCCCGTATCCAAGCCTGGCAGTATCTCCATCACATGTACTGGCGCAACATTTAGGTTTATCTTACCTTCACTGTATATCGTGCAGTAGTCCGACAATCCCAGCTCCCCTCCTGTTCCATACAATATTTCTGTCGTTATGTCCTGGCTCAGTATCAGAAGCTCCGACATGTCATATGGCCCGCGATTAATGAACTCTTCCCGCTCTACACTACCTACACGCGCTTTCGTGTTCCTGTCGAGAAAATCCAGCACCAGCTGTTCCAGTTCCCGATGTTTCAGATTGTCCCACATCTCACGCCATACGTCCGTAAATTCACGCCGCATTGTGTTCCCGTCCGGAAGAAATAAATTCCTTAATGGAAGTTTGTCGTCCAGCGGCGTTACATGCACTACCCACATTCCCATCTCTGGAACATTAAAGACAAACGGCTGATACCATCTCTGCGTCGGACTGTCGTACTTCATGCTCGATGTTGCCTGCGATAAGACATTTATTACTGCGTTCACTAAAACATGCGCTAAACTCCGGTTCGTTATCGCTTCACGCTCACTGTCCACACTCCGTGCCTGCAACCTCACAAACCACGTAAATGCCGTCGCACACGAAATTAACAGCGTACCCAAAAGCAATACGCTCACAAGCACAAATCCTCGCTTCTTATGGGAATGTGATAATGCGTTCAAGCTCATTCATATTCTCCCTGTTATCGCTGGTGTTGCCGTCCCCTTTGCTGTTACGCCCTATCTTTATGTATATCCCTTTAGGTAATTGGCCGGCGTACTCTTTCCGCCTGTCGTCCTCATGCGTTCCATTCGGGATTTCTACGCAAAATTCATCTACTCCTGGAAGCACCAGCTGTCCTTCCTCTCCGTCTAATGTGTCTGTGTTTATCGCGTTTGGCAGTTTTCCTGGAAATATCCATCTGTATAAACCTGGTATTATGTTGTTGTGAAGTATTCCGCCTTCCGCTATCCGATATACTATCGTCCCTGACGCAATATCCTGCACCGATGGAGACGTACTCATCACCATTAGTATATCATCGTCCATTCCTCCCATCGCCTCGTGGTCCTTTACCGTCAGTACGTTCGAGGAAAGCCTCATCGCTGATGATATGTCCCTCGCTATGAAATTCAACGTCCGTGATAACGCACTCATGTCCGAATACTCCTCCTGCGTCTCCACTACCCTCCGTACCGTTATCACCACTGGGGCAAGCGCAAGTGTCGTAAGCATTCCCGTCAGCATTACTGCAACCAGTATCTCTATAAGCGTAAATCCTTCTCGTACCCTACTTGTCATCGCTTCCTGGACCATTCACTAGCAACAAGGCATTCAACATTCTGCCCTCGCTGTCCTTCTGAGGCACTCGCTTCAAATGATACGTTCCTGGCTTGAAGTAACTCGCTATCTCCCTTAACGCTCCCTCTATCTGGTATCTCTGCGCAAAGTTCAACAGCCTCGATATGTCCTCAGAATGCGGCTCTCTGTGAAAATGTTCCCATAATATGTTGAAGCCGTTGATTAACATTTGAGGGTTGTTCGTCTGTTCTCCTAACTGAAGGTAATGATATCCTAAATTCCTCTGCGTATCCTCCCTCACTATCGGGTGCTTGTCAGCCTCGTTCAGCAGGTATAACTGTAAATTTGCGTCCTGTGTCGATAATGCACGCCTCAATATATAGTTCCCGTATATACCGCTTGATATGTACACACAGCCCGCTATTGATGATATTATGCATAATGCTCCCGCTAACTGGCGGATTTTCTGCGTCCTCATTACTTCATAGCTCAGGCTGAATTTGAACGCTGGGAAAAATTCTCGGTTCGATAACGCAAACGCTAACGTTATCCATACCATGTTCTCTATACGATGAAATGGACGTGTGAATATTGCACAGAACGTTACCAGCGATACTAGTGCAAGAGACCATACTGCGTTGATGTTTATGCTCATTCGTTCACGCTTGAACAATCCGTACACCGCCGGTATAAACCACACAAACCACATCAGTATCAGCATTACTCCCCCTGCAACACCGCCCTCGCAAAAGAATTGCAGAAACTCGTTATGCGCCCAATGCGTGTATTGCCACCTGTACCAGCCCGCATTCGTTATATTGTTGAAACCGTATCTCTGTCCCTCCAGATAATGCCACTTGTACTGCCCTATCCCTACTCCTTCGGGGTGTTCTCGAAACATCGCGTATGATGTCGTCCATATTCCCCTGCGTCTGCCTATATCCTCTACGTTCTTGATGATTTCCGTCGTCTTCTCCACTATCTGTCCGGAACGCTCTGAATATAACGATGCCCAGAATACCGCCGATATCACCAGCATTACTGCCCCAAATCTTATCACGTAATTACGGTCAAATTTCCACGCCGATATCAATAATATTACTGTCAAACCTATCCCTAGTGCTATCGTCGCTGAACGGCTCGTACTGTTCATTAATCCCCAGAAGTTCACCGCAAGGAATAACAATATTACGATTGAGTAGTAAGCATTACGGTCATTGCCAAGCTTGAAGGCCGTTACGAACGCTCCTATGATGAATAATACCCCAAGTAACGCAAAGATTATGCTGGCTTCCGTAACCGCAGACTTCACGCATATCACAGAAAGTACTATGTCTATTACCGGCAGCCAGATTTTACGGCCATGCTCCGAACGTTCACTGTCCCACGCGTCATACACAAACAGATATACTGCTCCTAAACATGCCACTGCTACCCATAATCCAAACATGTTCTGCTGCGCCGTGTTCCCTATGTAATTGCCTGGTGTCGGTAGTATCATGTTGCTGAACTGCCGAAGGTCTTGAAGAAATGTTCCCTGTAAGAATGACAGGTTGTTCAGGCCGCGTATCTGCAATTCCGCAAAGCCTACGTTTATGGAAGCGTTTATGTTCGCCAGGATTAGGACTGTCCGAAATCCATAG
>CALAUZ010000412.1 GCA_937892105.1 uncultured Fretibacterium sp. | reverse complement strand
GTAGTATCGAGCCGAGAGGTTATTCGTCCCTCAAGGGCATCCGTGTAATCCTGTGCCGTCTGCGCATTACCCGATATCGTAGCGTCCGTAGTATCGAGCCGAGAGGTTATTCGTCCCTCAAGGGCATCCGTGTAATCCTGTGCCGTCTGCGCATTACTCGAAATAGTCTGAGAGATATCATCAATAACCCTAGCAGTATCATCATCAAGTTCTGAGATTTTATTCAAAACTATCTGATAGATTACCCACAAAGCATGAATGGTATTCAATGAAGCTTCATCAAGGTTATCTATCTGTTCCTGCAAAAAGGGCAATGGCTCTCCAGGCTCTCCCTGAGGTCCGGGCTGACTACCATAAGTTATTGCACCCTTACCATGATCTACTACTATGACTTGTTCATCTTCAATGAAATACGCTCTACCTTTAGTCAACTTTGCAGGTAATCTTGATCTTGTGCCAACATGTCTAGCGCTCCAATAAGTTTGCGTCATTTGTCATCTATTGGGGGGTTTTTAGGATTAGGTTTAGGTCTTTTCTGAGTGCCCAAAGTATTAAATTCACCGCCTTTCCGTCTAAAGAATATATTACCATTAAAGACGAATAGATGAATGAGTAATAGGGAAAATTCTTAGCACTCACTAAACACGGTTGCTAGGGAGAGAAGGGGTGTTGCAAAAAATCTTCTGAGAAAAAATAAAAATTGGCAGAGTATACCCCTAGTCTGCTAATTCATTACTCTTATGCGCGCGCGTGTATGTGTTCATTTAGCAGAGTGAGACTTAGAGTGCTATTTTTATTTTTTTCCGAGAAAAATTTGCATGAGGTAGGAAGTTATCATTAGCCACCAAATAGGTGAGAGTGCTAAAAGATTATGTGTGTGGGTAAGAGAAGGGCTTGAAGGTTTTTACCCTATTTTTGGGTATAAAAAAAGTGCCTCCCCCATTCTTGCGCTGAATGGAGAAGGCTGTGTGTCTGTAGAAACGAAGTCGTAGTAAATAAGTCGGAAAAAAGAGTAGACCGGTAAATATTATCACAAACTATTCAGAGTAAACGGCATAGTATTCATAGATATTAACTGGCTCACTGATCCAGTCATAAGAAGCATAGATATTCTTTCCAGCTGCAGCACTAACGGCAATGTATTGAGGGTCATCAAGGAGCGTCCAATTCTTATTAGAGAGAGGAGCTGTCTCAACGAAAACATAAATTCTGCCGTCATTAATTCTCTTATTGAGCCTAAAGGATTGAGTGCCTCCCGTAGCTTTTCCGAGTAATTCGTTATCAATGTGGCCAGTGGACATAGAAATTTCGAGCTTAAGAGCGCAGACACTTAACCCTTCTTGATTGCCTGTAAATCTGTATTCAGTCTGATCATAATCCTCAAAGGAGAGAGTTGAAGCTGCACTCATTTCCTGCCAAATTTCATCAGTCCAGCCGTATTCATAATCACACGAGACGATAACGCCTTCCGGAGCTGAACAAGTTATTCTTCCTGCCTGGCAATTAAATTCGAAGTCCGAATAGACCCTCACATTATCGTAGTAGAGCTTAAGAGTGTCATACTTCAAGCCCGAAGTGTTAGCGAGCTGGAAAACTTTTCTGCCTCCCGAGCCTATCCCGATATATTCTTTAGAGACTTGAACAGGTGAAGCCCTAAAGGCAATGAATGCAGCAAGTGAACTATTCTCTAAAGGTGAATGCTTTACGGTAAGCCTGCATGATTTTACGGGCATATACCAATCTTCAGTGAGAGAGATAACTTCCCCCTTATTAGCTCCCGAGATAATAGTGTTGTTATCCGAATAGACGATAGCCGTGCTATTAACTTTTGCAGTTGAGACCCCCAGAGTACGAGCTGATAAATCTGCTTTGAACTGAATAGTAGTAGCCTTTTCACCTACTAAGTCGGGTAGGGTTATCCAGTCTGAAGCCGTACCATCTTGCCGAGTGATCTTAGCGGATAGGTCTACAGCTCCTCCGTCAGCCGTAGAAGTATCAGCTGTGAAGGAGATAATCTGTGAGTTAGAGCCTAGAGAGTATTCGGGAGATAACTCAATAGTAGTAAGTTGCTGAGTATCCGTGAGGCAAGTGAAGGATAATCCGCAAGTGGGGAT
Organism: uncultured Fretibacterium sp.; assembly: GCA_937892105.1. Next base: position 9,794 of record CALAUZ010000412.1, on the reverse strand, counting down.
AGCGTTATCAGGGTCAGTTGAGGAAAGAGCGATAGCCACACCGCAAGAAGTTCCGGCCAAGCCCGAAGCACTAGAGATAGCTGCTAATTCTGTGGGAGTGTTAGCGTAAAGCTCTAAGTTTTCGAAGTCTGGGGAGTTATCTGAGAAGGAGACGAAAGCCCCAGCAGAAGAAAGTTTTCCCCATTGGCCATTAATGTTGAAGGCGATATATCTGGCAGTGTTTGGGGGTTGCGAGCCTAGGACGTTAATAGCCGTGATGCTAGTAACTCTGGAGAAGTCAAGGATAGAGTTAGAGTTACTGGTGATAACGCCGTAGGTCTTAGGGTTAAGGGTATCAATCTGATAACGAATAGGCTGCTGAGTAGTAATGTTGCTCATAGTTAAATCATCTCCTCACAAGCGATATAGCAGAAGCCCGTACCGCCTCCACCTGGGGCACAAGTACCCGTTTTAGTAGCTCTAGCTCCTCCCGTAGAGATAGCGGCCATGTCGGCATTAAGTTTTTTCGCAATGATAAGGACATTAGCCCCCGAATAAGCCTCACCGCAATCCGAGTAAGCTCTAGCCGTCCCCCCTGCGCCTGCACCAGGAACACCGTCTATATAGTCACTGCCTATAGCGTCAACACCTATTCCTTGAGTACCTCCCGGCATGGTGTAATTCCTACTACTGCGAGCGTAACTTAATCCTCTGCCGTAGCCCCCAGTAGTATTTGTCTGCCCTGCATTGCCTCCTGTGCAGTTATCTTCGCCGCCACCCCCAGCACCTCCTACACCTCCATTACCTCCGCGAGAAGTGCTAGCGTTATTATCTCCTCCTCCTCCTGCGCCATACCCAGCGCCTCCCGGAGAGCCGACAGCGTTATAGCCTCCAGTTCCTCCCTTTAGCGAGCCGTCCCAACTAGCCCCTATTCTTGCCGTCGAAGAAAGAGTTAAAGTCCCTCCACAGAAAATCATTATTCCTCCCCCACGATTGCAGATGAATTTATCGACTAAACGGGAATGCGTCATCTGTTCGAGGTCATTACGAGTGCGTCCATAACCTGAAGTGAGGATAGAGCCATTAACCGTGACATTACCTTTAGCCCTAATAGCAATCACCCCTCCACAGTCATTAGTGAACGTGTAAGGTATCATGTAGCACCCAGAATTTACAGTGAAGTTATAAACGTTATAGACTTTAACTATCTGCAAGCTATCCCCTGAAAGAGTTGTAGGCTTATTGAGGGTGAAATAATTGCCGTTAATGAGAGTGATATCCCTGAACTCAAAATCTCCCGTCTCGTTATTAAGTAGTAGTAATTCATCTCCCACAGAAAAATCGAAGCCTTGATTATTGCGTATATTGGAGACCGCAATTAATGACGCACTAGGTGAAGGGACAGTGAATTTAGCATAAGCCCCAGACGGAGCTGGAGTGCTGGTTGCAACAAGATAGCTACCCATTCTGCCATTGCCGAAGCCCCCTAAATCCTGAACGTTCAAAGTAGCCTGAATAGGTTGTGTAGGCAATGAAGTAGAGAATGTATCTCTGAACATGAATTCATCTACTTGGCCGTTAAAGCCTCCGATTGTGCATGCTGTAGGTGTAAGAGCTGTTCGAGTGAATGATGAAGAAGTTGCGCTCGTATCGTCAATGATAATAGTGCATGTTGAAGCGTTAAGCCTAATTGCGAGCTGTGCCCAAGTGTTAAGCGTCAAAGTCTCCGTAGATGAGAAAGAGAGAGACCAAGCCGAACAAGCTACCGAGACAGTGTTATTAGCATTTATGGCGATAGAGAAAATAACATCTTCGCCAGAATAGAGCCTCATGAGATAGCCAGCCTGTGAAGCCGCGATTCTGATAAAGCAAGAAAACTCGTAATTACTAGACGCATCCAGAGAGAAAGCGAGACTATCCGTAGTAATGAAGTCAGTTTGAGCCTGAGACTGTAAGCACCTATAGCCGAATTTAGGAGTGCCTTCGACGATAGCATCAGCCGGAATTTCCGAGCCTACGAGCTTAACATTGCCCTCCCGAGACCAAACCGTGCCGAGAATTTCATCATTAAGGCCGTCATTAGGTTCAGCATAATAAGGGTAATCAAAGTGCAACAGGGATTTAATGTGCCTGTCAAAATGTCTGTAAGTAATAGTAATCAGTCCTTTCCAGAAAAAGAATTATGCCAGAGAGACAAGCCCTGAAGCGTCTAGAGAGATATTCCCAGAGAGAGAAAAAGCCTTCTGGTTATTGAGTGAAGTATCGAGCTTAATTGAGAAACTTTCCTGCGCGCCTGTTCCCGACCAAGTGATATCAGGAGTCCAAGAGAGCTTAATTCTAGCGTTAGGGCCTATAGCTTTGCCGTCATTAATAGTAGCGCTAGTTCTATAAATCTGAGTGTTACTGAGAATGTATGTGTTCTGAATGTAATCGTCAAGAATAATTCTCTGAATGCCCGATTCAAGGTTAATGCTCTTAACGCGAACTATTTCCGAGTTAATGCCGTCAGTAATAGTGTATAAGCTACCCGGTATCATGCCGTCAATAGGGGTTATGTCTATGCTGTCGTCCCCAGCGACAATACTAGTGACATTCCCGACGAATTGATCAATCTGATTAACGTTCTGGAAGTCTTCAGCAGAATAATGAGAGTATCCCGGGTAATCACTAAGCAGCTCAAGCCTAAGCATAGTTTGATTAATAGCGTCTTCAAGTCTTTCAATGCGAGAGTTATAAGCTCTAACGTCAACATCCCCCCATAAGGCATAACGAGTTTGCTCTAGTGTAGCTGGCCTTAAGACCTGTTCATTGTCATTAGCATAGCTCCAAAACCCTTTAGGTGGTAAGTATTGGCCAAAGAGAGAATTAATCCTGCTATCAAGTCTTGTGATAGTAACGTACTGGTTAGAGCTTGAGAGCACAGCACTGACATTAGGAGCTTGATCAATGACAGTGACGATAGAGAGAGTGTAATTGATGATATCGATACCGTTATCGCCTTCAAGATATCCTGCTTCGTTGCCCGAATTTCTGTAAGCGTATAGGACTTCCTGATTATCATCTGGGTCAATGGCGAATAAACCATATTCTCTGACAAAGAAGCCTGTAGCTAAATTCTTGTTAGTCATTTCGACAACGACTTCAGCAGTCCCTATTCCAGAAAGAACACTCATGCTCTGAATGGGTAATTCGCGTTTAGGTGAAATGAGTGCAGTTAAAGTAGTAGGGTCTTGGCCGGAAGATAGAGAGCCATCACCGCAATAAGCTCTAGAAAAGACGAGGTTTTTGCCTGTAAGTGCTTTAGCGAGTAAGTTGCGTCCGTTAGTAGTGAGTAACATGCCAGTAGACATAGAGAGTTAATCAATCCTTTCGAGTAAGTTATCGTTATTATCATCTTCATCTAAATCAGACTTCCAGAGCAACATAGCTTTAATGTCATCAAGTTTTTGTGAAGTCTCAAGCTGATTAGAATTAATGAGAGCAATCATATTTCTTTCTGACGCGTCAATTCTAGCGAGTAAACGTTGTTCAAAGGCTGCTAATAATTCCTGCATAGTAAGTAAATCAACTCCAAAATTAAGGTCTATATTCTGAATGAGTAACGGAGCATGAAAGATTATAGATTGAGGGATAGCTTCATGAGGGAGCCTGAAAATCTGTTGTCCTTCCGAGAGAGTAGCAATTCCAGAATAAATGAATGAGGTCTCTGGCGCGTGAGGTTTAGGCAAAAGTATTCTCCGGTAGCCTGTTAAGAATGGGATAGTGCCAACGAAAAGGCCTATATCTTCATTGAACTCAATAGTAGTCTCTAGCCCGGCCAAGTAGGAACGAGCAGCTTTAGATTCATCGACAGCCCTTCTGATAGCGGATTGGAGTTGATCTTTGCCTTTAGTGCGATAGAACTCTCCCGAGACGATAGCCCTAAGCTTAAAGGTGTAAGGAGTTGAATTATCATCGTGCCAGTGAACGAACTCAGCTTTAATGTCTATTAACCTAAGAGCCTCCATGATAGCCCATTTAGTGCCCTTATGCATATGCCAGAGGATAGAGCCTTTAACGGCTTCCCGCTTCATGTAGAGAGTTCCTGATAGGTCATAGAAATCAACATGTAATTGCCAAGCGAGCAGGTCAATGACATTCTCAGGTAGTTCGTCAATACGAGCGAGAATAAGGGGCTCAAGAGAGAGTGCCGAGAGTTCTTGAAGTTCTGGATCAAGTGCACTAATGAGGGACGAGACTTGAGAGTCTTGAGCGATATTAGGGGGAGTAATGTCATTGAGGGAGAGTGAGTATAAATCCTGAATGATAATCACCTACTTTCTGCTAGAATGAGGCATTCCGTAAATGGAGGTACTAAGAATGAGCCATGATATAAGCATAATGATAAACGGCCAAGAATACCATCTTGAAGGGACAAAGACGTCAAGTAGTACGGAATTTCAGAGCGAAGTATTAAGGAGGTTAGACGGCATAGAACAAGAACTAACCATGATTAAGCATGCCCAAGCGACATTGCAGACGAGTGTGTATTGGGTATTAGCTGCCGTAGGAATATTTTTAGCCGCAATGACTATTCCCGCAGCTATAGCGTCAATAATCTCAGTATTCCGTAAAGGGAAGGAAGAAGCGCCAGATAGTAAATCAATAGTAGCTTCATTAAGCGACGCATTCATGACGGGTTTTACTTTGGGGAAAGAAAGTAAATCATCATCCTAAATGATAAACGGGAGACTGCATACCCTCATAAAATGCCTAAGCCTTCTCTAACCCCTGATAATTAATCTGCATATCCTGACACATAGCGACTTGCCAATCATTAAGCACCGTAAACTCTGGAGAATTAATCACACACCTTTTAGCCCCAGCGAGAATAATGCGCTTAACGAGTTCTGAAGGGTTAATGTCTCTGCCTAAAGATTTACGTTGCCACAAAGTCCAATCCTGAATAGCTTGAGTAACATTAGCCTGAATGAGAGCCGAATTAACACTATCCGAACTATCAATCCAGAAATCGACATTAAGGGAATAATTCACAGCTTCCGGAGATAACACACTCAGATAATCAGTATCTGGCCTAACATTATCAGCATTGCAAGTATCATAAACTCTCTGAATGACTTCCTGTGAAGGCAAAGTTCCTCCCGTCATTAATGGGTAAATATTGACACATCCAGGCTGAGTGACTGGGGGGCCAATAACTGCGACATCAATAATATCTGTATCAGCCGAGCGAGCGAAGAACTCATAAGCCTTAACCGGGCCAGCGACACTAAAACTTTCTGGGGCTATCTGAATACGTTCCCTGAATGCTTCATCAGTCTCAATGTCAGTCCCCCCATTAGTAGTAGTGATATTCGTAGCCGTAACAGGGAAAGACAAGATATCTACAAGGTTATGAACTTGGCCGGGCAAAAAACCATTGCCTATAGTCCCTGAAGTGGTGCATTGCGCAGTTAAGGTAATAGTAGTTTGTCCAGCCTGAATAGTGCCTTCACTTGTAGTAGCGAAAGTCAGATTATCTACTTGAAGTCTAGTGCCTAATGGAATTGTTAAGGGATAAGAATAGCTCTGAGACAGCGTGAAAGTTATCTGGCACACAGCATTAGAAGCTTCCAGTCTAGTAACGCCTAAGAGAGCGCCTAAGTGGTCAAGATAATCCCCGGAAGAATAGGCTAATAAGTTCTGTTTAGCTGCAAAGTCTATAACATTACGCTGTTGAATGACGGCCAAGATTATTGCGTCAATGAATAGTCTCACAGGATCAGCCCGAGAAAGAGTTCTGCCTGAAGATTGTTCATAGAGCGAGATGATTTGTTGCGAGATAGTATCTGGGTCTTTTTCCGCAAAGTTAATATTATTGAGAGAAGAAAATAGTTCAGATTGAGCCATGAGAAAAAATCACCCTTCCTTAAGCACTCTGAATTTAATCTTTGGGGACACTTTACCTTCCTCATCATGAGGAAAATCTATGCTGGTAATCCTCACTCTAGGTTCAAAGCGTCTTACTGCCTTGATAATATCTGCCGCGAGCTTAGCCCTAGAAATATTCATAGGCTCATCAAGGAAGGTAGCATTAACGCCGAAAGCTCTATCCATAGGGACAGAATGAATAGCCGTAGAGCAAATAGTTATGACATTCTGATAAAGTTCTTCAAGTAAGGAATTAGGAGAGAAATTAATCTTTTGAGGTATCAGGGTTAATTCATAGATATTATTCATTCATCATCATCATCATTCATCATTATCATCATCATTGTAATCATCAATATATTCTTTGAGAGATAGGGCCAAGTCAGCAGCTACAATGTCTCCCTTGCCAGAAATTTCAGTGTAGCTCTCATTCAAGCTCTCAATGACCCAGAAGCCTTCCCCCATAACGTCATTGCCGATCATAAAGAGCAGAGCTTCTCCGTCATTCATAGCCTGATAGAAATAATCTATAGTGCCGTAAAGGTCATCACTTAAGCCATATTCTAAGTGTATATTCAGGGAACAAGTTGAAGCGTTTAAGCCTGTAAATTCTAAGAGAGCTTTTCTGCCAATAATTTTATGCTCTGAGAATTGAGCCGAGTTAGAGAATTTGAGGTCAGAGAAAGTTGATAGATTATAGACACTGACTTCAAATTCATAATCACCTAAAGACGCGAGCATGAATTACCCCCCAGCGAAAACGTTAGAGCTTCCAGACGCAACACTAGACCCACAAGCTACGGGATCACCAATTCTGCCGATTTGCCGAGAGTTCACATAGACTGTAGAGCTTCCCGACGCAAGGGCACTACTATGCGAGCCATGAGGGATATCAGGGTGCGTACATGTATGAACAGCCCAGCCATCCCCTTGCCTATGGACTGGAATGCTATTCACGTAAACATTAGGGCTGCCCTGAACAGACGCTCTAGGGGGAAAACATTCATGCCCTGTGCAGATATCACCTTTTCTAGTAACCGGAGGCATTAATTTAGGTCAATCCTTTCTGCAGTGAACTTGATATGCCCTTCAGCGACGACTTCTATATCACCCGAGACATTCACAGTAAGTTTGTGTGTATTCCTGTTATAAGTGATAGTAGTTCCATCATCGAACTTAACGCTTCTAATATCTTTATTCTGAATGGCCGGCAAATTCTTATCATCAAAGATAGCTCCCAAAACATAACCTGCTTCAATGCCCGTCCCAGACATTAAGCAAATAACATGTTCGCCTTCATCAAGGTAACTAGTATCTTTAGTGTTAAGAGAGTTAATCTTCATAACTGGAAGCCAATGAGAGACAACAGCCAAATCAGGGAACAGCACTCTAGCGCGTAAGGTCTTAGCGTCAAAGTCAGTAACTTTTCCTGTTCTTAGAACACAAGGTGATTCGTTAGTAATCAATAAAGCATTTCCCCTTCATAATAGAGTTCAGAAGTATTATTGCCCTTAGCCTGAGATTTTTTCTTTCTGGACTTAGCTTTAGACTTTTCAGCTTTAGGCATTCCTAATTCTAAGCTGACAGTGTAGCCCGAACTATCTACTTTATGAGTTGCTTTAGAGATGAAGTGCTTGCCCGAGAAAGCCCCAAAATCTTCAAGAGTAATAGTTTGTCCCGCTACAGCCCTAATATCCCCTAACATGTTCAAGCTCCCTGTAATCTCTTTATTATTAGCCGCCTTTAGTCTATTCTTAGCCAAGTTTTCAGCTTCCGCCATAGACCTAACACGTTCATGAATAAGCAATTCTCTTTCCGAGCCTTCAATATCATCATCTTCAAAATCAGCTTCATAATCTTCATCTTTAAGAGCGTCATGATATTTCACTTTAGCTTTTTTGTAGACCTTAGCGGACTTACTGGAGAAGCGAATAGAGATTAATCTTTCATCATTAATAGAGATTGTAGTGATAGGTTCTTTAGCCTCAAATTCTTCAAGGTCATAGATAACGATTTGGCCTTGCTGTATTTTGCATTCTTGGCCGTAATCTTCACACAGAGCCTTAAGGAACTCTAAATCAGATTGTTCAGTCTGATCAATTCTATCCAGAGTGCCCGAGCCATAAGAAGACATATAGAGAGATAGGCCGTTATTAGCTGCGATATCAGCTGCGATATCCTTAAGGGAGAGATTTTCCCAAGAGCGAGAATGTTTTTCTTGTGAGACGGATTTTGAGACAGATGAGCTTACGGCCTTAATGTTAAAGATAGCCGGAGGATAAGAATAATCTATTTGGTCAACAGTGAACTTCCCACATGGCAAAGATAATGTATCAGGGTAATGTTCTGAGATGATACTTGCCTGAATGATATCCCCTTTTGAAGGTGTCCAGCTATTGAGCCACAAACCATCTCTATCTTCGAGGGAAATAGCTAAATCGTCAGCCTTGCCTCCCGAGTTATCAGTGAATGAGAAGCTAAGCAAGTAAGGTGCTAAATCTTCCGAAATGTCTTTGCCCTGATAAGTGATAGCTATTTTAGTGCGTCTAGCCTGAATAGTGTTTGCCATAAACGCTCACTCCTTTTCACTTTGCTTCACTTTGCAGAATGTTCGTTATGCCATGAGAGAAAACGTTCTTTCAGGGAATTAGGGACGGGTAATTTCATAGCGATAATATTTTCCAGGATACTTAGCCCCTCATTAGCGATATAGAAGCAACAGACTGCATCTCTAAGAGCTTCCCCTTGTCCGGGTAATTCTTTATCGATAACATGAGCGAGACCTACCAGCAAGAATATAACTATTTTGCGAGCGATCCCCCTAAAGCCGATATCAGAGCACCATTGCTTCAAGATGAAGGATTTAGTGACTCCTGTAATTTGGTCAAGGATAACCATAACGAGCAAAATTCTAAGTAAGCCATCAAGTTCGCCGAAAAACCAAGAACAGCCCGCGCCTAATAAAGCCATAAAGTAGGAGAAATATGTATCGGAGTTCATGAGGTAAAAATATCCCTCCTTTCAAGGATAGTATCAAGATAACCAGGGAGGCAAGTTCTTAGAGCGTTTTACCTGAATATCTGGCAAAGAAAGAATGCACCCTGCAGGAAAGATAACAATGTCAATGTATTGCGGGTTATTCTGAATAAGTAAGCTCGTAATAGCTTCTCTGCCTCTATCTGGAAAAACCTTGAAGGCAATATCGTCCCAAGTATCTCCCTGTTTAGTAGTGTAAGTGTTCATGCGAATTTCACTCTTTCATCAAGGCTAATGATATCCGCTAAGACTTCCCTAACTTTATCTGCAATAGTTCCGGCTAAATCTGTGCTGCTTTGGGAATTATCCCCAGAGAGATTAATAGTTAAATTGACTGCAGGGATATTAATATTGCGAGATGAATTGGGTGAAGAATTAGCTGAGTAATGAGGGGCTGCTAACTCTGTGAGTGAAGGTAAAGATTGTCGGTCTTGGCCGAATATCCGTGATAACCCGAAAGACTGTGCGAGATTAATAATAGAGTTTTGAGCTTTAGGGGCTTGCTGGGCTTGCTGGGCTTGCTGTGAAGGAAGATTAACATCATAGACGGATTTGCCTTGTTCCGCAGCTGCGACGGCATAATCATAGAGAGTATTTCTGCTTTGAGGTGAAGGGTTAATCTGTTCCTGTTTTTGCTGGAAGATATTGCCTAGCCCTAAAGATTGTGCAGCCTGAAAGAGTAAGGGCACTCCTCTCGCCTTGTTACTTAAGGGGATAATAGCTTCACTTCCTGCTTCGGCAACTAGGCCTAAATGAGGTTTAGAGAATATCCCGCCTAAAGCATGAGGCTGAATGTCATTAGTAACTCCCAAAGATTGCGCTGCCTTTTGGAGTAATGGAATGCCTCGTGATTTATTAGTCAACGGGAT
>CALAUZ010000411.1 GCA_937892105.1 uncultured Fretibacterium sp. | reverse complement strand
ATGTGACTGGAGTTCAGACGTGTGCTCTTCCGATCTACAGTGCGTGCAAACCTGAAAGCTGCTTCAGAATTTATGCCGAGCCGTCTTGAAGTATGTCCTACACGAATAGGCGAGAAACTTGCGCTCTCAATAACGATTGTGCTTGTGTCGTCATTAATGCCTGTCTGTTCACCGCCCATTACTCCGGCTAATGCTATGGCTTCCCCTCCGCTGGTTATGAGCATGTCGCGTTCGGTTAATGCTCTGTCCCTGCCGTCAAGGGTCATCATGTGTTCCCCGTCATGGGCAGCCCTTACCGTTATTTCGCGTGCCGGAAGGGTGTTGAGGTCGAAAGCGTGGAGAGGCTGGGCCAGCATGAGCATTACATAATTCGTAACATCAACTGCGTTATTGATGGGCCTCATTCCGAGATGAGCAAGGTCAACTTTTGCTGTAAGCGGCGAACCTGCAATCTTTGCGCCCGTTGCAAGCCCCAGCCTGTAGGAGTAACAGCCTTTATCCGGCAGAGAAATTTTCCCGAAGTCTTCAGACCATTCCTTATCCTGCTTCAATGGCCTCAACCATTCGGGAGTTTTCAGCGTTGACTTGGGATACAGCCCCTTAATCTCCCTCGCCATGCCCAGAAGGCTCAAAAGGTCTCCTCTGTTGGGAGTGATAGAGACATCGAGTATTACATCGCCAATATGGTATAAACTTGCGGCATCATCGCCCGGTCTTGCGTCATTTGTGAGAATGAGCAAGCCTGAAGGGTCATCAACATCATGAAGTCCAAGCTCCTCAGCACTAAGCATCATGCCGTAACTCAATACGCCGTGAAAGTCTCTTGTTCCCATCTCTGTACCGTCAGGAAGAATTGAGCCTGTCCCGGCGTAGAAGACCATATCGCCTTTCTTCATGTTATGTGCGCTGGTTATGCAGACATGTTCGCCGTTCCCTGTATTGATGTGTGCAATGTAATACTTTTCGTCTTCGGGGTGATGTTCGAGAGCGTCTATGCGTGCTGCCACGACACCTTTCATTTTTCCGGCGGTGTAAGTTATGCCCTCTATTTCAGAACCTGAGAATGTGAGACGTTCGGCCATGTCTTCGGGAGTAAGGCCAAGCGGCTCAATGTCGATAAAATGTTTCAGAAGTTCCCAAGAAATTAACATTTTTCAGCCCCCCAAAATCCTGACATGAAATATGATATGTTACCGTCAAACAGCAAACGCAAATCCGAAATCCCATACTTCAGCATTGCCATTCTGTCGAGGCCAATCCCGAAAGCAAAACCGTTGTACTTGTCGGGGTCAATTTTCCCTGCGCGAATGACATTGGGGTGAACCATTCCCATTCCGGCAACCTCAAGCCAGCCCGTACCATGACAGACGCGGCAGTGTTCATCATGGCCGGAACATTCGACACACTCAATATCAAGTTCCATGCTAGGCTCAGTGAAAGGGAAATAGCTTGCTCTGAAACGCGATTTCAGGCTTTTCCCAAAGAACGCGTTTAACATTTCCGACATTGTACCTTTCATTACGCTGAACGGTACGTCCTTGTCGATTAACAGACCTTCCATCTGGTTGAACATTGGGGAATGAGTTGTGTCGTTGTCGCGCCTGTAGACCTTGCCTGGACATACTATCCTCAATGGTGCGCCGTACTGAAGCATTGCGCGTATCTGTACGGGAGAAGTGTGCGTGCGCAACAGTGTGCCGTCGGGAAGGTAGAACGTGTCCTGCATGTCTCTTGCGGGGTGCCATTTTGGGACATTGAGGCACTCGAAGTTGTAGTATTCCTCCTCGATTTCCGGCCCTGACGCTACGGAATATCCCAATCCCTGCATAATGTCAGCGATCTCATACATGGTCTGGATTACGGGGTGGAAAGCTCCTGACTGCCTGCCTTTTTCCGGTAATGTTACGTCAATGCGCTCCGAGATTTCCTGGCGTTCGTTCTCAAGGTTGCGAAATTCCCTGCCTTTTCGCTCTAATGCGTTCTCTATGTCGTCCCGTAATGTATTGAGTTCTTGTCCTGCCTGCCTGCGTAATTCTGAGGGTAATTTGCCGAGTGAGCGGAGTAACTGAGTAACTGTTCCTTTTTTGCCTAAATACTTTACGCGTATGTCATCAAGTTCCTGAAGGGTTGATGCTTTTGCGAGAAACTCCCTGAAAGAATCTCTCATAGCATATTCGCCGAGTGAGCGGAGTAACTGACCTAGTGTTCCTTGTCTGCCTGTGTCATTTTCGCGTGTATCATCAAGTTCCTGAAGGGTTGATGCTTCTGTAAGGGACTCCGTTGAAGAATCCCTCACAGCGTTAATATTCATATCTTCCGGCATTACTTTGCGGCCTTTGCTTTTGCGACTAACTCACTGAAAGCCTTTGCGTCATTGATGGCCAGTTCGGACAGCATTTTGCGGTTAAGGGTAATACCTGCCTTTTTGAGGCCGTTCATGAAGACGCTGTAGCTCATACCCTCAGCCCTTACTGCCGCGCTAATTCTCGTAATCCATAAGCGGCGGAAGTCTCTTTTCTTGCGTTTTCTGTCATTGTACGCTCTGGATAATGCTGCAAGGTATGCTTCTCTTGCCCTGCGGTAAACGTTCTTTCGCTGACCCCAATAGCCTTTAGTGATGCTGAATAATTTTTTGCGCTTGTTGTTGCTCTGTGATGCGCCTTTAACTCTCATTGTTCATCATTCCTTTCTGTCCTAGTCGTATGGGAGAAGGTGCCTCATCTGTTCGGTGAGCGTATCGGTAACGTAGCCTGTTGCCCTGAGCCTGCGCATACGAGAGGGCTTTTTGTGGACGAGAATGTGAGACCTGCTGCACTTTCTGTAGGCGAATTTGCCTGTACCTGTTTTGAAAAAGCGTTTTTTTGCGCCGGAATGTGATTTCAGTTTTTGCTTTGCCATGAAAAAGTTTAATCTCCTTTCGTTCTTTCTGACTGTTTCGAGGCATTGCCCCCAGTAAGGGGAGTGAGCATGAGCCTCATATATCTTCCTTCCATGATGGGTTTGGACTCTGATTTACCAACGTCCTCGCACTCAGCCAAAACGCGGTTGAGTACTTCTTCGCCTCTGTCAAGGAAGGACATTTCCCTGCCTCTGAAGAACACCGAGACTTTAACGCGGTGTCCTTTTTCCAGGAACTGCCTGACCGCCTTAGTTTTGAAGTCGAAATCGTGGTCATCAATTTTGGGGCGCATTTTAATTTCCTTTAGTTCCTGAACTTTCTGCTTTTTTCGAGCGTCTTTCTCTTTCTTCTGGAGCTGGTAGCGGTATTTCCCGTAATCCATAATTCTGCATACGGGAGGTTGTGCAAGCGGTGCAACTTCCACGAGATCGAGGGACTGTTCATGAGCCATTCTTATGGCATCAATTGTGCTGGTAACTCCAACTTTCACCCCATTTTCGTCAACAAGAAGAACCTGTGATGATGATATCTCCTCATTAATGCGAGGGGTATTTTCTTCATTGCCGGGCAAAAACTCCTCCTCCTTTCAAAATCTGCCGCAGCTGTTTGTCGAGATTGCATAATAAAAATCAGGGCGGCTCGTTACGTAAAAGCCTGACCCTGACAGTTATATGCGTATAGATTTAGGGTATGGGCTTCTTAGTTCCCCGTCAGCATGGTGGCCGAACAGGAGAGCCTACTTATAGAAATATAGCATAAGTTAAGCTCTAACGCAATTTTAAGACTGTCTGCAATGCACTGACTTTTAATCGTCCGACTTATAATACAGGCAACATAACAAATGCTGCAAAACCGATAAGCATCACCCTCTCATTGAGAGCTTAACGTAAAATCCTCCCTGAGTGAAAATTTATGATGTCTGTGAAGTTTGCCCCTTCAGCCTGTACACCAACGCCAAAATCTCCGCAACCCCTCTGTAGAAGTCTTCCGGTATCTCCTCGCCAACTTCAACATTCTCATACAGTGCCCAAGCAAGCGGCTTGTTCTCGATTACGGGTATCAAGTTGTTCTGCGCAATCTCCCTTATCCTCTGCGCAAGATAGTCCGCACCCTTCGCTATAACCTGCGGCGCACCCATTATCCCCCTGTCATACTGCAATGCAACTGCAATGTGCGTGGGGTTCGTGATTACGACATCGGCTTTCGGAACATCTGCCATCATTCTCTGTTTGGCCATCTCACGCTGCTTCTGCCGTATCTTCTGCTTTACCTGCGGGTCTCCTTCCATCTGCTTGTACTCGTCCTTCACTTCCTTCTTGCTCATCTTTATTGACTTCTCGAAATCCCACTTCTGATAAAAATAATCAGCAAACGCCATTACCATCAGCATCAACGCAAGCCTCATTGCCAAATCCCAAAGCATATCCCAGAACTGTCGGCTTCCAAGCTCTAACGGCATCTGCATTGTCTTTGACGAAACAGGAAGGTAATTCTTTATCGCGTTGTATATCATTACGGCAAATATTGCGGACTTCAGCAACCCTTTGAGGAGTTCAACGCATGAACGCATGGAGATAATCTTCTTCATTCCCGTAAAAGGGTTAAGCCTGTCGAACTTAGGCACAAAAGGCTCACCCGTAAATGCAAAACCTACCTGTGCTATTACCGTGCATGTTGCAAAAAGGACAACAAGTCCACCCAGCGGCAGCCACGCGGCAAAGTAATCCTTCATGGCCTCCCACGATACCCACGCGAACCAGCCGTCCTGAAGCACCGCACTGTCCCCTATCGCACGGAGCATGAACTGTATCATTCCAGTAAGCGTCCTCCAAGTCGTAGCTCCAAGAAGTGCAAGCCCTAAAAGTGCTGTGATTATTGCGGCGGCAGCATTTAGGTCTTTGCTGACACAGACACGGCCTTCCTCGCGGACTTTCTCGCGCTTATGCGGGGTAGCTTCCTCTGTGCGTTCCTCAGCCATTCAGAGGCCTCCACATTCTCAACACGCTTAACGCAAACTCTATCCAGTACTCGAATTTGTTGTATACCAGATCCATCGCAAGCGGCAGAACTGCGGCAAGTACCATAAATCCCAGCATTACTTTCACCGGAAGCCCAACGACAAATATATTCATCTGCGGAACTGTCCGGGCAAGAAAACCTAAGCCTACATCAGACAGAACCAGAGCGCAGTAAAACGGGATTACCATTCTCATTGCCAGAACAAACAATGACTGAAGCCACGTCCCCAACTGCAAATCTCCTGAAGGAAACAGCGAAATCTGGCCGGGTGGAACCAGCTTTAATGTCTCAACAGCCGCCTGTATCATCAATAAGTGTCCGTTCCAGCGGAAATAGAACCACATTGCCACGAAGAAATACATCTGTCCAAGTATTGATGTCTCGCTTTGTGTCGTAGGATCCATAACCTGAGCCATTGAGAAGCCTATTGTCGTACCCGTCTGTTCTCCGGCAACCCTGAGCGCAAAAAGCGGCAATGCTGAGATGAAACCCAATGCAACACCTATCAGCAGTTCCCGTAAACATATCGCGGCTATGAATATTACCTCGTCAAAATATATCATGGGTATATCTTCGGTCTTAATTATTCCTATTGAACAGACTGTGAGCATTACTACGAACAAATACCTGTAGGGTGTAGGAGGCATTGTTGACGTGAAAACAGGTGAGCTGAAGACAAGCCCTATATAACGCAGATGAAGAAGAAGATATACTGCTAGAAGCTGTGAAGGAAGTTCGAGGCCCCGCATTTAAGTTTTGTGAAAATGTCAGTTGATGAAACGTTCGAGCTGTCCCAGAATTTCGCGGGTCATTACTAGCATTCTCTGTCCAATCCACGGGGATAACAGCACTATGCACAGGAAGACAGCCAAAATCTTCGGGATAAATATCAATGTCTGTTCCTGAATTGACGTTGCTGTCTGCAAAATTCCTATGAACAGCCCGATAATCATCGCAACAAGCAGAATTGGAAGCGTAACGCTAATCATTGTCCATATTGCTCCCGTCATAATATCGGGAAGACTTAATGCCGCAGTATTCATATGCATTCACTCTCTCTTTCAGGGAACGTTGGTAAAGCTCTTTAACACGCTCATGACTACAAGGTTCCACCCATCAGCCATCACAAACAGCAACAGCTTGAACGGAAGCGATATCATCATTGGCGGAAGCATCATCATACCCATAGCAAGCAAGACGCTTGATACTACCATATCAACAACAAGGAACGGAATATATATCACCACACCCATCTGAAAGGCCGTCTTCATCTCACTAAGCATGAAAGCTGGGATTAGTATTCTTGTTGGAACTGCGTCCTGATTTGCAGGACGTTCTGCACCTGCCATAGAGATAATCAGCGAAAGTTCCTCCTGCCTTGTGTACCTGAACATGAACGTGCGGACGGGGGCAATAGACCTGTCCCAAGCCTGCTGCGCCGTTATTGTGCCTGACAAATAGGGATTGAGGCCATTCTCGTAGACCTGCGTCCACGTAGGATACATCGTGAACATCGTTAGGAACAGCGATAAACCTGCAATTACCTGCTGAGGCGGCGACTGCTGGAGACCTATTGCACGCTGTACGAAGCCAATAACAATAATGATACGTGTGAAGCTAGTAACCATCAGGAGGATTGCGGGAACAAGGCTCAACACCGTCATCAGCGCAAGTATCTGAAGCGTCAAGGCAACATCACGCGGGCTGTCTGACGTTCCAATTCCAAGCGTTATCGCTGGGAGAGGAATTGTACCGGAAAGTTCAGGTGCTCTCGGAGGATTCAGAACTGCCCCTGACGATATGCCGTGAAGAATTGCCAGCAGAAGCAGAGCTACAGGCGCAAGTATTCTAGCTGCCCGTATCAGCCTGTGATTTCGTCCATTCCTCATAGCTCCACCTGCCCATGAGACACACGCCGTTAGGCCCAAGTGTAAAGGCTATCACATCTGGCCCGCAGTGTACGGCTAAAAATATATCCCTGGCAGTCAAGCGCAGGGACGTTATTACTTCAACATTACTCGTTCCTCCAGCGTTAATGCTGTGCTTCCTCATGTACTTCACGAAAACAAAAGCGCACACGGCCATAAATATTAACGCGAGGACAGCCCGCATTACGTAGGCTGTGAGATCTGCGTCCTGAATTATGACAGCACCTTTGTTATGGCTTCGATTACGCGTTCAGGCTGGAAAGGTTTGACGATGAAGTCGTTTGCTCCCGCCTGTATTGCCTCGATTACCATTGGCTGCTGTCCCATTGCCGAAACCATTACGACCTTTACGTTGGGATCTAGTGCTTTTATTGCTTTTACCGCATCTATTCCATTCATTTCAGGCATTGTTATGTCCATCGTAATGATGTCGGGCTTGTATTTCTGGAAAGCCGCAACTCCTGCCTTTCCGTTTTCTGCTTCTGCGACAACTTCAAAGTCATTCTTCGTGAGAATATCCTTCAGCATCATTCGCATGAATGCCGCGTCATCGACTATCAAAACTTTTTTGCCCATCGAAAAACTCTCCCTCAAACGAAATTATATTGTTATGGAAAATTTTACTGCATTATAACACGAAACATGCTAATTTTATGAAGCTGCCCTCGCCGCTCCTCCAGGTACTATATCAGTGATACGAACTCCGAAATTTTCATCAATAACAACAACTTCACCGTGTGCTATTAATTTACCGTTTACAAGAATATCAACAGGTTCGCCTGCCATTTTATCGAGTTCGATAACTGCTCCTGCGTTCAGTGCTAAAATTTCAGAGACGCTCTTTCTTGCTTTCCCTAACTCAACCGTAACTCTGACAGGAATATCTGCGATTAAATCAATAGGACTTGGAGCACCGCCGCCGCCTGATCCTCCTAAAGGCTGAAAAGCTGCCGGTCTTACATCAACAGCAGGCCCTGCATTCTGTCTTCCGCTCATTGTTCCCCCACCTCCCATAGGATTATTATTTGATGCCTGAGGCTGGGGTTTCTTACCTTCAAGAGCATCACGCATATATTGAGCGACAGTAAGTGCAGTATCAAGTGTCAAACATGTCCAAATATTAAAAGGCTTTACTCCCTCAATCGTAACATTAACGGGACTGATCCAGAGTTTTTTGTCAGCAGGTTCAACGGAGAATACACGCCATGCTTCTTCACCGAGTGCCGAAGTTGTGTTTTCGGGCATTAAACGTCTTCCTGCTAATAATGCGCTTAAACTCGTAAACGCTGAACCTACAATGTTACTTAAACTTTCCTGAGCTGCTCCCCAATACATATCGTTAGGTTCGGGGACTGAAGCACCTGTGCCGCCCATCATGAAATCCGCAACGGATAAAGCTCCTTTTTGTTCAACGACAAGAGCTATTGGTAAATCGTCCATTCCTCCGAAAGTAGTAGAGAATAAAAACGGAAATTCTGAAAATGTTGCCGCAAATTCTTCTTGAGTTTTAACTTCAGGTGCACCGACATTTGTTGTAACATTTTTTCCGGCAAGCATATTAATAACGCTGTTCTCGGAGTTAGCAAAAGTATCTGAAACTTTCGCAAGCTGTTCAGCATCTGACGCCGAAACTTCTTCAACGTCTCCAATATCACTTGTCCCTGTTAAAAGAGCGTTAATTTCATCGGGGCTTAATAAATCATCAGGCATTTATTTTTTGTCTCCTTTCTCTTTTTCATCGGCCTGAATTTCGGGTATTTCATTCGTGAGAACTTTTGTAAGCTCAACCGCCATGTGTCCGTTAAGAGTTCCCGGTCTTGCTTCAAATCTGACTTGATTTCCAACTCTGACATCAATATGAGAATCTTTAAGTTCGTCAAGTTTTATGACATCACCGGCCTGAAGGGCGTAAACGTCATTGAGCGATAAAACAGTGTGTCCGAGTTCCATAGCAAGAGGCATTTTAACCTGCATGATCGAATTATTAAGCCAGTTTTTAATTTCGGAGTCTGCTTTATGGCTTGTTGAAGCGAACCACTGCTGCGATGAAAGCCTGTCCATAATCGGCTCTATCAAGAAATACGGGAAACATAAACTAACCATGCCTTCAACATCTGAAACCCTTAACTTCATAATTACGACTAAAACCATATCGCTGGGTGAACAAATTTGAACGAAAAACGGATTGCTTTCCATGCTCTCAAACCTGAATCGAACATCAACAACAGTGCTCCAGCTATCTTCAAGCAACTCCAAAATTCTCATTATTACACGTTCGATTACGGTTTTTTCAATGTCAGTGAGTTCCCTAACGTTTCCTGTAAAAGTTCCGCGCCCTCCAAGCATTCTGTCAATAATCGTAAAAACTAACGAAGGGTTAATCTCGATTAACATACTTCCTTCAAACGGGTGCATTTCGATTAAGCCTATGACAGTAGGTTGAACCATATAATTTACAAATTCCTCATAAGCTAACTGTTCGACCGAAGCAATTTCAGCAGATACGATTGAGCGTATTAACGTCGACAAAACTGTTGTTAGCTGACGGGCAAAACTTTCGTGAATCATTTGAATTGCCCTCAACTGATCTTTGCTGAATTTATCAGGGCGTTTGAAATCGTAGACCTTTAATTTTGCGTACTCGTCAGCTTTAGCGGCAATTTCGTTAATATCTGCGCCGCTAGAGATTGACTTCATTAAGGCATCAATAGCATCTTGTGATAATACGTCAGGCATTTTTCACCTACTGCAAAATCATGCTCTCAAATAAGACATTAACTATCGGTGCCTCTCCTCCGACATCGGGAAGCATTCTGTTTAATGACCTCTTAATATCTCCAGCTAACTGCAAAGCTCCTTCAGCACTTGTTAAATCATCGTAAACTCTGTCTTTCATCAACATGAAAATTTCGCTCCTGATTCTATTGAGCCAGCCCGGAGTTTGAATGAGTGCCGAAGCTCCGTCTTTTTCGACAAGTTCAAGTGAAAGTGTACAGTCGATAACATGCCGTCCTGCTCCTGCAAGATTACTTGTGAACTGCCCGATTGAAACTATAGGACCGGGATTTTGAATAACCCTTCCTGCTCCGATTTCGTTCGTGTCCTTAGGTGCCATAGTTCGACCGAGTATTAAGCCTCCGCCAAAACCTGCTCCGAACATTACAAGACCAACTATTGCGAATATTAAAATGCGTTTCATTTAAGATAATTTCCTCCCTGTATTATCTCTAAAATATTTGAGGGATTTCAGCTTCTTTACACAAATTATTAGCAGTAATACGGTCAAAAATTTTATGACGTTTTAACGGAATATTAAGTCCCTTGCCGTTACTGTAAATACTGTGCCTGCTTCCCTCACGTTTAAGAAAAAATCCGTTTTTCTCAAAATGCCTGATAATATCTCTGCGATTAACTGACATTTACAAGTGCTGCCTCTTCCAACGGAATTAATAAAGGTTCAGTCAAAATTTCGGGTTGAGGAATTTTCAAACCATCCTCACGGTATACAATAGCCATTTCACCTGCTGCGTCAATAAGCATTTCACGGCAATCATTAAGTGTTTCACCCTCCGTAATGACGTTTGGCCATTCTAAAAGCTGTCCCATGTACCCGTTATCAATTTTTGTGTAACATGCCGTAAATTTCATCATTATTCACCCTAACGTTTTGGATATTGCGATAAAAATACTATTTCAACACGGCGATTTAAGGCTCTGTGTTCAGGAGTGTCATTAGGAACTATCGGTTGTGCCGAACTGTAACCGACTGCCTGTAATTTCGTAGGATCAAATCCTCCGGCATGTTCCATATAGCTTGCAACAGCCGCTGCCCTCATTGCACTTAATCCCCAATTATCACGATAAATTCCTCCGTTCAAAATTCCTGAATCCGTATGACCTTCAACCGCCGCTGCCGGAACCCTGTTTCTGACTAACTCAGAAATTTTATATAAAGCTCTTTGACCTTCAGGTCTTAATTCAGCTCGTCCGGGTTGGAACAAAAATTGATCGCTTATTGAAACTGCTACACCGCGTTGATTTATTGAGACCTGAATATCGCGTGTTAAATTTTCAGAACGCAAAAACGAATTTAACGTGTAAGCTACGTGCCTTGTATCAATTTCAACACGTTCGCTAGCTCCCGGACTTGTTCCGACTTCACCGCTTTTATTAGGGTCTTGAGATTCTTCGGTTGTAACGCCTCCCTTCAAAACCCCAAGTGAACCCCTTAACGATAATAAAGCCTTCTGAAATTTCTGAGAATCTATTGACGACATAGCAAACAGCAATATGAAAAAACACAATATCAGCGTAACCATATCGCCGTATGTTCCCATATAAAACGGTGCCGATAATCCCGGTTCTTCGGGCTTCTTCTGACGTGCCATTTATTTTATGCCTCCTCCTGATTGAATGCCTCTCGCATTTTCGGCGGAAGATAAACTTTCAACTTCTCTTCGACGATTCGAGGGTTCTCGCCTGCCTGTATCGCTAAAATTCCCTCAACCATCAATTCCATTGCTTTAACTTCCTGTGCTGAACGTGCCGCAAGTTTTTTACTGACAGGAGAACCAAACATGTTAGCCATCATTGAGCCGTACATTGTCGTTATAAGAGCAACCGCCATTCCGGGACCGAGTGCGTTAACGTCCGACAAGTTTCCCAACATTGCTATAAGTCCGATTAACGTTCCTATCATTCCGAATGAAGGTGCAAACTCCGTTAAGTTATCAAAGACCGCTTTATTCGCCGAATGCCTGTCCTCAAAATTTCCGATTTCAGTATCAAGGATTGCTCTAACGAGTTCAGGATCTGTTCCGTCAACTACGAGCTGAATAGCCTTCTTCATGAAATCGCTTTCAACTTCGGCAACATCTGCTTCAAGTGATAACAAACCTTCACGCCTTGCCTTCTCAGCAAAGCTCACTATCATTTGAACCATGCTGACTAAATCAGGCTCTTTGAACAAAAATACGTTTCTCATACAACCTACCATAGCTTTTAATCTGTCTCCCGGATTTGAAATTACCGTTGCACCTATTGCTCCGCCGACTGTAATCATTAACGACGGAATATCAATATAAGCCCCGATATTTCCTCCGGAAGCCATTGACGCAATAACTAATATCCATGTTGCTAAAAAACCTATAAGACTTGTTAAATCCAAAACAAATTCACCCCTGCTATTTTATTACGACTCGTCCGCAGTGTTCGCAATTATGCAGGTATAACCCGCTGCTTTCCTGAAGGCTATAATTTTTTTGTAAACGTCGCGAACCTTTTCTTTCACAACGTACCTATGACCATTCAGTAAACGCAAAACTGTATCAGGCGTTACGTCGATAGTCTCAATCATGTCAGAGTTAAGCAAAAATGCTTCGCCGTTCAGACGATGTACTTCAATCATTATATTATACGTGCCAGCCCTTCCACATTAAAAATAATTTTGATTTTTTAATATTATACGATTTTTGAGACAAAAAGCGATAAAATAGAGACACTAAAAATTAAAAGAAAGGAGGACGATGTGAAAAAACATATTGATATAATAGCTTCCGAAAGGAGGTGCATCGAATGTATAAAGCA
>CALAUZ010000410.1 GCA_937892105.1 uncultured Fretibacterium sp. | reverse complement strand
GACCTGCATAAACTTTCAGCTTGCTTGCGTAATTCAGCCTGTTTCTCGGGAGCATTCCTTTTACGACATGATGGAACAGAGCTTCGGGTTTCGTGTTCACCAAAACTCCCCACGGCGTTGCTCTGTAACCGCCCGGGTGTCCCGTATGATAATGCCAAGTAGATTGCTCGGCCTTGTGTCCTGTGAGCTTCACTTTCTCAACGTTGATGACGATCACGTAGTCGCCGGTGTCAACGTGAGGGGTGTACGTGGGCTTGTTCTTCCCTGTGAGTATGCGCGAGATAACTGCCGCAAGCCGTCCGATTGATCTGTCTGCGGCATTAATAACGTACCATTTTCTTTCTACCTGGCCGGGTTTTGCCAGATATGAGCTGCTGCCTGTCATTATATAATTATTGTCCTTCCTGCAAGATTCTTCCTGCGAACGGGGGCATGTCCGCAACAGGTGCTATTTTACTGCAACTAACCTCTTGTTTTCAAGGATACCGGGCAGTCTTCCTCTTTTGGCCACCGGTTTCCCTGAAACTTCCTTCAAATCCATAGTCATATCCATAGGGACAGCATGGGCAATGTAGCTTCCAACACCGAAAACGTCCGCTCCTGCCTCTGAAAGCAGCTTTATGCGTTCGGGATTAAGTCCTCCTGATACAACGATTTTGACGCGTTCAAAGCCTTCATGATTGAGCCTGTAACGTATCTCCCTTACAAGTTCAGCAGTAACCCCTCCTCTTTCGCCAGGAGTATCAAGCCTTACAGCTCCCAGTCTGTCTCCCATAGCATGAGCCAGCCTCAGAGCCTCCTCGCACTCGTCATGGAATGTGTCAACGAGAAACGTTCTGCCTACTTCAGGGGGCATAACAGCGTCATATGCTTCTGCCAGTTTCAGTGTGTCGCCCATAATCAGCACTGCCGCATGAGGAACTGTTCCAGCAGGTTCACGGCCGCAGAGTTTCGCGCCCAGAATGCAGCTTGCCGCAGAACAGCCGCCGAACTTCACGGCCATGCTCTCCATTACGGGTGCAATAGCAGGGTGAAGGTGTCTTGCCCCGAAAACGAGAACGGGTTTTCCTCCTGCCGCCTCAACGCATTCACGAGCCGCAGTTGCCCAAGCACAAGAACTTGATAGTATGCCGAGAAGGTTTGTCTCATGAAGCCCGAAAGCACCGTATGAACCTCGTATTCTCATCACTACTTCTTTGGGTGAGAAGTATTCGCCTTCTGGGAGAGCCTCGATTTTGACGGGGGCATCTTTGAGGAGTTCGAGAACTTCTCCAAGTCCCGCAAACATTCCTGTAGTACGAGTGAAGATTTCGGCGGTTACTTCGGTGTCCAGCATATTGACGGAGGCCAGGACATCGCGTGTGTTGATGAAGTATATATCAGTTGTTGCGCCTGATTTGATTTCGTCATGAGAGGCACTGCGGAGGCGTTCGGGGTTTACCTTCAGGGCTGTAACATCTCTGAGGGAATTTAGCACTGTGATTTACTTCCTTTCTGCCGGCTAATTCAGGAAGACGATGAAGAATGAAGTTACCATGAAGATGACCGAAAGAATTACCGTTAATTTTGTGAGGCCGGAAAATCTCTGCCACTGTCCTGTATCTGCCTGTGTTCCTCCGCCGAATACTCCAGAGAAGCCGCCCTGCTTTCTCTGCTGTACGAGAACAACGAATATCAGCATGACCGACACGACTATATGAATGACGGATAATATTGCGCGCATGAAAAATTAATTCCTCCTGTTCCATATTAAAGGGCTAAAAACGGAGATTAGTATATAACAATGACGGCTGATTTTACAAACCTTTCTGCACAAAAAAAGACCCTGCGATAAAACTCACAAGGCCCTGTTGATTTCTGGAATATGGAGCGGATGACGGGATTCGAACCCGCAACATTCAGCTTGGGAAGCTGACGCTCTACCATTGAACTACATCCGC
>CALAUZ010000409.1 GCA_937892105.1 uncultured Fretibacterium sp. | reverse complement strand
TATGCGCTCTCTCTGACAGAAAAAATGCACGTGAACAGCTTAGAGCTGCGGCAGAAGCCCTGTTCAGTCTCTACATGACTTTTGATTATGAAGTCTGGGAAGGTACAGGCAAGCGCAGAAAGAGCCTCAAAAAACATTTCAGCTCCTACCTGCTGGACAGTACAGAGGAAACAAGAACGCTTGACAAAGACCCTGTTATCGATAGCAGGATATGTGTAGCATTCTCCGTGAAGCTCTTAGAGTACCTATGCACTAGATATATTATGCCCGTCAATATTAAGATTTTCACTATCAACCCGCATAAGAATCCTTACGCCTACCCAATCGCGCGGCATCTGTCAGAAGTCTACAGAGTCAGAATGAATAAAGGACAGCCCCCGCGCATATCCGTAGAGGCTCTTTTGAAGGCATGCCCCGAACTCCCTACTGTGGATGAAATGGACGCAAAACACTACAAAGACAGGCATTATGAACAACTTATCATGAAGCCTGTAGAGCGTGATTTAGACGCTATCGCCGATATTTACGGCCTCGTTGACTGGCATTATACCCACAGTAACGGAGAGCCGCTCTATGATTACGAACTTGCTCTTTACTCCTTTGAGGATTGGCAGAACTTCATGATTGACTTCACGCTACCTGATTACCCAGACTCTACGAAAAGAGGCAAAAAGTATCTGGCAGGTAAAAGCAGACGCGCGGCGGCCAAGAAAGAATAACAGCTAGTCATTCAGTATCACAGCTTGATTTTTACCCACGCTCATAACGGGCGGGTATCTATACTTATGCTCTCCGAAGAGTGCTAATTTTGGCACTCAAAAATACACATTAGCACTCAGTATAGTAGAGGGGGTATCAGTGCGCTATTTGGGGGGTATCGGTGCGCTATTTGGGGGGTATCGGTGCGCTATCGAATTTGTAAAGCCTTGCAACATCCACACTTAGGAGGGGTGATTTTTCCTAGGACTCTCAGGACTCCTATCTGAGAGGAAAAACGCCCTTTTTTAGCGGGCGTTTTCCTAGAATATGACTGAGTTTATCCCCTGTGGAAGCGAGAAAATGCAAAATACAGTTGACCAACATTAACGAAAGGAGAATCCGGAATGACGGACTCACGTGAGAAGTATGAAGTGATACCCCCCGAAATGAAGGAATTGAAACAGTGGGTAATATGGGGAATGAATGAGGAGAAGCCGAAGAGTCCCTACACCCCGAACACCCCCAGTGTGGGAGCTAAAGCTAATGACGCGTCGACATGGTCGGATTTTGAGACGGCGGCGGCGGCGGTTGCGCGGCTTGGCCGGGGCGGAATAGGGTTTGAGTTAGGGAACGGAATAGCGGGCATAGACTTAGACCACGTAATAAGTGAGAGCGGAGAGCTGAGTGCCTTTGCCCGCTCTATTGTGGACAGAATGAACAGCTACACGGAGCGATCACCGAGCGGGCGGGGGTTGCATATCCTGTTCAGTGTTTCAGAGGGAGCGGAGACGCTGAGAGGGAGATTAGGAGGCAAACTCGGGGCGCGGAAATCGGACCTAGGATTAGAGCTGTATTTCGGAGAGCATTACTTGACAGTAACCGGCAAGCCATACGAAGAAGTGAGGCCTATTGCAGAGCGTACACAAGAGGCCTTGCAGATATACTCTGAGTACTTGGCC
The DNA here is from genome assembly GCA_937892105.1 of uncultured Fretibacterium sp. The sequence continues at coordinate 4,754 of CALAUZ010000409.1, read as the reverse complement.
AAGACCGAGAAGAAAAAGCTAGAATCAATAATTATACCATTTGAACAAAAGCAGTATTCATCGGACATTAGCGGCGTAGAATTATGGGAGCGAATGTTTAATGCGCCTAATGGCCGTAGGATAAGGGCGTTGTATGACGGCGATATATCAGGGTATGCGAGTAGTAGTGAGGCCGAATTAGCCCTGTGTAATCACTTAGCGCACTATACAGGGAATGACGCGCGGCGAATGGATATGATGTTCAGAGCGTCAATGCTTATGCGGGAAAAATGGGACGAACCGCGCGGCTCTCAAACGTATGGAGAAAGGACGATAGCCGAAGCGATAAGAGGAACTCCGGAGCATAGTAGTTCATATACTGGATATACAGAGAGAAGCCGCAAGGAGAATGCTAATCCCCCCACAGACGAGAAAACAAGTGTGGATGAAGAGCAGTTGAAGCCGGTATCTGAACGCCTTAATGACTACATGGAGGAGCTTTTGAAGTCAAGGGAAGGGAAGGCAATACCGACAGGATTTGAAGCTCTTGACGAACTCCTAGACGGGGGATTATATCCCGGGCTTTATTTCATAGGTGCGATAAGCTCATTAGGTAAAACGACGCTAGCCTTGCAGATAGCAGATAACATAGCAAAGGCAGGGCATGGAGTGCTGATATTCAGCCTAGAAATGAGCCGCTCTGAACTAATGGCCAAGACAATAAGCCGAGAGTCATTAATGCTCTCACTCTCACAGACAGGGCGAACGAAGAATGCATTATCAACGCGGGGGATACTGAGAGCGTCATTTTATGGCAACCCTGAACATGAGGAGCATATACGGAAAGTGATAGAGGAATATTCCGAATGGGGGGAAAACTTGACAATAATTGAGGGCATAGGAGACGTAGGAGTAAAGCAAATCACTAGCTATGTGGAGGCCTATATAAAAACACATGATGGGCAAGCCCCCGTAGTAGTGATTGACTATCTGCAAATCTTAGCTCCATATAACGACAGGTACACAGATAAGCAGAATGTGGACAAGAGTGTATTGGAGCTAAAGAGACTAAGCCGCGATTATCAGCTCCCAGTAATAGGCATATCAAGTTTCAACCGAGAGAGCTATAACACGCCCGTAACAATGGCCTCATTCAAGGAGAGCGGAGCAATAGAATACAGCTCTGATGTGTTGATAGGTATGCAGATAGACGGCATAGACCGAGCAAGTGGAGAGAAGGAAGCTGAATACAAGGAACGACTTCAAAAGACCCTTGAAACCGTAGACGCTTGCAAGCGGAGCGGAGAGCCGATAGCGATTGAGGCCAAGATATTGAAGCATAGGAATGGAGCGCCCGGGAGTATACATTTAGAGTTTTATTCGAGATATAACTTATTCATGGAGAGAGAGTAAGAGACGATGAAGTCGAAACTAAAACCCGAATTATTAGCCGCTCTATTTCCCTCAACTGTGGAGGCCCCCAAATTAACGCCTGCACTTTATCTTCAAGAAATTGAGAAACGAGGCATAAGCAAGAGTGTAAAAGACGGCAGGCTGAGACTCTCAGGGGGTAATGAGAAAGAGCGTGAGCAATGCATGAATATTCTAGCCGTCAACCCTGAACTAGAAGCGAAAGTGATACTCCACGAAGCTGTGAGAAATCCTGACTTGCTAGATGAGATACAGGAGCGGGCGTGTATTCGTTGGAGTGAGGGATATTCCGACAGCCTATACATGGCAGTATTGAGCGGTATAGTGCCCACAGGAGAAAAAAAAGAGTATTCGGCCAAGCCTGACATGAAGCAAGTAGAATTTCTGCGCAGGATGGGTACTCCCGAAGCCGACATAATGAATAAGGATAAAAGGCCCAGCGTGTGGGTAAAGTTACAGGAGCGTACGGACTGGGAAGCCGAGAAACGACAGTATAGATGATTAACTATAAGCCATATGATGAGAAGTCTTCATTATGTGGCTTTTTCATTCCCAGTTGATTTTTAGCATAGGTACTTGGAGACGGGGGGATATACTTTGCGGATACGCGGAACCCCGATTTATAGCTAGATATAGGGCGAAAAAGTTTTTGATAGCCTCCACAGAGAAAATCAAAATCATGTTTTACTTTTTACCGCCCACCAGTGGAGGTTAATAGACTTCTAACGGTAAAACTGTATTTCGTTTAATATATCTTATGCGAAATAAACGCTTGCTATACAATATTATTTTAACCGTTAAACTGTTGACAGATATTAGTTGACAGATATTAAAGGTTACTGTATAATTCCTAACATCACATTAACAGTTAGGGAGATTTTAGGATGAACGACATAAAAACGATTGAGGCATATAAAACCGTAAAAAGCTTTGAAGTATCAGGAGTATTAGTAAGCTCATTTGTCGACTTCCTAGACGTTGCACCTTTAACCGTTAAAACGTACAAAGCCGGAATAGCTAGACTGATAAATTACTGTAAAACGGCAAACATTACAGAGCCGACAAGAGAGGATATAACGGCATTCAAGAAGTCTCTTCAAGTATGTGGATGCAAACCTGCTACTATTGCCGCTTATCTCTCCGCTATTCGCAGATTCTTTGACTGGACGGAGCGTCAGGGGATTTATCCGAACATTACGAAGGGCATTAAAGCTCCTAAGATTGACAAGGGGCATAAACGCGACTTCCTAACCGCCCCCCAGATTCAGAATATGATGAAGGGCATTGACAAGAATACTGTGGAGGGAAAACGTAACTTCGCAATTCTGGCTCTCATGGCTACGGGCGGATTAAGAACTATCGAAGTTATGCGCGCTAATGTTGAAGATTTGTCCACTGTAGGAGGATTACCGGTGCTGTTCGTTCAGGGCAAAGGCAGGACGGACAAAAAAGAGTTCGTTAAACTTACGCCCGAAGTGTTGAAGGCCATACGCGAATATCTTACGGCGCGCGGCCAAGTCAGCAAGAAAGAGCCGCTATTCGTATCATGCTCCCACAGAAACTTAGGAGGAAGGCTTACTACTCGCACTATCAGCGGCATTGCTAAGAACTCCATGATGAAGGCAGGCTATCATTCCGATAGACTCACAGCTCATAGCTTACGACATAGCGCAGTTACTATCGCTCTCATGGCAGGGCAGAGCTTGGCCGAGGTTCAGTATTTCGCTAGACACTCTAATATCTCTACTACTCAAATTTACGCTCATAATGTCGATAGGTTGCGCTCCGGCTGTGAGGCCTCTATCAGCTACGCTATCTTTCACGGCTTGACACTTTGACCAGGGGGGGGATTATTCATGCGGGATTACAGGAGCTTGATTGCTCCATTTATCGACTTTAGACGGGCTTTCATAAAAACAGATAGCTCAATACGCAAAGATACTAATGTACTCACTGATAGCATTAATTTCTTCGAACAGGGCGATTTTGACGCTCCCAATGAGGCATATTTTGAGGCTCTAGAAAGCCATTTTTTGGAGAGCTTGGCCAAGTCTACAACTAATAGCAGAATATCTTTAACACGCAAATTCTTCACATGGACGCAGAAAGGAGACGCGCATATGCAGGAAGATATACAGATTACGAACCCTGAACAGTCAGACGGCATCACTGAAAGCAGAGAGGAGAGCAACGAGGAAGCTCATATCGTGAACTTCACAGAGGAGAATGAAGAAATCCTAGAGGACAAAGCAGAGGCCTCAAATGAGCCGGACAATCCCCCCTCACACGCTACTGTGGACGCAGATACTAAAAAGCCTATGCCTCCACAGAAAATGATTGAGGGGGCGGGGCTTGATACAGAGCATAAAACATATAAGCAAATAAAACTCACGGTTTACCCCGATAAAGCTCTGGAAGCTGATATTAGGGACTTGGCCGCTCTTGAAGGCATGCCGGTTTCAAAATTCATACTCACTCTTATTCAGCAGGAAGTCAATAACCGTAGAGACGATTTGAACGTTATACGTCGACTTAGGGCTAAAAGAGTATAAACCGTTTTATCGTTACAATGATATACCCGCTCTCTACTGTTTAGGGGGGCGGGTTTGCTTTACCGTTTTATCTCCGTTTTTCCCGTGATTTATCACTCAGCTATTGACGTGTATAATCAGCTCATAAAGCCCTCTCGAGGGACATAAAAATAAACCATACCCCCGCTTCATCTCCAAATGTTTCGGGAAGTATGGCACTTTCTGGAATACTGAAATATTAGCATTCTTGCGCTATTTCCTCAATTCCTCGTATTCCAGTATCCAGAACCTTGATTAAAACAACACGCGGCCAAGTCCGCAGAAAGGATTAGCTCAATGCTCAATAATAAATCAGCCTCCACATGGAGGAGAAAGGTAGGCTCTTATGCCTAAGAGTAGAAAGATTACAGGGCAGGCCTCACAGAATGCCCGTGAAAATAGATATGTCAATATTTACAGCGGTAAAGCTATTGACGTGGTACAGAATAGAAACAAGAAGGGAATGCATACCATGCAGACTATAAACCAATTCGGCATCAGTAAGGAGGGGCGTATTACCATCAAGAGCGATAAGGACGGCGATATAGAAGTCAGACTATTGAACTTTGAGCGCGTCAATCTCAATACACAGAGCCGCAAGCTACTTGATATGCTCCTCATGAAGTTATCCGAACAACTACCTTACGGAGACGAAGCCACTAGAAGGGCTATAGTTGATAAGTTCGATATAACTATTACACTCAATGATTTTATGGAGCTATGCGCTCTCTCTGACAGAAAAAATGCACGTGAACAGCTTAGAGCTGCGGCAGA
>CALAUZ010000408.1 GCA_937892105.1 uncultured Fretibacterium sp. | reverse complement strand
AAGACGGGCAATCACCGCCGTTGGGATATAGATAACCGAGTGAAGGCACTGCAAGATTGTTTGAGCATGGCCGGAGTAATACGGGATGATAGCCAGTTAGACGCACTTCACGTAGAGCGAGTGTACGGGAAAGAAAAAGGGACGCGGATAACCCTGAACGAACGCGTGCAAAAACATACAGGTAATCTATAAAGTTACGAAAATGAGCATGTGAGTAACCTAAAGGGCGGTGATATTTTTGGCATGACAAAGACGGAGCGAATACTGTGGAATTACCGCAAGAACGTGAAGAAAATGACAGAGACGCGAGCAATGCTGAGCAGCCTTATGTCTGTACGCGGTGCGAATTATGAAGCGCATACGGGCGGTGGAGTATCAGAGCCAGTGTTTGAAGTAGTGAGCCGAATATTGAAGGCAGAGAAGCGGCTAGCGGGCTTAGAGCGTCAGATACAGGCAGTAGAAGAGTTAGCGTTGAGCCTAGTGGTAGAAGAGCTAGACACGCACCAGATGGGGCAGATATTGAAGCATAGATATATTTTGCATATGGAGCCTGAAGCAGTAATGCGAAAAGTAGGGATGACGAAGCCGACATATTACCGCAGGAGCAGGGAGCTATTGAAGAGGGCGGAAGAATATGTGTAGGGCAGTCAAATTCTCAGTTTCCTGTTCTGATAGTTAGTTTCTTAGGCAGAGAGAGCAATTCACTGACACGGAGATTTATTTGACGCTCTATAGCTTTTAATCGGTATTCTGGAAGGTTATACTGCGAATGACGTTTGAAACGAAAGCCGATTAGCTTTTTTAGTTGTCCCCTTTGCTTTTGCCCTAGCACTTCCGCGCAGATTTGTTCATAAGGTATATCATAGGGATTAGGACGCGTTCTAGCATAACTCTTCAAATCGGCTATATCTTCCTTAACGGCGTAATTGAACAGTGATACTCCATTATCGAATATCGGAGCTGGCGCAAATATTCGGCATGTACGGCTGTCCATCAGAACGCCAAAATTCCCGTAATGTCTGTCTTCATTGTAGATTACAGCGTCAAACACAAGCATACTCCGCACTTCTTCTAATGCCTGCTGACTTATTCCAGAATAAAAATCAAGACACGCACTTAACCCGCCTCTACGTACTATATGCCCTATAGGGATATACGCCGTGTTAATGTCCGTGAAAAGCCTGCACTTTGAAGACAATATGCCCTTCCATTTCACTAAGTCATACGGGACGGCGTTTAGTCCCATACGCTGTGCTACCTGATACGCGTAATATTCGCTATACGGCTCTAATCCGGCATTCAAGAAACCTTCCGTCCCTCCCTTGAACAGATATATTCCGTCATCAAGAACGCGCCAAGCCTTACGCAACATTCCGTGCGTGGTGAACTCTGGTGAAGTTGTGAATGGTTGCCGAGTACGTCCACGCCCTGTATACGCAATTAACGACAATATCTCGGAAAATCCGTTCTCATACAGGTTATAATCCTTGAATTTACCGCCAAATCCAGAAGGAGTTACCCAATAGCTGTCATTCAACGACAAGCCTTTGCACACGTCAATTATTCCCTTTGTATCACCAGGCGTAAGTCCCATAGTATTAAGAATGTCAGCGACAAAAGCGCGGTTCTTAGGAATAACCCGCCGTTTTAGCCATTGAAGGAGAGCTTCGTTGTTCAGCTCTAAATCTGGCGGTAAAAGCCTGCGCTTAGAGTGATTTACACGTAAGATACGAGTTTTCAAGCCATCAAGACCGCTCCGGCTCATTGAGAAGGATAAAATTTCATCATCAAACAGGCGCAATGAATACATTTCTTCATCATCAAAAATTAGAGGAAATTCACTGTGTTTTTTGAACAATGAGAATATATCAAGAACAATTTTCATCAAAGTCGCGTACCATCCTTTTTTAGAGTAATAACCGTTTGTCAATATTATCAAAAAAACGGGGCGAGTACCCCGCGTATCTAGGTGTTATCCCGGCAGTGAGCGCAGAGCATATTCCGAGAGTTTGCTTTTTCTGCCGTCATAATCCACGCCAAGATACAACAAGCGAATATCTTGCCTCTGTAGATTGCGTACGACTTTTTGTTGCGCCTCAGTCAAGAACGGTCTTATGTTCGCGCCTTTCTCCAAGCCGTGAAGCTCCCTAAAATGTTTAGCATCCATGCCGAGAACAATGCGATAAATCATGTCAATCTCGTTTTTGTAGTGCCAGCTGTTAGGCTCTCCGTAAGCGTCAGCAATGGCCTGAGTGAAGACAGGAAATTCGTCCTTAGCTAGAATGTAATCGCGAATGAAAGTCTCCATAGCGTCAAAGCGTTCTATATACGCCTCTTTGATTGCGCCAGCTTTTTCGCCAGAGTAGCCGCCGATAAGGAACATGAAGCCGTTGCGTGTCATGAGAAAGACCGGGAAATTTCTTTTTGCGCCATGCCCAGTTTCAACAGTCAATAACGATTCCACAAAATTGTGTAGTCGAAAATTCTCTGAGCAATTCAGGTTGCGAATGTCCCTTAGAACGCTGTCATGTCTTTTCCCAAAAGCCTCCGCAACTTGACGGCTAGTGCAGAAAACTTTGTTGTCCTTCTGGTACAGCTGATATTCTGGGTGAATGACTGGGACTATAGATTTTTTCATGGCCGTGAGCCTCCTTTCTTAAATTTGCTGTTGCGGACAAAAAAAGCAGGGTCGCCACAAGAACGCCCTGCCCATCGTCTAAGCTCAAAATTGAGCCGAAAAACTTGACTATGATTATGCGGGAATGTCAGTGATTTCCTGCTTTGGAGCTATATTCTTCCTGTCCATGACGTTGCGCAGTCGTTCCAGCACTTTGCGTTCCTCATTGCCAGCGGGGACAACGCCCGATTTTTGAGCGAGGCTTTCTTGAGCGCGTTCGGTAATGTCAATCAGCCCGTCAACAAATTCTTCGTTAAGCCCGTTGCGCCCAGCGTATTCAAGAAGTAGCAAGATTTTGCTGTACACATCTCCGCCGTTGTTGAGCATGTCGATGCAGGCAAGGCAGTCTTTAGCCCTTTCGAGAATGGCGGACAAGTTTTTAATGATGACTCCCAGCCCATTGCGGTTGCCTGAGATGAAGAAGCCCTGAACGATGTCTGCGCAAGTGTGAGCGATGAAGCTCTCTTTCTGTTCGATATTGAGCGCGTCAAATTCCTTGATGTTGATGGTTGTCTGTGAGTTCATGATGATATTCCTTTCTTGGAGAAAAATAACGGGAGCATGGAAGCCCCCGCGTCTGTTTTGAAAAGCCCAGCTATATAGCTGTAGCCCTGACCGTGATTAGCAGTTGAAGCCGATAATGCGTGGCATTCTTGTAGTGAAGCCCGTAACCTGTGTAAAAATCTCTTGAAGCTGGTCAAAGTAGATTTCCGAGAACGCAATAACTTCTTTGATACTTTCCCGCAAGAGAGCGGCAGAATGTGTCTTTGTGTTCATTCTCAGCTTTGGAGGTGTGTACTTGTAGAACCTGACGTTGTATGTGTCTGTTGCGTAGTCGAGAGAGATTTCAAGCCTGTTTGCGTTGCTCTGGTTTTTGGGTAGCGTCATTCTGAGAGTTTCTCCGCTGTCGGTAGAGCAAATATCCCGAACGCCTGTAACCTTGACAAATTCAATACCGCCGAGTTGTTCAAGAATGATAGCAGCTGTTTCGCTGTACATAGATTGTTCATCCTTTCCAAGAAAAAACGAGAGGGCGTTGTAGAACAAGCCTTGCGCCCTCAATGAAGATGCTATTACCAGGGCAAGCCGTTATCAGATTTGGGAGTTTCGTACAGCAGAGGTAATGAAAGTATTTCGCTGTTGTTGCGGTATTCCTGAAGGGTGGCGAAAATTTCTTCCCAATCCTGCATAGTAGTGGGGTGAAACAGCTCCCTGATATGGTCGAACCTTTCAGCACTTGTCATTACTCGTCGCCTTCCCTTTCCCAATCATCGGCGTAGCGCGGGTACTGTGTTTCTTCGCGTGATTTCCTAAGCAGCCTTCTTGCCCTCTGGCGTTTCTTGGCCTCGTTCCAGCTCTCATTGATGTAGCTAGTAAGTTGGGCGGTGTCAGAGAACCAGAAAAGCGGCATATTCGCGGTGAGTGTCATAGCTTAGTTGCCTCCGTTAAAGTATATGCTGAGAGTGTCGCAGATTGCCCACATGTCTTTGCAGAGTGTTGCAATTCTTTCGGCCTTATCGGGAGCTGTGTTCCTGTTGATAGTGGTGTATAGAGCGGCGGTAACGGACATCAGAGCTTCGCGCGTGATTTTCGGGTCGAGAATGAGCTTGCGGTTGAGTTTGAACATGATACAATTCCTCCATTCTAATTTTGAAAAACCTTGCAGGGCAAGTACGGCAAATACCCACCCTGCGGACATTTGAGCTATAACAGCCCTAAGAGGGCAAGCTCCGAGTTAGTGGAGATTTCGTCTTCATGCAACCACATGCGGACGGTCTCCATTATCGTCTCATCGCATACGGGGCGCGGTTTTCTGGTTGTTGCGCTTGCGGGCTTTTTCGCCTGAATGTTAGTAGCTCTTAGGAACGGCATAATCCCGCCCCCTCATCAAGCATATCTTCGATTTTGCCGCAGAGGTGAAGAACGTTAGCGGCCTCATCGCGCATCATGGAGATGATTTCTTTGTAATCCACTCCGCGCACGGACATTCCCGCTTGGTAAGACAGAGTTTCGCATTCGCCTGCAAGGAGGGCGCAAGAGCCGTGAAGTTCGTTGATAGCCCTGCGCACCCTGCGTTCAACGCGGAAGCCGTAATCGCAATCGTGCCTATACAGCATTACTCCGCGCCTCCCTCACTGACCCTGAAAAAGCTAGCGGGTTTCGGTGTAACGTAGCTCTCGTAAAGCTCTTTGTGTTCGCGTCTGAAAGCTGTGGTATCGA
>CALAUZ010000407.1 GCA_937892105.1 uncultured Fretibacterium sp. | reverse complement strand
ATCCGGCGTGTATCCAACAAACCATGCGTCATGATAATTTGAAGTTGTACCGGTTTTACCTGCTGCCGGTCTGCCGATACTTGCACGTTTACCTGTACCTCTTAAAATGACATCTTCAAGCATACTTGTTAAATCTGCTGCACTTTCTTCGCTTAATACAACTTTACCAACCGGATCCACCTGTTCCAAAATTTTGCCGTTTCTGTCAAGCACCGGCATTTTTTCAAATCCGTAGGTTGCCATCATTCTGTGTGCCTCGTCAATCGAAGCCTCTGCGGAAAGGCTGATAATCCCTTGCGTCATGAAGTCTGAAATTTTAGCTCTGTCAAGTCCGTGAAGATGGGCCTTATCTAAATCTTTTCGCGTCATGATGCCGACTACTTCACCGTTTTCGTTAGCGACCGGCAACGATTTCACACCAAAACGAAGCATTGTTCTGTAACCCTCGTCAACTCTTGCGTCAATTCCAACAGCGATAACCGGCGAAGTCATTATGTCCGAGACCTTTAGCATTGGTGTAATTGCTCCCGAAAGTCTGCCTTCAATTTCATCGAGCAGTTCTTTAGCGTCTCTGTCAATTAGTGTTGCGCTTCCTGCCTGGTAATGCCCGCTTCCTCCGTAAGGTGCCAGGAACTCTTTGACATTAAGGATACCTTCAACGCTGCGTGCAATGATGTTAATCTTCTTTCCGCCATTGTTCACTACAGCTATAGTTACGTGGGAGTCGCAGTATTCCTTGAGCTTGTTCACGAATACGGAGAGACCCTGCATGTACTGTTCTGTTTCCGCCCATGTAAGGCAAACTTTTGCACCGTTAATGTACTTCTCACGGATATTTTCCGCAAGTGTATCGAGCAGCTTCCTGTCTTCTTGGGATACGTCGGTTTCAACCTGAGCGAGTACTCCCGACAAGTCTGCCCTCAGTTCACGGAGGTAACTCACGGCGGCAATATCGCGTTCTGTTGTGGTCTCGTAGGTGAATGCCCCAGTATCATCGTATATTCCTATGGCAAATAACGTTGCTTCATCTGGGGTAATCTCTTTGCGTTCGAGAAGGAGCTGTTCCAGTATCATTGTTGTTGCTGCGCCTATGGGTTCATAGACTAACTTTGAAGCTGGAATGTCATCGGGGGTCTGCGGGTGGTGGTCGTAAACGTGGACTTCAACGTCCTGTCTTCCCGCGAGTGGTGCGAATGGCCCAATGCGTGCCCTTGAGCGTGTGTCAACAACAACCATCAGCGTAACTTCATCGAGTGGAATTTTCTTGGGCTTGAGGATACGTGATGCCCATTGACGGCCCTGTTTGGCCATGAAGTCGCGGACTTTTCGGGACATTGAACCCGGCGGGCAGATTACGGCATCAGGGTAGAGCTTCTGGATTGCTATCATGCTTGCCAGTGAGTCGAAATCTGTATTTAGATGGCTTGTGATTAATTGCATGGTCTGTATTCTCTCTATATATGGAATTGCTGAAATGATAACGCAAAAAATCCTCCCGTCAACAATATACCTTCAGAATCAGACACTATATGGTTAATGTGTTCAATGTAATTTCTACACTTTATAATCGTGTTGCATGGCCGTATTTCATATATAATAAAACTAATCACATAAGAAAAGGCCGTGAAAATTCATGTCAGATACATACAACATTACAGGAATGAGCTGTGCAGCATGTTCCGCAAGGGTTGAACGTGTAGTGAAAAAGTTACCCGGTGTTACATCATGCGCAGTCAGCCTCCTCACAAACTCAATGAGCGTTGAAGGCACAGCCACCCCCAATGCCATAATCGCCGCAGTCGAGAAGGCAGGTTACGGCGCAGCCCTCAAAGTTCCGGAACAAGCACCCGTCTCACATGCCCAAGAGGAAGACGCTCTCGCTGACCACGAAACTCCAATCCTCAAACGCCGCCTCATATGGTCTATCGTGTTCCTTGCCGCATTGATGTATTTCTCGATGGGACATATGTTGAACCTTCCATTACCGCCATTCTTCGAGGATAACCATGTTGCTCAGGGATTGGCTCAGATGCTATTGGCTGCCATCATAATGGTAATCAACCAGAAATTTTTTGTGTCCGGCTTCTCATCGCTCCTGCATTACGCCCCCAACATGGATACTCTTGTCGCAATGGGATCATTCGCTTCGTTCTCGTGGAGCGTCTATGTTCTGTTCATGATGACGGAAAAAGGTCATACATTTAACGTTCATGATTTCTACTTCGAGTCTGCCGGAATGATATTAACCCTGATAACCGTAGGCAAAATGTTAGAAGCACGCTCCAAAGGACGCACTACAGACGCTCTCAAAAGCCTCATGAAGTTAGCTCCAAAGACCGCGACAATAATACGCAATGGCCGTGAAGTTACAGTGCCCGTTGAACAGGTAATGAGGGGAAATATATTCGTCGTAAGACCTGGAGAGAATATCCCTGTTGACGGAATAATTACGGAAGGTATAAGCGCGGTAAACGAATCTGCACTCACCGGAGAAAGTATACCTGTTGATAAAGCACCGGGCGATTTAGTCTCGGCCGGAACGGTAAACCAGTCAGGATACATAAAGTGCGAGGCTTCACGCGTTGGACAGGATACGACATTATCGCAGATTATACGCATGGTGAGCGATGCTTCAGCAACAAAAGCTCCCGTTGCGAAAATTGCTGATAAGGTATGCGGTGTATTCGTGCCGTCAGTGATATGTATTGCGGTTATCGTCGTCATAGGCTGGATAATTGCCGGGAAATCATTCGGCGACGCATTGTCTTACGGTATAGCTGTACTCGTGATAAGCTGCCCTTGCGCATTGGGACTTGCTACTCCTGTTGCAGTAATGGTAGGAAGCGGAATGGGTGCAAAGAACGGTATACTCTTTAAGACGGCAGCCTCACTCGAACAGGCCGGTAAAATAGAAATTGCCGCCCTCGACAAGACAGGAACAATCACGAGCGGAGAACCCAAAGTTACAGACATACTTACAGCAGGAGATTGCCTTGAAGAAGAATTGGTAATGCTTGCGTATTCCCTTGAGGCAAAAAGTGAACACCCGTTAGCGCGTGCAGTTGTTGATTACGCTAAGGAGAAAGGAATAGAGCCGAGAGATGTTCAGGACTTCACGGCATTACCCGGCAACGGACTTACAGCAAGTCTCAATGATGGAAGCATACTCACTGGAGGAAGTACAAAGTTCATCGGAGAAAAGTATAATGTTAGCGAGAAATTCACACTTGAGGCACAGAAATTTGCAGAGAACGGGAAGACACCGTTAATGTTTGTGAGAGATGATGAGCTTATGGGGATTATAGCTGTTGCCGACACCATAAAGCCCGACAGCAAAGAGGCAGTGAAGGAGCTTCAGGCAATGGGTATAAAAGTAGTAATGCTTACAGGCGACAACGAACGCACTGCAAAGGCTATAGGTACTCAGGCAGGGGTTGATGAAGTCATAGCCGGAGTTCTTCCTGACGGCAAAGAGAATGTTATCCGCGAACTACAGACTAAAGGCAGTGTAGCGATGGTTGGGGACGGAATAAATGACGCGCCTGCATTAACGCGTGCTGATACAGGTATAGCCATAGGAGCCGGAACTGATGTAGCGATTGATGCTGCTGATATAGTACTGATGAAGAGTACACTGCGAGATGTACCTGCTGCGGTGAGACTGAGCCGTGCGACATTGCGCAATATACGTCAAAATCTTTTCTGGGCATTCATCTATAACGTTATAGGCATTCCACTTGCGGCAGGGTTATGGGGCTGGAAACTTGACCCTATGTTTGGAGCTGCGGCAATGAGCCTATCGAGCTTCTGTGTCGTAACTAATGCGCTGAGGCTAAACCTTTTCGACATTCACGGGGGTAGAAAATGAAACGGGTATTATTGTGCGTAATGTTCCTGTTTATCGCGTCATGTTCAAACGCTGACATTCAGGAGTTCAGGTACTTCTCGATTGATGTCCCTGAAGGCTGGGAGGCCGTGGAGTCTGGAGATGTTGTGGAAGTAACGGCGAATGACAAGTCTGGATCACTGTTAATTGTTGCGGGAGACCCTAAAGGAAATTCTGCGGAAGAACTTGCTGTTTTGTCCGCGCTTGAGCTTAACGGTACTGTTCCTGTTAGCGATGATGAGGGGAATTATACGTTCGAGTACAACAATGGGGTGAGTCAGGCGATATTGACGTATGAAGAAGACTTCTACATGCTGATTATAGGGACAGGCTTTGTGAGTAATGGGGAAACACTTGGTGCAATTCTGGACTCTCTCGAAATGAAGTAGTCTATATCAAGGACTGAAACATATTCTGAAACACAAAAAAACCTCCCATCAATCATCAACGGGAGGTCATATTTTCACTTTCTACCTGAAAGTCTGATACCCCATGAATAATATCGTCCCAGTCTCGTTATCCCTTATGAAGTACATGAACGGGTGATCCGCATGAAACTCTGCTCTCGGACGCTGAACAGGCATCGCCGTACCCATCATCATTGGAACGGCCGTAGCCGCAGCAGCCTCCGTCCTCTCCTCGTCAACCTGTATGAACGTCTGGTGTATAACCTGATCTGCCTTGAGCTGCTCATCACATGTCATTCCGGAAAAATCAGCCTCATTCGTGAATGCCAGCTTCACCCCAACCGCCTCGAATACGCCTTTAAGTTCATACCGCTTCTCCGTCCTGAATTTCGGCAGCCACAAGTCAACATCGTACGTGTTCATAGCGTCAAGCCAATGTGAAAACGTCTCAGCGTCAATGTTCTTCAGAACGTCAGGGTTCTCTTTCGGGGGAAGCACCGCAATCATTGAGAGCCTGTAGCCCTTATAGGGAAGCATTACAACTTTCACGCCGTCAAATTCCGCAAAACTGAAATCTTCCCGCATTCTCATCATCGGGATTTCTGTATAGCTTTCACCGTCAGTGTAAAACTTTTCGGGTTTCGTTGCATTCTTGCTGAACTTAAACTTCCATTCTGCATTGAAGTATACCGCGTTCGTGATTACCATTCTTGTTTCAGGATCAAGCGTCTGTAACAAGTCCTGTATCCTTCCATTGGTCTTAGCACTCACCCAGTCGTTGACGGCCTTCCGTGATGTTTCTGTATCACCCTTGAAGTCTAACTCCTTCACCCTGCTATTGTAGTTCAGCCTCAAAATATCGGTGTAATCTCTGCGTAGTTTCAGACCTTCATTGAGCCAGACGCGATTTGCTGACGATACATAGCCGTTCCTGTCCAAATCCCGGACAAGTCCGCCCAATGAAACATGAATGTCCCTGCTTAGGCCCAATGCCGCCTCAATCTCTCCGGCCGTCTGGCCTTTTGCACCGGCATATGCCATTCCGAACGCTGATATTATGCTGTAGGGTGAGAAGAAGAAATCACTGTCCCAATCTCCTGCTATTATCTTTCCGGCATTGAAAGCAAAATCGTTTATCGCCTGCGAAGCCTCTGACGCAAAAGAACATGACGCAATCCCAAGCATAAGCATAAGAACCATAACTGCCCTTAAAGTCTTGAATGTCATAAATTATCCTCCTCCTGAGAAAATTTTACGGCCTCACCATAAGCAAGACCGTAATTATTATCGCCATTCAGTGTGAATATATTGTGTTCAGGCTATATCACGCTCTTGAACGCAGCTTCTGCACCGTCAGAATGTATCTTCTTCAGGTCTTTCACGACTTCGGCTTCAAAACCGGCTATCTCCGTCAAATCCTGGCCCCACATATCCCTGTTCGACATTACAGCGTGAACGAGTGCTTCAGGAGTATCATTCCTGTGCGCGTAGTAGAACTCAAGCACCCATCTATCATCGCTCACAGTATAGGTGTTCTTGGCACGCTTGCAGATTAACCCTTTGTCCGTAAGCTCCTGAATGTCATTGCTGTAGAAGGCTATGTATGCTGCGAGGCTCATAACGAGGCATGGAGGCAGTGAACCTTTCTCATTGACGTACTCGAGGAGACTGGGCATATTTCTTGCGCGCCACTTCGATGTTGAGTTCAGTGATATGCTCATAAGCTCGTGATTGACGAACGGGTTGTTGAACCTGTCCTGAACCGCTTCGGCAAACTCGGTTAAATCCTTCTTGTCGAGAGGAAGACCAGGTATAATCTCGTCATAAAGCATTTTGTTCATGAAGCCGCGTATAGTGTCGTTGTGCATACAGTCCCTGACGATGTCAAAACCTGCAAGGTATGCTCCAGGAACAAAACCTGTATGCGCCCCATTGAGTATTCTGACTTTGCGCTTCTTGTAGGGCGTAACATCAGGCACAACGTGTACGGGAAGTCCGGCTTTCTTGAAAGGCAGCCTGTATTCAAGTTCCGCAGGCCCTTCGATTACCCAAACTCCGAAGACTTCACCGACATCGAGAAGGTTATCCTCGTAACCGTTCACCTTGTTCATTTCAGCGAGTTCATTGGCATCGCGTATTCTGCCTGGTACTATCCTGTCAACGAGAGTGGAGCAGAATATGTTTTTGGCGTTCACCCAGTCTTTGAAGCCTGCCTCAAGTCCCCAGAGGCCAATATACTTATTGACGCAGGAGAGAAGCTCTTTGCCATTGTTGTCGATGAGTTCACAGCTGAGGATTACGAGGCCGTCAAGACCGGCTTTCCAGCGTTCCCAGAGAACCCGTGTAAGTTTTGCTGGGAAAGAATTGGGGGGTGTCTGGTCAAACTTGCTGCTTTCCTCGTAGACTATGCCGGCTTCAGTTGTGTTGCTGACGATGACGGAAAGGTCAGGTGATTTAGCTAGGTCTAGGACTTTCTGCCAGCCGTCTGGCGAGTAAGGATTGAGGGCGCGTGAGCATGAGGAGATTACGCGTTTGAGGTCAACCTTCTGTCCTTTCTCTGAACCGCGAAGGTAGAGGGTGTAGAGACCTTCCTGCTGATTAATCATGTCAGAGAGGCCGGAAGCTATGGGCTGAACGAGGACAGCTTTACCGTTCCAGCCGGCTTTTTCGTTAGCGACATCGAAGAAGTAATCTACGAATGCGCGGAGGCAATCGTCTTTCATTGCGGCGGCGAGCCCTTCACCGAACTGCATTATTTTTTCGGGAGCGTTACGGAGGACGAAGCCTTTGTAGCCTGATTTTTCTAATACGTCATAATTCAGGAGTGCCATAAAAAATACTTCCCCTTTCTTAGTTAATGATGGAGTAAAGAAATTATATCAGGGAGAACGTTTATTGCACCTGCTGTGTTGAG
>CALAUZ010000406.1 GCA_937892105.1 uncultured Fretibacterium sp. | reverse complement strand
ATGCTGGTCATTGAATAGTAGCCGCTTGTGTTGGTCTGCTGAGTGTGAGTTGTAACACTAGAGTCATTCGTATTCCATCCCTCACGAAGCCTCACAGTAACGCCACTAAGTTGATTCCCCGTCAAAGCATCGCGTACCGTGCCGGAAATATTGCCTTTGCCTTCTTTCACTAGGGCTACGTTGAGTTCGATTTCGTCGCCTTCTTCTATCTCGCGGGAGGCTTTGAGCTCAATGTACTCATCCTTGTTTACGCTGATCGTGTATGTCCCATACTCAACGTCAAGCGAATACACACCGTCTTCTCTTGTCTCGAAAGCAGTATTTGCTCCTGTTCCGCCGTCTTTCTCAAGAGTGATTACAGCTCCCTGAATCGGCGTTCCGTCTTTCCTGTCAATCACGACTCCGTGAATGTTGCCAGTAACTTCGCCAATTCCCACGTCATCAAAAGCATTACGGATATTGTCCTTCTGGGTAGTTGACATTTCGAGTTTTCTTGCCGCCCTGAGTACACAGACTCGAACGTCTCTGAGGCTTGATGTCTCATTGGAGCCCATTCGCATGGACTTGTACCAGAGACGCGCAAGAGCAGACATTGAGAAGCCGTAACGCGAGTGCATTAAATAGAACGGATAAGATACTAGCGCACTGTTGTAGTGTGAACCGCCGTTGTCGTCAGTCCCTGTATAAGCATAACTGACATGCGTAAGTTGAGGATTCGCTATGTCGCGGAAAAACTCGCCTTCCCCCATGACATCGCGTCCGTTCAGCCATTGTCCAGTCATGAGGCATCCGAATATGTCAGCGTACCCCTCCTGTATTGCGCTGGTCGCTGTGCCTTCAGCTGTAGACGTGTCGATTTGGCACATTCCAGCACCGACCCCCGTAAGACAGTTAAACACATAGTGTGTACTCTCGTGAGCCATGACATCAATAACGGCCCCGCAGGAGTATTGCGCCTCGCTTGAAGGGTTGCAGACAGCTATAACATTGCCTGTAATTTGACCTCCCTCAACCTCAATATTCTGGTTGTAGAAAACTGCGGCATTGTTCAGTTCGATGATGCTATCGCGCGTCCAGAAATCTTGATGAGTAACTAGAACTACCATTCCTCCCTCTCCATCAAGAGATTCGTGTCCAAATTCACGCTTCCACCAATTTACTACCTGTATCATGTTCTTATACGACGAAACTTGTTGTGGGTCATCCCATCTGCCTGAAGGGTAATCGCGGTATACTACATGTGAGGCGTTATAATGGTTGTTATTGTAGACCTGAATATTTGTAGAACTGTCCCACATTTGCTCCCTTGTCTGGCCGGAAATTTCGCGTAGAGTTACCGGGAAAAGCACGTTGTCGCCCGCCTCAGTCTGGCCGCTTGCCAGTCTTACTTCAGCTGTGATGTTCGTTGACGTGAAAATCACCTCCCCATTGAGCGCGTTCACAAACACATTCTCATCAAGATATTCACCCTCATCACTTATGCCGTAAATACTCACTAAATACGCGGGAACGGGATTATTCTCATACTCATACAGCGAGAATATCACTTTTTCAGTATTATCCTGTCTGACATCAAAACTCCCGTCATAATGATTCTTCGCTATGTTTTCTGCCTGTTCCTTAGTGTATGTGAAATTCAGGTTTGACGCTTCAAGCATCGAACTCGGTACAGTGCTGGAAGTGATGAAGTCTCCTTCACCCGCTCCATTCGCCGAAACAGTAACATTACGTCCGAACACCCTCGCACCATCATACACCTGCGAGAACGTATACTCCGCTCCATAAGCGTCAGACGTTATAATGTTCGGTTCAAGCTCTTCATACGGATCATTAATGCCTAGAATCCCGTGAAGACTTTGCACAGCGTCAAGAGCATCATCGGCGTTGTTTATCGTGATGTCCGTATATTTCCCGTCAATGTCTGTAACTCTGTCCCGGCTTGCATTGTACGTGATTTGAAACTCGTCATTGCTGGTATTCATCGTACGGATTTCAGTTACGCCTACGGGCTGTATTTCGGCTTGTGCTTGCTCTGGCGTTCTGGTTCTTTTGCGTATGACTGTAAGCTCAAATGTTTTCTCTGTTGACTGTGAAGTTTTTTCGGCTCTAGCTGTAAGGGTAACTCTTGTGTCTTCTGCTTGTCGGTTCACATTTCCTGTGGTTGAAATCGTGCTTGGGTTACTGGTTGTCCATGTGATTGTAACGCCTTCAATGTCAGAGTCTACCGGGTATAAATTATATTTTAATTTTAATACTCTTTTTTCTTTTATTAAAACAAATTGAGTAATATCTATAATTTCATCAAAATCTAATTTTACAGAAGTTTTCTTGTATTTTTCTCTTTCTAGTATTATTATTATATTATTTGGGCTTGAAAATATTTTTGAGCTAAAAATAGATTCATAAAATTGATTGCAATTGATGCAATAAAATTGATTTCTACTTGACAATTCTTTATAGAGAAATAAATCATACAATGATATATGATTATTTTGATTAGAAATATTACATTGAAAATTAGAATTTTTTTTCTTATTATATATTTCTTCTAATTTAAATATAATACAATTAAATATTCCATAATTATATATTAATGGATTATTATAACCAAGCAAATTATATTTGTTTTTGCAATTAAGGCATTCAATGGTAGTCTCTGTGATTCCAAAAAAAACATCAGATATAATTGAACATTCTTGGCTAAATCCATTAATAAAATTTTGAAAAATATCTTTATTATATTGATTAAAAGGTTGAATACCTATTAAATTATATGAAAAGTAATTAGATATATTTGGTTTGTTCAATTCTTTATGTAATTGAGTTAAAAAAAAAAATAATAAAATCTTTAGAGCTACCGTTTTCTTCTTTTTTAAAAATTGGATTCATTTTTTCAATAATATTTATAAAATTAACAGGAGAAAAAGATTCCAATCCACTTTTTGCATTTTTTATCCATAAATTATCTATTAATTCAATATATAAATGATATAAATGAATTGAATTATTATTTTTTATTTCTATGTTATTATTCATTTTTTTATCTTTGATGATTTTCTTTATAAAATAATTTGTTAAAAATTTAGTTTGACTAAAACATTGTAAAACTGGATTTATATAATTTGCTGCACCTATATTATTCAATCCTATTAATATAGGTTTATAAAATAATTTTAAAGGATCAATATTTTCAAAAATTGTATTAATATAATCTAATATTAGATTGTATTCTTCTTTTTTAGATCTTATTTCTTTTTCTAATAACTCTTTATTTTTAATTTGCTCTTTATTTTCTTGATTTATTATGTCAATTATTTTTATATTGTTTTCTAACTCTTTTTTAATTATTTCATTTTCTTGTTTAACTATTCCATTTTCTTCTTTTATTTTTTCATTTTCACCTTTAATTATTTCATTTTCATTTTTTACTCTTCCATTTTCTTGTTTTAGCTTTTCAATTTCTTTTTTAAATAATTCATATTCTCCTTTTATCTTTTCATTTTCTTGTTTAATTAATCCAAATTCAAGTTTAATTTTTTCATAATCTTGTTTAATTAATTCTTCCTCTTTCTTATTCTTGTCATTTTCTTCTTTTATTTTTTCATTTTCTTTTATAATTTTTAAATTTTCTTCTTTTATTTTTCCGTTTTCTTGTTTTAATAATATATTTGTTTGTTCAAATTTTTTATTTTCTTCTTTAATTTTTTCATTTTCTTCTTTTATTTTTTTGTTCTCTTCTATTTCCTTCTTTAATTTTTGCTGTCCTGAAAGTATCTCCTCATTTTGATTATTTTTAAGCTTATCTATCTCTTTTTCTTTTTCATTTAATTTATTTTTATATTTCTGTAATTCACTTTCAATTTTCTCTTGATGATTTTGAATCATTTCATTTTTTTTAATTTCATCATTTAAATTTGTTTCTATTTTTAAAATATTTTCTTTTAATTTTATATTTTCTTTTTCTTTAATTTTATTAATTTTATTTTCCATTTTATTGATTTCACCTACTTTTTTGTTAAATTCTTCTTTCAAATTTTGTAAATCCTTTTCTATTTTCTTTTTTTCATATTTTAAATAGCTATTTTCTTCTTTTATTTTATTTAATTCAATTTCTTTATTTTCTAAATATTTTTGTATTTTATCATTATTCTTCTTATTCATTTTTCTTTTCTCTTTTTCTTCTTCCAATAATTTGGTTTTATAATATAAAGTTAAGTCATCTATTTGCAAGCATTTTAATTCATTAATTTTTTCTAATTCATATATTCTTTTTTTTAAACTAATAATATTATTTTTAGAATCATTTTTATTTTCTTTATAATTTGAATAATCATTATTACTTTCTTCTTTTTGGTCCTTTAATTTGTTCTCAAAATATTGAAAGTTTTGAGTAGAATTTATATAACTGTTCCTTTTGTTAATGGGATAAGAAACATATTTATCTTCATTTGATAATGTTATATTTCTTCCTAAATTTAAATTTTTAATATCTTTTTTTTTATTAGAAGCATAATTATTTTGAGATAATGAGTGAATTGGCTTTATATTTTGTTTATTTTTATTATTAGTTATTTTATTAATTTTTTGAAAAAATACATTATTTAAATTAATATTACTTTCACAAATAAAATTTTTATTTGAAATTTTATTCTCTTCAGTATGTAAATATTCTCTTTTTTTTTCTTTGTTTAAAGTATTTGTTCTACTGTATGCCT